>JADGOX010000343.1 GCA_017882745.1 Mycobacteriaceae bacterium | reverse complement strand
TCGTTATCTGGGGTTGTTGATCTTCACTCCGGTGTCTGCGCAGGTTGAGCGTTTGCGTACGCGTCTGGAAGTGGTTCTCGGCGTAGCTCGGTGCTGTGGTCGTGTGTTGTCGCCGCGGCGGTGAGGCGGCGGCGTAGCTGGAGGTTCTCGCCGTGGGCGGCTTCGAGGGCCTGCTGGAGTTCTTGGATCTCTCGGTGGTGGCGTCGCTTGAGCTCGGCGAGCTGGGCGGTGAGGGTGCGCACGACGCTGCTGGGATGGTCGGGGTCGCTGATGCGGACGGGGCGGTTTGATGGGGTCTGCTGTTGGGCGCGCAGGTGTTCGACGCGTTGACGGATGTCGTCGTGGTGGTAGAGGAAGTCCAGGGAGACACCGGCGGTCTGGGCGAGGCCGCGGAAGGTGATGGGCTGGCCTTCGTGCAGCATCTGGATGAGTCCTTGTTCGGCTCGCGCTTGTGTGGCCGCGCTCTTGCGGGTGGCGGCCTTGCGGAGGTTGTCGGGGTTGCCGCGCATGCCTCGTGCTCCTCAGGGGCGGTCGGTGAGGGTGTCGGTTCGGGCCGCGGTTCCCGCTGCGCGGATCGCACTTGGACCGTCGATGCCGGCCGGAACGTGTTGCAGGGCGCTGATGATGCGGGTCAGGGCGTCACGTTCTTGCCGCCGTGCAGCGAGCCAGATGTTGTTCGGGTCGAGGTCCTGGCCGGTGTGTGCACGAAAGGCCCGACAGCGTTGGTCGATCAGACGTTCGGTGGCGGATTGTTGTCGCGAGAGCTCGGGTAGGCAGGTGGCGTCGGTGACGAACTTGTCGCAGGTCAGGCAGGCGTTTCCCTTGCCGCAGGTGCTGCGTGGCGGGAGCATGCACCAGCCGTTGGGCAGGATCCGGTCGGTCCGCTTGTCCAGTTGCAGCATGTCGTAGACGTCGCGGGGGTCTAGTCCGAGCTCGCGGGCATCGGCGGTGAGCTTGTAGTAGCGCAGGAATTCCCGTTCATGTGTTGCTTCGAGGGTCTGCGCGTAGATCATGGTCATGGTCGGTGAGACATGCCCGAGGTAGCGTTGCACCACGTGCAACGGGACCCCCGCGTTCAGCAGGCTCGTGGCCAGGGTGTGCCGGAACCGATGGGTGCGCTGGAAGTCGACCAGTCGTCCCGTGCTGTCATGGATGTCGAGCCGGGCTGCCAGTTTCGTCAACGCGTTGTGCAGGTGGCCGGTCGGATAGGGCCGGTCGCCATTGCGGTTCATCCGGGTGGCCAGGAAGAGGTACTTGGGCGTGGAGGCGGGTGAGCCGTGATCAGTGAGGAACTGGTCGGCCCAACGTTGCTGGGCGTGGATGATCGCGACGATCTCCTCATCGACCGCGATCGTGTCCGGCCCGTCTTCGATCTTGGTCTGCTGGTAGTGCAGCCGGGCCACGAAGGCGTCCGGTGCGCCCGAATGCATCGGTGGGGTGTCCAGAGGTAGCAGCGGGTCGCGGTCAAGCATGAGGATCTCGTTGACCCGCCGTCCGGTGCGAGCCAGCAGCATGAGGATCCGCATGGCCTGTTCCTCGCCGAGGCCGTCCTCGGTGCGCGGGTCGCCTAGCAGTCCTATGCCGGCCATGATCCTGGAGAAGGCGTCGTCCTCGATGACCATCGGCGCGAGGGGTCGGCCCCGGCGTTGGCGGGGTTTCTCCCCGTGCCGGTAGAAGCGGGCGTGGGCCGGGCCCAGCCGGAGCCAGCCCGGTTCGTGTAGCGCCGCGGCCGCGGTGTCGTTGTGGTCGGTCATGAATGCGTAGAACTGCTCGACCGCCACCAGCATGTTGGTGGCGCAACTCGGCGACAACGGCCGGCCGCGATTCGGACCTGCCGCAACGCGCGCCGCCTTCACATGCCCGAGGTAGTCCAGCATCAGCACTCGCACCTCGACCGGCTCGTCCGCCAGCCAGGGAATGCCGATCTGGTGCTCGGTCAGGAACGCGTCGAACACTGCCAGCCCGGTCAGCCTGCTGGCGATCGTCGACCAGCAGAGCAAGCCGGTGTCCAAGGCGACCTTGTCGTACCACTGCAGGCCTGCGCGCAGCCAGCCGGTGCGTATCCGCAGGAAGTTGACCGATCGCCGTCCCAGCGGTTCGTGGACGCGTTGAGGGATCCGCGCGTCCAGGGTCGGGTCCCAGACTTCGTGTTGCCACCACGGCCGCGGGTCGTAGGCGGTCCACAGCTGCCGGTAGCAGCGCATCAGGTTGTTCCGGACAATCTTGGCGGCGCGTGCATCCGGTAGCGCGCCGGTGTGTCGCAGCACCGACCGGGCGACCTGCTGCTGCCAGCCACGGGGTGACAGATCGGTCAACGACCGTGGAGCCTTCGGGCCGAGGTCGTCGATGACGTCACCGAGGCCATGAACCAGCAGACGCATGTCGCCGATCTCGAGGACACCGCCCGCCTCGGCGATACGGAAGATGCACCAGCCCAGTTCCTGTCGCATCGTCTGCGGCAAAGACGACAGGTCAAGACCCGCACGGCGACCGCTCAGGGGATGGAATGCTCCTCGATACCGTGGCGGAACGGTGGCGGTCGTGTACTCCTGCAGCTGCATGCCGGCCGGGACACTCGCCCACATCGAGGAGAGCATCTGGGGTTGGTAGCTGCCGGTCGCCGGGTCCAGAGCGTCCAGCAGATGCGGGATGCCGCTCACGGACAACGTCCCCTCTGTCCCGACGCCCCGGCCGTGGCGGCCCGCCAGCCCTTCGTCAACGCCGTCCAGTCCGCCACCGCGCGCAGCTCGGCGTCGTCGGTGACGTGGGCGTACAGGTCCAAGGTTGTCTGCACGTCGGCGTGTCCGAGCCGGCGGCTGACCACGTGCACCGGCACCCCTGACAGCAGCAGGGCCGTGGCGTGGCTGTGCCTCATCCAGTGTGGCGTCCAGCCAGCCGGGACCTGCCCACCCAACTGCCGGTGCAGTCGCTTCACCAAGTCGTAGACGGTGTCCGGCTTCCACGGCGCGAACCGTTGCCCGCCGCCGAGATTGACGAACACGTAGGCGGTGTCAAGGTCGGACGTCTCCAGGTCCGCGCCGGCCTCGCACAGCTGCCACACATACTCCCCGTAGAGGCGGTCGAGGTCGTCGTCGATATACAGCTTGCGGTAGAAGCCTCCCTTGACCCGTACTCCATGGGGGTGCTCGCGGGGCACCACCTCGATGAACGGAGTGGCGCCGCACCCGGTGTGCCAGTCACGGTGTTGCAACCCCAACGCCTCACCAAGCCTCAGCCCAGTCCCGGCCAGCAACTGCCACAACAGCCGGTCGCGGACCGAGCCTCGCCAGACCTGGAGGTCTGACTCCCACACCGCACAGGACCGGCAGATCAACTCGATCTGAGCCGGGGTCAGGATCGGGGGCGCCACCCGACGTGGTCGGCGCACCCGCACCACGGCCTCACGCCTGCCCCGCCGGCGGGCCACGTGCTCCAGCAGCGGCTGGTAGCGCCCGCCACGAGCATGGACCAGCCGATACAGGTCTCGGCCCAGCTCGACCCCGTTGAGCTCGTGGTAGCCGTAACACGACATCACCGCCGCCAGCCGGGCCGAGATCGTCGACTCGCAGAATCGAGCGGGGCGCGCCTGGATGCACGACACGTCCGGGCCGTCACCGCTGCGCAGCCAGGTCAGAAACCCACCGACCTCGCTCAGTCGCACCGCGTCCCAGGCCAGCTCGAAGACCGTCAGATACTGCCACCACAACGCCAATGCCCGCGCGTACGACTTCACCGTGTTCGGAGAGCTCCCCTGCACCCGCAAGAACTCCAGGTACTCCTCCACTACGGCGACCGGGTGACGGTCCGCCCCCAGGACCGTCCACGTCGTCTCCCCGCCCGGCACGAGAAGCCGCTGAACACGACAGCCACCGGACTCCACCACCATCGTCACACTACGTCGTACTACCACTACAGATAGTGCGTACGCAAGAGACGCCGGACTCCCCTCACAGCCCTTGCACCCTCCGCGGCAGACGCCTGCTTCCAACCCCAGATAGTCCTCGAACTCCTCCAAGCCGCCCTCCTCGGACGGACCGGGCCGCCGGCCGCGGGGCGGCTCGTCGCGGAAGGCGTCTGGCCGTAGGCCGGGCAAGCAGCCTGGAGACCCGGGCACGGCGCTGCGACTGGTCGACGACCCGACGGAGCGGATCGGTATCCCTGCCCCGGCGGCGTGCCGGTGCGGGGCGTCGCTGGCCGAGCAAGCCGTGGTCGGGGTGCGGCGCCGTCAGGTCCACGATCTTCCCCCGGTCCCGGACCCGGTGGTGACCGAGTACGCCGCCGACGTCAAGTGCTGCCCCTGCTGCTTGGCGGAGGCTGTGGGCGCGTTCCCCGCTGGGGTGAATGCCCCGACCCAGTACGGGCCGGAGATCACTACCAGGGTCGCCGACGTTGTGATCGGCCACCACGTGCCCGTCCACCGGTCCACGGTCCTGGTGATGGAACTGCTCGGGATGCAGGTATCCACCGGATTCGCCGCGGGCCTGCGCGGGCGCGCCGCCATGCTGATCCGGGACGGCGGGTTCCTGGACGCCGTCAAGAAGCTGCTGGCGTCCGCGCCGGTGGTGCACGCGGACGAGACATTCGCCCGCGCCGCCGGCGGCACCGGGTTCGTACACGTGGCCTGCACCGATCACCTCACGTTGATGCACACCGGAGACCGGTCCGCCAAGACGATCGACGACGGCGGTGTCCTGCCCGCCCTGGGAGCGGGGCAGGTCCTGGTCCGCGACGGCTACGTCGGCTACACCCACCTGACCAACGTCTTGCACGCTTGGTGCGGTGCCCACTTGCTCAGGGATCTGCGCGGGATCCACGAGGCCGACCCGGCCGGGCAACTGTGGGCCAAGGCCATGGCCGACACCCTGCTGGAAGCCCACCGCATCGCCACCGCCGCCCGCGTCGACGGACGAGACGCACTGTCCGAGAACGAACTGCGCACCATCGACCGGCTCTACACCGGTGCCCTGGCCCGAGCCCGGACCGACAACCCCGCCACCGACCACAGCGTCCTGGCCGGACACGCACGCACCCTGGCCACCCGGTTCGACACCCACCGCGAAACCATCCTGCGCTTCACCGCCAACCTGACCGTCGGCTTCACGAACAATGTCGCCGAAAGACAGGTCAGGCCCGTCAAAGTCCAGCAACGATCATCAGGCGGATGCTGGCGAACCCTGCAAGGACTGGCCGACTTCGCCGTCGTTCAGTCCTACCTGTCCACCGCCGCCCACTGGGGCATCACCCGATTCCAAGCCCTGCACCGCCTCTTCAATGGCGACGGCCCCTGGATCCCCACCAGCCTCACACCACACACGGCGCCAGCCTGATCAACAAGTACCTGAATAGGTACC
>JADGOX010000082.1 GCA_017882745.1 Mycobacteriaceae bacterium | reverse complement strand
GTCTGGGCGCGCCACGGCCTGGGCACCCTGGAGCTCGGTGACGAGGCCGTAGTCGATGCGGCGACTTTCACCTTGCAGGGCCGCACCATGAGGGGCGTGCGGCAGGCGGTGGCGCGGCTTGAACGGGCTGGGTACAGCGTCGAGGTGCGTCGGGTGGCCGACGTGCCGACCCAGGAGCTGGATGAGTTGATCGAGCTGGGCAAGAAGTGGCGCGGTTCGGAGCGCGAGCGGGGGTTCTCCATGGCCCTGGGCCGCCTTGCCGTCGACCCGGCGTGTGTGGTGGTGACGGCGGTGCAGGACGAGCAGGTGCGGGGACTGCTGCACTTCGTCCCCTGGGGTGAGGACGGACTGTCCCTGGACGCGATGCTGCGCGACAGGGAAGCCGAGAATGGCCTGAACGAACTGATGATCACCAGTGTGCTCGCCGCGTCAGCCGGCCTGGGGGTGCGTCGGGTGTCCTTGAACTTCGCGATGTTCCGGGCGGCATTGGAGCGGGGCGAGAAGATCGGTGCAGGCCCTGTGGCCAAGGTGTGGGCCTGGCTGCTCCGTTTCAGCTCGCGGTGGTGGCAGATCGAGAGCCTGTACAAGTTCAACGACAAGTTCGCGCCGCAGTGGGTTCCCCGCTACGTCGTGTACTCCGGCGTGCGGGACCTGCCACGAATCTGTCTGGCCGGGTCGGAGGCCGAGGGCTTCGGTGGGCGACCGCCAGCGCTGCTCAGGCTGCTCCGGAAGTAGGGCGTTTTGCTCCGGAGGTACGTAACTGTGTAACCTTCCCGTTCGGTGGCCGTAGGGTTCGCTCAACGCTCGGGAGGCTTCGCCTAGTCTGGTTTATGGCGCCGCACTGCTAATGCGGTTTGGGGCTTAAACCCCATCCCGGGTTCGAATCCCGGAGCCTCCGCTGGGTCGGTACTTGTACCGGCACAACTGAATACGCGCTCGTAGCTCAACGGATAGAGCATCTGACTACGGATTAGAAGGTTGGGGGTTCGAATCCCTCCGAGCGCACCAGAGTGGCAACCCCCGTCAGGCTTCGGCCAGGCGGGGGTTGCTGCGTTCGTGCGAACAGTCGCCAGCTGCTTCCACGGCCCGGGCCGGTGTCCCGAGTGGTTTCTGGCGGGCCTCGAATCGAGCCGCCACTTGCCCCTGAGGAATAGCCGTCCGCCTCGGCGCCGTTACACGGGACATGACTTCACCTGACGCAAGAGCAAGTGGCACCTTCGACATCGCCGGCGTGGGTACCGTCAACCGCCTGGGCTACGGCGCCATGCGGATCACCGGCCCGGGCATCTGGGGTGAGCCTGCAGACCGCGAGAACGCCCGCTCAGTCGTACGTCGCGCCGTGGAGCTGGGTGTGAACTTCATCGACACCGCCGACTCCTACGGCCCCGGCGTCAGCGAGGAGATCATCGCGGAGGCACTGCACCCGTATGCCGGCGACGTCGTCATCGCCACCAAGGCGGGGCTCGTGCGCACGGGTCCGGACCAGTGGCACCCCGTCGGCCGTCCCGAGTACCTGCGTCAGCAGGCCGAGATGAGCCTGCGCAAGCTCAAGGTGGACGCCATCGACCTTTTCCAGCTGCACCGCATAGACCCGAAGGTTGACATCGCTGAGCAGTTTGGCGTGTTGAAGGAGCTCCAGGACGAGGGCAAGGTCAAGGCGCTGGGCCTCTCGGAGGTCTCGGTCGACCAGATCAAGGCCGCCTCCGAGGTCTTCACCGTGGCCACCGTGCAGAACATGTACAACCTCGGCAGCCGTGACGCAGCGGACGTGCTGGCCTACTGCGAAGCCAACAAGATCGGCTTCATCCCGTGGTTCCCGATCGCCGCGGGCAAGCTGACCGAGCCCGGTGGTCCCGCATATGAGGCCGCCGAGCGTCTGGGTGTCACGGCGTCGCAGGTGGCCCTCGCGTGGTTGCTGCAGTCCTCGCCGGTCACGCTGCCGATCCCCGGCACCGGGTCGATCGCCCACCTCGAGGAGAACATCGGCGCGGCAGGGATCACCCTCGACGAGGAGACGATGGCCGCCCTGACCTGAGTCCCCAACCCCTGTTGGGGACGGGGTCAGTGACCGCCGAGGACGCGCAGGGCCGCCGGAACCACCCGGATGGTGCAGGAACCGGTGCCGGCCAGCTCGCCGTCGGCGTAGAGCTCGATCGAACGCTCGGCCACGAGGGTGATCTCGCGGCCGAGCTGCACCTGGACGAGCTCGCCGTCCACGTGCGTGCCGGTGAACAGTTTCGGGAGCGCGCTCAGGAAGCGCCGGCGACTGCTGTGCGCCACGGTCACCACGTCGAGCAGTCCGTCGTCCATGCGTGCCTCGGGGGCGATCTTCATGCCGCCGCCGTAGCGCCCGGAGTTGCCCACCGCCACCGTGTAGCCGCGGAACGACCGTGTCGCACCATCCACGGTGACCGTGATTTCGATGGGTTTCCACGTGGCGAGGGTGCGCAGTGCAGCCCAGGCATAGACGAGGTGGCCGCGAATGAATTTGGCGGAGTTCGCACGGCGGGTGGCTTCGGAGTCGAACCCGCAGCTGATCACGCCAAGGACGGTCCGTCCGTCGAGCTCCGCCACGTCCAGCAAGCGCTCCGAGGCGCCCGACAGGGCCGCTGCTGCTGCCACCGGGTCGGACGGAATGCCCAGCGTGGCGCAGTAGTCGTTGCCGCGACCACCAGGAAGGGGCGCGAAGACTGCCCCTGAGGTGCGGGTGCCCGCGGCCACCCGGCTCAGGCAGCCGTCTCCGCCCAGTGCGGCCACCACGGTGTCCGGATCAACCTGCGCAGCGATGTGTTCCGCGTCGTCGAGGTCGCGGGTGACATGGGTGTCTACGTCCCAGCCGGTCGCTCGTAGCGCGCGGAGCACCGCTGGCATGGCCTTTCTCGCGCGTCCGCCACCCGAGCTGGGGCTCACAACCAGTAGCAGCTTCACGGCAGCATCTTCCCCGGGTTCAGGATCCCGACGGGGTCGACGGCGTCTTTCATGGCGCGCAGCAGCCGCAGGCCCGTCTCACCGACCTCGGCTCGCATCCAGGGCGCGTGGTCGATGCCGACACCGTGCTGGTGCGTGGCTGGGGCGCCGTGGGAGGCAATGACGGTGGCGGCGGCGGACTTGGCGGCGTGCCACTGCCCTTCTGGATCGGCACGGTCCTGGCGGGTGACCACGGTGAAGTACAGCGAGGCGCCCGAGCGGTAGATGTGCGAGATGTGGCACTGGACGATCGGGTCGCTGCCCGGGGCGGCCAGCGACTCACGCAGTGCTTCGGCGGCGGCGAGGTGCAGCCGGGGCAGGTCGCTCCAGCTGGTCGAGGTCTCGAGGGTCTCCACCAACATCCCGTGGTCGAGCAACTCGTCGCGCAGGTACGGCCCGGAGAAGCGTCCGTGGGACCAAGCGTTACCGGGGCCGCTGCCCAGCGGGATGCCGCCGTGCGCCCGCAGCAGCTTCCCCGCGGCCCGCCGTCGGCTCTTGACCTCAGCTTCGGTGCCGTCCCAGCCGAAGATCGCCAGGCTGCCGTGCTGGCGATCTCGTGCCCGGAGGTAGCCCCGCAAGGCCCGCGCCCCCACGGAGCTGCCGGACAAGGTCAGCGTGGTGAAGGTTTCCTCCTCGTCGGAGAGTCGGCACGAGTCCGGCGCCACCCCGTGTCCCAGCTGCTGGGCCAGTGCCCGGAATGCGTCCGCCCCGGACGCGAACGAAGGGAACGACCAGCCGGAGAATCGTTGCGCCGCAGGCTTGCGCCGTACAGCCACCGTGGCCGAGGTGATGACTCCGAGTCGCCCCTCCGAGCCGACGACGACGTCCAGCAGTCGGGGTCCGGCGGCGCTGGCCGGACCCCGACCCAGCACCAGGTCCCCAGTGGGCGTGGCGCAGGTGACACCGAGAACCAGCTCGTCGATGCGGCCGTAGCCGGT
>JADGOX010000081.1 GCA_017882745.1 Mycobacteriaceae bacterium | reverse complement strand
TCTCGCCTGCCTCGGCCTTCTGGATCAGAAGGGCGGGCGGGGTGAAGCGCTCACCGAAGCGCTCGGCCAGCTCCTTGGCCCGCGTGACAGCCTCCGGCAGCCCGTAGGCGTTGAGGAACTGGATGACACCGCCGGTCCACGGGGCGTAGCCGATGCCGAAGATGCTGCCGATGTTGGCGTCGGCGACGGAGGTGATGACGCCTTCCTCCATGCAGCGCACCGACTCCAGGGCTTCCACGAACAGGAAGCGATCGCGGATGTCCTGGCTGCTCAGCTCGGCTCCGCCGTTCTCCGTGCCGAAATGCTCGGCAAGGCCGGACCAGAGCTGACGCTTGCCGCCCTCGGGGTAGTCGTAGAAGCCGGCACCCTTGGCCTTACCGGGGCGGCCGAACTCGTCGACCATCCGGTCTGTGACCGCGAAAGCCGGGTGGTCTGCAGCCATTCCGCCGGTCTGACCCATCTCGGCGAGGTCAGCCAGGGTCTGCTTGCGGATCGCCACCATCAGCGTCATCGACACCTCGTCGGAGATCGCCAGCGGACCGATCGGCATCCCGGCCTTGAGCGCCTCGGTCTCGATGCGCGCGGCTGGCACACCCTCTCCGAGCATGGCCTGGCCCTCGTTGGTGAAGGTGCCGAACACCCGGGAGGTGAAGAACCCGCGGGAGTCGTTGACCACGATGGGCGTCTTGCCGAGCGCGAGCACGGTATCGAAGGCGAAGGCCAGCGTCTCGTCGCTGGTCTTCGCACCGCGGATGAGCTCCACCAGCTGCATGCGGTGCACCGGGGAGAAGAAGTGCATTCCGACGAACTTCGCCGGGTCGGGCACAGCCTCGGCGAGCCCGGTGATGGGCAGCGTGGAGGTGTTCGACGCGATGGTCGCCTCGGGTGCTGCCGTTGCCACTCCGGAGTGCACCGTGGCCTTGACGTTGCGGTCCTCGAACACCGCCTCGATGACCAGCTCGCAGCCAGCCACCGCGGAGACGTCGTCGGCCGGGGTGATCAGCGCCAGGGTGGCGTCGCGCTTGGCCTGGGCCATGCGCCCCTTGGACACCTGGGCGTCGAGAATGTCGGCGCCGTGCTTCTTGCCACGCTCGGCGGCCTCCAGGGTGGCGTCGACCAGCACGACCTCAATGCCCCGGGTGGAGGCGACGTGGGCGATGCCGGCACCCATCATCCCGGCGCCGATGACACCGATCCGCTTGGGCGTGCGCTTCTCGGGTCCCTTGGGACGTGAACCGCCACCGTTGATCTCGTTGAGCTGGAAGAAGAACGCGCCGATCATGTTCTTCGCGACCTGGCCGGCGGCGAGCTCGGCGAGGTAGGCCGTCTCGGTCCGCAGGGCGGTGTCGACGTCCACCTGCATGCTCTCGACGGCCACGGAGATGATCGCCTCGGGCGCGGGCATGGTGCCGTGCGTCTTCTTCACCAGCATCGCCGGAACCGCGGCCAACATCATGCCGGCCTCACGGATCGTGCCTCCGGGAATCGTGTAACCCTTGGCGTCGAAAGGCTGTGCGCTGGAAGGATTCTCGGCGATCCAGGCCTTGGCCTGAGCGAGCATCTGCTCAGGGGTGTCGGCCAGCTCGTGCAGGAGGCCGGCGGCGAGCGCCTGCGCCGGACGCAGCTGCTTGCCCTCGGTGAGCAGCGGCAGGGCGGCCGCAAGACCGATCATCCGGACGGTGCGGACCACGCCACCGCCACCGGGCAGCAGACCCAGCGTGACCTCGGGGAGGCCGAGCTTGATCTTCGGGTCGTTGAGGCAGATGCGCCGATGGGTCGCCAGTGCGATCTCCCACCCACCACCGAGCGCCGTGCCGTTGATGGCAGCGACGACGGGCACGCCGAGAGTCTCGATCGCCCGCAAGTGGCCCTTCATCTCGTTTCCCTCGGCCGCAAACTGCGCCGTGGTGTCCGGGGTGATCTTGATGAGCTCGTTGAGGTCACCACCGGCGAAGAAGGTCTTCTTGGCCGAAGTGATGATGATGCCCGTGACCTGCTCGCGCTCGGCGGTGAGCCGCGCAGCCGCCTCGGCCAGGGAGGACCGGAACAGTGAGTCCATGGTGTTCGCGGAGCGGCCCGGCGCGTCCAAGGTCAGGGTGACGATGCCGGCATCGTCGCGGTCGTACTTGATGGCTGAACTGGTCATGGTCAGACCCTCTCGATGATGGTGGCGATGCCCATGCCGCCGCCGACGCACAGCGTGGCGAGGCCGTAGCGGAGCTGACGGCGCTCCAGCTCGTCGGCGAGGGTCATCAGGATCATGGCTCCGGTGGCGCCGAGCGGGTGCCCCATGGCGATGGCCCCACCCAGCACGTTGACCTTCTCGGGATCGAGATCGAGGTCACGCTGGAACTTGAGTACCACCGAGGCGAACGCCTCGTTGATCTCATAGAGGTCGATGTCCGCGGGAGTCAGCCCAACGCGCTTGAGCGCCTTGCGGGCGGCCGGTGCCGGACCGGTGAGCATGATCGTCGGCTCGCTGCCGATGACGGCGGTGGAGATGATGCGGGCGCGCGGGGTGAGGCCGAGGTCGCGGCCGGCCTGCTCGTTGCCGATGAGAATCGCGGAGGCACCGTCGACGATGCCCGAGGAGTTGCCTCCGGTGTGGATGTGGTTGATCCCCTCGACCTCTGGGTAGCGGTCGATGGCAACAGAGTCGAAGCCGATGGCGCCCTGGTCGGCGAATGCCGAACGCAGCTTGCCGAGGACCTCCGCGGTGGTGCCGGGGCGGACGGTTTCGTCACGCTCGAGCAGCAGTGTCCCTGTGCGGTCGCGCACGGCGACGACCGAGCGGTCGAAGTGCCCGGCCTCCCAGGCGGCGGCCGCACGGAGGTGCGAGGTGGCGGCAAAGGTGTCGACGTCGCGGCGACTGAAGCCCTCGAGGGTGGCGATGAGGTCAGCGCCAATGCCCTGCGGAACGAAGCCGGTCTTGAGGTTGGTCTCGGGGTCGGTGGCCCACGCGCCGCCATCGCTTCCCATCGGGACGCGGGACATGGACTCGACACCACCGGCGACGACGAGGTCCTCGAAACCGGCGCCCACCTTCGCGGCGGCCAGGTTCACGGCCTCGAGGCCGGAGGCACAGAAGCGGTTGAGCTGCATGCCGGCGACGCTTTCGTCCCAACCGGCAACCATGACGGCAGTACGTGCGATGTCCGCACCCTGTTCGTCGACCGGCGAGACGCAACCCAGGACGACGTCATCGACGCGCGATGTGTCCAGGTCGTTGCGCTCGGCCAGCGCGGTGAGCAGGCCGGCAGTGAGCGTGACCGGCTTGACGCCGTGCAGTGCACCGTTCCTGCCCTTTCCGCGGGGGGTGCGGACGGCGTCATAGATGAATGCCTGTGGAGCGCCGGACGAGCCTGACATGGAGCCTCCAAAGAAGAACGTGGATCAGGGGTAGCGCTGACAACGCCCATGTTACTGGCGGGTAGGTGTCGATAGGCTGACCTCAGCGCTCGACCCGGGTGACCGTTCCGCTCACGCTCGGGCCGTAGGCTTTCCCAGGTGATGCTTCGCCGAGCCTTGGGCTGCCTCGCGGTTGCCCTGAGCGCGGCCGGGTGCGCGCAGCAGGTGCCTGCCCCCTCCCCCGCGCCGTCGGTGACTCCATCTACTACCGCGCGCTCCAGTACCCCACTGGCTACAACCACTGTGGCCGCGCCACCGTTCATCGACCATGTGGCGTGGACCAGTGACAGCAAGGGACGGATGCTGCGCGTCTACCCGACCGCGTCCGGGCGCACCGCCACCGGAGATGCGGCCCTCGGGCAGGCCTGGCAGGAGGTTCTGCGGGCGGCCCCGACGGCCGCCACTGCCTCGATGGCCGATCAATTCCGCTGCCACTGGGACTTCGCGCGCATCGTCGAGCCCAACAAGACGTCCTGGAACCTGGAGGCGTGGCGTCTGGACGTCGGCTACGCCGCGACGGTGCAGGCCGCATGCAACCCCGGCGGACCCGAATAAGCCTTGCCCGTCCGCCACGTGGCTCATTCCCGCGCTGGTCACCCTGGCCCGAAACTAGGCTGCGGCACCTGATCCCAGTGGGATGTGGCCGAGCGACTGTGGCGGATCAGGATCGGAGAGATCCGGCGGGTGATGAATGGTGTTGATACGGGCGGTTCGTTCGGGATCGAGATGACGCGGCGCGATCCATTCGACCCTGCCTCCCGCGCCCACGCGCACGATGAAGCCTCCGTCGGTGATCAGTGGATGATCGAACGGGCACACCAGGCACATGTTGTCGACGTCGGTGAACCCGCCGTGCTGCCACTCGTCCAGGTGATGGACCTGCGTCCACTGTGCGGGCATGTCGCAGCCGGGCCGCGTGCAGCCGCCGCCGTGTGTGGCTCGAACCGCAGGTCCCCGGCCACCGCCGCAGCCTTCAGCGGCGTCCACTCCGTGATCACGGGCACCGCAGGCGATGCTCCCCCGGCGCTGGTCGGTTCCGGCATGCTCGTTCCCCCGTGTCGATACCCCTTGAGACGCAACCACCGACGAAACGGTTCCCTCAGCGCGTCGAGACTAACCCAGCGCCTCCGCGAGCTCCATCCACTTCTGCTCGGCCGCTTCCTTTTCCACCCGCAGCGCCTTGAGTTCGGCGCCCAG
>JADGOX010000342.1 GCA_017882745.1 Mycobacteriaceae bacterium | reverse complement strand
GTCAGCGATAACGGACCGCGGATGACTGCCTCGACCAGAGAGTTCATGGCCCTGCACGCCATCGCCACTCACTTCGGACGCCCGGGCACCCCCACCGACCAGGCGTGGATCGAGACGTTCTTCGGACCCGAGGAGACCCGCCGTGCCCACCGCATCACAGATCGTCCAGGCCGCCCTCGCCGCGGCCACCCTCACCGACGCCGATCACGTCCAGGACCTGCTCGCCGCCTCGCTCGGTGCACGTCACGAGCGGCCTCTCGGGGACAAATGGAACAACCACGGCTTAATGAGCACCTCCGGCAGCTTCGACCTCAAGCTCATCGAGAACGTCACCAACATGCAGGACGCCGTCCTGGAGCGGTACGCCCTGCAACGCCACCACGCCCCCGAGAACGTGCCGTACCGGTCCCCGCACGAGGCCGCGGAGGTGCTGTTCGCCGGTCTCGACATCGCGACACGCAGCCGCCTGGCCACCGTGACCTTCCGCGAATCGGACCCACCGACGGGTACCACGAAGCGGCTCACCCCGGTCTTCCGCGACATGGGCTGCGGCTTGCGCCCCGAAGCCGTGCCACGGACGTTGTTCGGCCTGGGCGGCTCCCACAAGGAGGACGCGCTGTACCTGCAGGGCGCGTTCGGCCTGGGCGGGGCGATGACCTTCCGCAACGCCAAGGCGGTCGTCCTGGTCAGCCGCCTCCACCCCGACCTGCTCCTGCCCGGGGAGAAGGACGTCATCACCGTCGCCGTCGTGCTGTGGCGGGACAACGTCAAGGGCGCCACCGCCTACTATCTCGTCGACGCCCCCTGGCAGGAGCCCGGTGATCCCGGCCAGCCCTGGTCCTGCCACGCCGCCGAGGTCCCCGGATTCGAGCCCGGCACCCACCTCGCGCTCGTCTCCTACCGCGTCGACGGCTTCCACCGCAGGTGGGAGGGCAACGAACGCAGCTTCGACACCGTGACCGACACCAGGCTCTACCACCCGGTCCTGCCGGTCCGTTTCACCAACCTGCTCGCCCGCGGTGAGAAGCATTCCAGAACCCTGCGAGGGCTGGCGGAGCGCCTCGAGCGCACCGGGCGCGACCTCAGCGAGGGCGAGGAACTGCTGCCCTTCCACTACAAAGGCACCACCTACCAGCTGCCGCTGAGCTACGTGCTCTTCGAGAAGAGCGGAGAGCCAGGGGAACGCCGCAACTTCGTCGCTCACAACCACGCCGTGCTGTTCACCTCCAACGGCCAGGTCCACCACCACTGGAACCCTCAGGAGTTCAAGACCAAGACCGCGCTGAACAAGCTCTCCGACCGCGTCCTCATCGTCGTCGAGACGGACGCCCTTCCCATCCGGCTGCGGACCAGCCTCTTCACCGCCGACCGCAGTGAACTCGTCCGCGGCGACCCCGCGCTGCGGCTGGAGGAGGACGTGCGCGGTTTCCTCGACGGTTGGGACGCGCTGCGCGACGAGAACAATGCGCTGATCCGCGACGCGCTGCGTGGGGACAACGACCAGCCGACACTCGACATCGCACGGCGCATCGCGCGCGCCCTCGACGTACGGGGCTACAAACCCGGCGGTGGCACCGGGGGAGGCGGTGGAGGGACCGGAACGCGAGGTGGGCGCTCAGGAGGGGGCGGGGGCGGCACGAAACCCGTCCCGTTGCACTCCGACCCGACCTGCATCGACGGCCCGGACAACGTCCGCGCGGTCATCGGACGCACCCGCTCCATCACCTACAAAGTCGACGTCGTCGACTCCTTCTTCGAAGGCCGCGGCCGGTTGGAGGTCTCCAGTGACCACCCGGAAATCCGAGCAGGACAGGAGATCACCGTCGGGAAGGGACACAAAGGACGCGTACGCGTCATGGTCGCGGTCCCCGATGTGGCCGAACCAGGCATCCACGAGCTGCGGATCGTCCTCGACGGCTGGTTCAAGGCCAGCGGAGGTATCGGCCCCACCCTCGAGCACACCACCAAACTCGAGCTTGCCGACGAGATCCAGGGCGGCGAACCCAAGGGCGCCGGTGACGCCGCGGGCGGCGCGAGCCAAGGCAACTACTGCGCCCTGAAGTGGAGCAACGCGGAGAAGCAGGAGAACTGGGAACGGATCACCGTGGGCGAGGTCATCCCAACACCGGCGCGCGTGCTGGCCGGGACTCGACGAGAGTATGCCGAGCTGACGGCTTTAGGCGACACCAAGATCCCCGTAATCATCCTCAACGAGGAGTACCCTCCGTTGAAGAGGTACCTGGAGAGCCGCTCGAAGAAGCTCGAGACCCTCGACAGCCCGAAGGAGCGCTACGCCGTGGGCGTAGGCGTCGCCTTACTCCTGCTGAAGCACCAGGCCGACAAACGAGCCGACAAGAACCCGGTCGACCCCGGGTTCCTCGCCGAAGCGCAGGAGTCCGCAGCCCAGTCCGTCCTGGCCGTCATGCCCGCCTTCGACGAGCTGGCCCGCGAAGCGGGCCTGGACGGCCCACCGACGGCCGGCAGCGGCTGACCACGCTGAACATCGAAATTACGACGCGCTGACCACGCTCGAACCGCTGCCGGCCATCAGCGACGGGCCGATCCGCCTCGACGACACTGGCACCCTCGTCGGACGGTTTCCATCGGCTCGTCCGCGCCCAGGAATGGCCCGCGCAGCGCTATGAGCATCTATCCGGGTGCCGGCGTTGTAGAGGGTCGCCTCACTGACCCCGGCGTACGTCGTGGGAACCGCTACCAGCGGCACGCCCCGAAGCCGGTGTCGCAGTCCGCGATGACCGGGATCCGGATCACGGCGTCCATCGTCTGCGCCGCCTCCAGGTACTGGGTCATCGTCAGCAGGCTCGGGTCGGGAACGCAATGGCTGGCCGACAGCTCGAAGCTCGAGGCCCACACCGCCTCGAACCCGGCCTGCTCGACTAGCCGGGCGGTCAGGCCGTCGTGGCAGCCCACTGACCGGACCGGTGACGGCCCGCGCAGGCCCGCGCGCAGCAGCGCGGACTTGGATGGGCGCGGCCCGTGCTGGACGGGGTGGTGCGAAGCGAAGGACATCACCGGTCTCCCTCGTCGACGAACCAGCGGCGGTCTTCGGCCAGGTAGCGGCCGAGCCCGCCGTCGGCCATGGCCCCCAGTGCGAACCGGACCTCGAGGGTGACCGCGCTGCCGATGCGCAACAGCAGCACCCGCGCGGCCGGCCCGTCCGGGGTGGTGAGAGTTAGGGGCACGTGCGGCACCACATAGGCCGAGTCGCCCGGCTCCAGCTGCGCGGCCTGCTGCTTGCCGCGGTGGTCCCACCGCAGGTAGACCGGCGACTCGCCGAGCACGTAGCTGCTGGCCGAGTGGGTGCAGCGCGGCGGCGGGTGGTTCGGCCGCGTGGTGTACGCCGTGGACGACGGCGGCCGGGTCGTGCTGGTCGAGGCCTGGGTGCCCGCCGAGCACCTCGAGCCGGCCGTGC
>JADGOX010000080.1 GCA_017882745.1 Mycobacteriaceae bacterium | reverse complement strand
TGCTGCCGCTGGCGGACCGGGTGCTCGGGGAGTCCACCGCAGAGGAGCTTGCTGGTCATGACGTGGTGTTCCTGGCGCTTCCGCACGGGAAGTCGGCGGCCCTGGCGAACGCGCTGCCCGAAAGCGTCGTGATCATCGACTGTGGTGCCGATTTCCGGCTGACCGACCCCGAGGAGTGGACCAACTACTACGGTACCGAGCACGCCGGAAGCTGGCCCTATGGCATGCCGGAGCTGCCAGGTGCACGCGCCGGACTGCGCGGAGCCACACGGATCGCCGTACCCGGGTGCTACCCCACCGCGGCGAGTCTGGCCCTGGCGCCCGCGTTGGAAGCAGGGATCATTGAGCCGCGCGTGAACATCGTCGCCGTCACAGGAACCTCCGGAGCGGGCAAGGCCCTCAAGTCGCACCTGCTGGCTTCGGACGTGATGGGATCGGTCAGCGCCTACGGGGTTGGGGGCACGCATCGCCACACACCTGAGATCAGGCAGAACCTCTCCGCGGTCGCCGGAACACCGGTGACCGTGTCCTTCACCCCCGTGCTCGCGCCAATGCCTCGTGGGATCCTGGCGACCTGCACCGCTCGCACCACAGTCAGTCCAGAGAGGGCGCGCGAGGTCTATGAGAGCGCTTGTGGCGCTGAGCCCTTCATTCACCTGCTGCCAGCGGGGAAGTTCCCGAGCACTGGGGCGGTGCTCGGTTCCAATGCTCTGCAGCTGGGCGTGACCGTGGACACGGAAGCCGGTCTGCTCGTCGTCATTGCCGCTTTGGACAACCTGACCAAGGGCACAGCCGGAGCGGCGATGCAGTGCATGAATCTTTCCCTCGGCCTGCCCGAGACGGCCGGCCTCACCACGGTGGGCTTGGCGCCGTGAAACTGGTTCGCAACCATGGCGTGACCGCACCCGCGGGGTTCAGGGCCGCCGCTGTGAGCGGCAGTGACTCCGCCGTACGCCGTGAAGGCCCAGCTGTGGGTGGTAGTGACGCGGCGGCCCTCGACGTGGCCGTGCTGGTCAACGAGGGTCCGGACCTGGTTGCGGCAGGTATCTTCGCCGGCCGCGAGGACAAGGCCGCAGCGGTGCTCTGGACCCAGCAGGTACTCACCACCGGCCGACTGCGTGCCGTGCTCCTGCACTCGGACTCAGCCGACAGCATATCCGACGGTTCCGTTTCCGATGCGTTTGGCGTTGCTCACCGTTGCGCGGAGCAGCTCGCGGGCACTCTCAGCGGATGGGGAACCGAGACCGGTGCGATCGAGGTCGCGGTGTGCACAACGCGTTCTGCCGGGGCCCGTCCGGCGGTCGAACCACTGCTCCTTGCCGTCGCCGAGGCAGTCCACGAGCTTGCGGGCGGGATCACCGGTGGCGAAGCCGCGGCCCGAACGGTCGCCGGTCGCCGGGGCGTGCTCGCGCAGGCTGCGCTCGAGCACGAGGACGGTTGGACCGTGGGCGGGATGGCTGACGGTCCGGGGGCGGTGTGTGTCCTGACCACCGACGCGGTGGCGACCGCAGCGACGCTGAACGAGGTGCTGGAGACCACGATCAAGGATCAGTTGCCGAGCAGCGCGAACACCGCGGTGTTACTGCTGGCCTCGGGTGCGAGCGAGATGAGCGGCGGGCCGCAGGCGCTGGCCGCGGCTGTGGCCGGGGTGTATCAGGATCTCCGTATTCAGGCGGGGGCCGAAGGGCTGGGGGAGTCGGCATGAGCAGCGCAGCGTCACACGAAGTACTCGCTTCAGCGACCCAGAAAGCCAATGTACTGGTGGAAGCACTGCCCTGGCTGCAGCGTTTTCACGGCAAGATCGTGGTGGTGAAGTACGGGGGCAACGCCATGGTCGACGACGAGCTCAAGCGGGCTTTCGCCCAGGACATGGTGTTCATGCGCACCGCCGGAATCCATCCCGTCATCGTCCACGGCGGGGGACCGCAGATCAGCGCCATGCTGAGCCGACTCGGACTGGTCGGTGAGTTCAAGGGCGGCCTGCGCGTCACCACACCCGAGGTGATGGACGTCGTCCGGATGGTCCTTTTCGGACAGGTCGGTCGCGAGCTCGTTGGGCTGATCAACTCGTACGGACCGCTCGCAGTCGGTCTGTCCGGAGAGGACGCGCACCTGTTCACCGCGGCACGGCGCACGGCCACTGTCGACGGCGAAGAGGTCGACGTCGGGTTGGTGGGTGACGTGGTCGGGGTCAACCCGGAAGCAGTATTGGATCTGGTGCACGCCGGTCGGATCCCGGTCGTGTCTTCGATCGCCCCCGACCCTGACGGAACCGTGCACAACGTCAACGCGGACACGGCCGCCGCGGCACTTGCTCAGGCCCTCGGTGCGGAAAAGTTGGTGGTGCTCACCGACGTCGAGGGCCTCTACACCGACTGGCCGGACCGTTCCTCGCTGCGCTCGGTGATCGACACGGCTGAGCTCGCGACGCTCATGCCTTCCCTGGCCGCGGGGATGGTGCCCAAGATGGAGGCGTGCCTGCGCGCGGTCTCCGGCGGAGTCCCGACTGCCCATGTCATCGACGGGCGCATCGCCCACGCGGTGCTGCTCGAGGTGTTCACGTCCGAAGGCATCGGCACCATGGTTGTTCCCGCGGCTCTCGTCCCCGTGCCCACCTCAGGAGGCTTGCCATGACCGCACCACTTCAACAGCGTTGGGCGCAGAGCCTGATGAACACCTACGGCACCCCCGCGGTGGCCCTGGTCCGCGG
>JADGOX010000079.1 GCA_017882745.1 Mycobacteriaceae bacterium | reverse complement strand
CCGAACCCGGAAGCTAAGCCCTCCAGCGCCAATGGTACTGCACTCGACAGGGTGTGGGAGAGTAGGACGCCGCCGAACACCGTTTCACGAAAGGGGACCCGACACCACGGGTCCCCTTTCGTGCGTTTCGGGGACAAACGAATACCTTGCCATTCGCCTTTTCGTCGCGCTCGTTGGTCAGGTGTTCTTCTCGTGCAGCAGTAGCAGTGCATAGGCCGCGAGACTCTGCGCATCGACTATGACGCCGTCTCGCATCGCCTTCTCCATCATGGTGCGTTCCCACCACGCTGATCTCATGTCCTGTTCTTCGTGCTCACGTGCATGCGAGCCTTCGGTGAGTGCTGTGGCGAGGTATGCCGACCCCGTTTGGCTGCTGAGTCCCGGTGCTACCGCGACGGTGCCCAAGAACGTCATCTGCGTGGCCGTGAGGCCCGTCTCCTCGCGGAGCTCGCGCGCCGCGAGCTCTCGTGGTTCGATCTTCAGGCGGTCCGGTGCTGTGCCTTGCGGAAACTCCCAGCTCCGAGCGGCCAGCGGATAGCGGTACTGCTCGACAAGGTGAATTCGGGATCCCTCAACGGGGATCACGAGTGCGTAGGTGGGTTTGTCCACGACCCCGTATATGCCCGTGCTCCCATCACCACGACGAATCGTGTCCTCCCTGACGGTCATCCATGAATTGGCATACACCTGGCTGGTGCTGAGTGTTTCCACGATTGGTGCCTGCCTTACCCTTGGGCGGTGCGTCTTGTGATTGCTCGTTGCGCGGTGGACTATGCCGGTCGGTTGACGGCTCATCTACCCAGCGCCATCCGGTTGCTGCTGATCAAGTCTGACGGGTCGGTCAGCATCCATGCGGATGACCGCGCCTACAAGCCTCTGAACTGGATGAGTCCCCCATGTTGGCTCACTGAGGAACCAGGCGTGTGGACGGTGACGAACAAGGCGGGGGAGAAGTTGGTGATCACCCTCGAGGAGATCCAACACGACTCGAGCCACGAGCTCGGGATCGATCCGGGGTTGGTGAAGGACGGCGTCGAGGCACACCTGCAAGTGTTGCTCGCCGAACATGTCGACACTCTGGGGTTTGGGTACACCTTGGTTCGGCGTGAGTTCCCGACGGCGATCGGTCCGGTCGATCTGTTGTGTCGCGACACAACGGCTTCCGGCGTAGCGCTGGAGATCGAGGGTCGTGTCGACGTCGAGGACTCCGACTCGGTGCCGCCCGCTCGGTACGTGGCGGTGGAGATCAAGCGGAGAGCGAATATTGATGCTGTGGAGCAGCTGACCCGTTACCTCGAGCTCCTGAATCGGGATACCTCCCTCGCGCCCGTGAGCGGTGTGCTTGCTGCTCAGATGATCGCTCCGCAAGCGCGCACCCTGGCTGAAGACCGTGGTATCCGGTGCGTGGTCGTTGACTACAACGCACTCCGCGGAATGACGATCGAGGGCACCCTCTTCTGACCTGACGCTTTGTATCCCTGTCTCGGGACTGTGCTCGATCAGGGGCATCTGGATCGCCTTGCCGCACTGATCGCCGCCGAGCCTCAAGCTCTCCGCGGCCGAGCGGGTCGGTCGCTGGCTTGACGTGGCTTCGGTGCTTATCGGCAGGACTCTCGCGCAACCAGGTACGTGAACGGCACGCACACTCATCCAGGTTGATCAATTGACCGTGCAGGCCCGGGTTGTACCAGCGGAGGCGTGTTCTGCCGCAGTGGCCGTGCTGGTGGAGGTCAGGGCCGACGTTGTGCGACCATTCTCCTACCTACCCGACGGTAACCAGTGTTGCCGCCGGCCTTCTACGAAACGGGAGACCTAGACGTGGCGCGCGAGTTCTCGACAATCGGAGTGGTTGGCCTTGGCACGATGGGTGCCGGCATTGCGGAGGTGTTCGCACGCAGCGGCTTCGACGTGATTGCCGTAGAGGTGGACGACGACGGCCAGGAGCGCGGCAAGGGGCATCTGGAGCACTCGACAGGGCGCGCGGTGGCCAGAGGCAAGCTCAGCGCCGAGGACCAGGCCGCCTTGATGAAGCGAATCACCTTCACTACAAGGCTGGAGGACCTGTCCACCGCCGATTTCGTCGTCGAGGCGGTCCCCGAGCGGCTGGAGCTCAAGTCCGAGCTGTTCAAGCGGCTTGACGACATCTGCCGGCCAGACGTGGTGCTGGCCTCGAATACCTCATCGTTGTCCGTGACGGAGCTCGGTGTGCAGACGGCCCGACCGGATAGGGTCATCGGTTTGCATTTCTTCAACCCGGCGCCTGTGCAGACGCTCGTCGAGGTAGTACGCACGGTGGTCACAGAGCCAGGCCTGATTGACGACGTCACGGCGCTCGCAGAGAAGATCGGGAAGTCTCCGGTCGTGATCGGTGACCGTGCAGGATTCATCGCCAACGCGCTGCTGTTCGGATACCTTAACCATGCGGTACGCATGCTCGAGGCCAAGTACGCCAGCCGCGAGGACATCGATGCGGCGATGCGTTACGGCTGCGGCTACCCGATGGGACCGCTGGCGCTGATCGACCTCATCGGCCTGGATACCGCCTACGAGATTCTCGACACGATGTATCACCAGTCCCGCAATCGCTTGCACGCGCCTGCACCCCTGTTCAAGCAGATGATCACGGCCGGGTTGCTCGGCCGGAAGTCCGGACACGGCTTCTATCGTTACGCTGCGCCGGATTCCAGTGAGGTCATTGCGGACACCCAGACCCCCTCGGTGGGTAGCGGGTCCGATGCCACACTGCTGCGGCCAATCAAGGCTGTAGGCGTCGTCGGAACTGGCACCATGGCGACAGGAATCGTGGAGGTCTTCGCGAAGGCCGGATACGACGTCCTCGTGCGCGGACGCACAGCAGAGAAGGCGGAGGCCGCCGTGGCAGCGGTCCGGAAGTCCCTCGACCGGGCGGTGAGCAAGGGCCGGATGGCCGAGGCCGACCGCGACGCCGTGCTCGCGAGGGTCACCCCCACCGCGGCGCTGGAAGACTTCGCGTTGGTGGATCTCGTCGTCGAGGCTGTCGCGGAAGACCTCGATGTCAAGAGGTCCGTCTTTGCGACACTCGACACCGTGTGCAAGAGCGGGGCGATCTTGGCCACGACCACGTCGTCGCTACCTGTGGTGGAGTGTGCCGCAGCGACGTCGAGGCCCGGGGACGTCGTGGGTCTGCATTTCTTCAACCCGGCGCCGGTGATGAAGTTGGTGGAGATCGTGAGCACCGTGTCCACGGATGCCGATGTCCTGGCGACCAGCCAGAAGCTCTGCTTGGACCTGCGAAAGGTGCCAGTGAACTGCGGGGACCGTGCGGGCTTCATCGTCAATGCTCTGCTCTTCCCGTACCTCAACGACGCGATCAGGATGCTCGAAGGCCACTACGCCAGCGCCGATGACATCGACACAGCCATGCGGCTGGGTTGTGGACTGCCGATGGGCCCCTTCCAGCTGCTCGACGTTGTCGGTCTGGATGTGTCCCTCGCAATCGAGAAGACCTTGTACCTGGAGTTCAGAGAGGCGGGTCTCGCGCCCGCTCCGCTGCTCGAGCACCTGGTGACGGCCGGCCGCTTGGGTCGCAAGACAGGCAAGGGCTTCCGGGAGTACAACTAGTCGCGTGCCCCGCCGAAACCACCAACAGCGCCGTCGTGGCCGCGCGGGGACTCCTGCCGCGCCCGTCGGCTCCGCACTCGCTCGTGTAGAGAGCGGAGCCGACGGTGAGTGGTCGGTCAGAGCTGTCTCGGGCTCGCAGGCGGCGAAGCCCTACCGGTGTCCGGGGTGTGATCACCCGATCGACGTAGGAGTACCGCACGTGGTCGCCTGGCGCAACGATGACCTGCGTGGTGTGGAGGACCGTCGGCACTGGCACAACGGATGCTGGGCTGGCCGTCAGCGCAGAGGCCTGACCCGCCGTTGGTCGTGATCAGCCGGGCTGCATCTCGTGCTCAGCTCGGCTCATCACGACTGGTCACTGGCGATCAGGAGGCGGGCTGTCGGTCCACCCGGCCTCGAGGCTTCGGGGTGGGGACCGCCGCCTCGGGGGCAGGAGAAAGGTCCGCGCCATTGACATGCGGACGGACGTCGTCTTGAGGACCGGCATCGCCCCCAGCGCCGGCGCCGACCCCAGTCGGCAGTTCTGACTCATTCTCGACCGGCGCGAGCAGCGCCGGCATGCTGTCGAAGTGCGCGCGCACTTCCATCAGCTTTCCACGAATCAGCTCACGCGTTTGAGCCAGCTCATCCACGCGGGCCTTCGCTACTTCGATGCGTTGCTCAGCCTGCTCCGTCGCCCGGTGCAGGCGTCGCTGCGCTTCAGTCGTCGCATCCCTGACGCGGCGTTCGGCTTCTGCCTTGCTCGCCGCTTCTTGTTCCTGCAACGCGATAATTGCTTCCGACCGTCGTGACGCCATTGCCAGCTCGAAGTCTTCTTGCACCTGTGCGCGGCGCGCTGCGGCAGCAGCGTTGGCGTTGGCGCGCGCGGATTCCGCGGTAACCACGATGGCCGTGGCTTCGGAGCGCGCGTTGCGCATGGTTGAGGAGTGTTCCTCTTCCATTGCCGCGCGCCGCTGGTCGGTCTCAGCCCGCCGTCTTTCCCAGTCCTCCTGCCGCGCGGCCGCTTCCCGCTCGGCCACCGTGCGCCGTTCGGCTGCGGCGGCTTCCGCCTCGGCCAGTGTCTGTTCCCACTTCGCCCGCAGGGCGGCCTCTTCTTGCTCGGCCTTTGCGTGGCGTTCGGCTGCGGCGGCTTCCGCCTCGGCTTGTGTCTGTTCCCACTTGGCTCGCTGGTCGGCGATTTTTTGGTCGGCTGTTGCCCGCAGGTGCTGAGCGTCTTGCTCGGCTTTCGCGCGCCGTTTGGTTGCGGCGGCTTTCGCCTCGGCTTGTGTCTGTTCCCACTTGGCTCGCTGGTCGGCGATTTTTTGATCGGCTGTTGCCCGCAGGTGCTGAGCGTCTTGCTCGGCTTTCGCGTGGCGTTCGGCTGCGTCGGCTTTCGCCTCGGCCAGTGTCTGTTCCCACTTGGCCCGCTGCTCGGCGATGTCTTGCTCGGCTGTTGCCCGCAGGTGCTCAGCGTCTTGCTCGGCCACCGAGCGCAGTTCGGCTGCCTCGGCTTCCGCCCGCGCTCTGATCTCCGACGACTCGTCCTCGGCCAGCCTCAGCATCCGACTCATGCGGTCGCTGAGCCCTATGGTGCTGTCCGCCCCGGACGCGATGCGATCGGCCTGAGCACGCAGGGCGTCCATCTCGACTCGCGCGGCCTCGAGTTCGTTGGCGAGTTCTGCTGCCTGAGCGGCCACGGCGTCCCGGTCGGCGGCTGTCACCCTCAGCTCAGCATCGACCCGGTTCACGTGCTCGCTGACCTGCTCGCGGTCAAATCCCCTTCGCACGACGTCGAAGGGGCCGTCGAGTGGGAGGAAACCCTGATCTGAAGGCATAGCTCCTAGGCTACCGGCGCGTTCGCGGACATCGGTAACGCCTCGCTCCCTAGATCCCTCGGAAACGATTGATCTTGGCAAGGTGACGCTCCCTCATCGTGTGGTCACGAACACCCAGACCCTCTTCGGGTGCGAGGCACAGCACGCCAACCTTGCCCTGGTGCAGGTTGCGATGTACGTCGTAGGCCGCCTGGCCCACCTGATTCATCGGGTAGACCCGGGACAGCGTCGGGTGGACGTAACCCTTGCTGATCAGCCGGTTGGCCTCGTAGGACTCGCGATAGTTGGCGAAGTGTGAACTGATGATGCGCTTGAGATTCATCCAGAGGTAGCGGTTGTCGTACTCGTGCATGTAGCCGCTGGTCGACGCACACGTGGCGATGATGCCTCCCCGGCGGGCGACATAGACGCTGGCGCCGAAGGTCTCCCGGCCCGGGTGCTCGAAGACGATGTCGGGGTCCTCGCCGCCTGTGAGCTCACGGATCTTCTTTCCGAAGCGCTGCCACTCCTTGGGATCCTGAGTGTGCTCGTCCTTCCAGAACTTGTAGGCCTCAGCGTTGCGGTCGATGATGAGGGTCGCACCCATCTTGCGGCAGATCGCAGCCTTCTCCGGGCTGGAAACGACGCAGATCGGAATGGCGCCACCGTTGAGCGCCATCTGGGTGGCGTAGGAGCCGAGCCCGCCGGAGGCGCCCCAGATCAGCACGGTGTCGCCCTGCTTCATCGCTGCACCGTTCTTGCTGACCAGCTGGCGATACGCAGTGGAGTTGACCAGCCCGGGGGAGGCCGCTTCCTCCCAGGTGAGGTGCGCCGGCTTGGGCATCAGCTGGTTGGCCTTGACCAGCGAGAGATGAGCCAGTCCGCCGAAGTTGGTCTCGAAACCCCAGATGCGCTGCTGGTCGTCCATCATGGTGTCGTTGTGGCCGTCGGGGCTTTCCAGCTCCACTGAGAGACAGTGCGCGACGACTTCGTCCCCAGGCTTCCACGCGCTGACACCGGGACCTGTCCGCAGAACGACGCCGGACAGGTCGGAACCGATGACGTGGTAGGGCAGGTCGTGGCGCTTGGTCAGCTCGTTGAGCTTTCCGTAACGCCTGAGGAAGTTGAAGGTGGGAATCGGTTCGAAGATCGAGGTCCACACGGTGTTGTAGTTGATCGAGCTGGCCATGACGGCCACGATCGCTTCACCCGGACCCAGCTCGGGGACCGGGACCTCCTCCACGTGCAGCGACTCGCGCGGGTCCTTGTCCCGGGTCTCTCGGCCGGCGAACATCTCGATCTCGTCGGCGTGGACTGTCACCGCCAGGTAGGTCTCGGGCAGTGGCAGCGATCCGATTGTGTCGAGTTGGTCAGCCTGAATCGCTTCGAGAATCTTCTGCACAGGGACTTACCTCCGTTGCGCGCCGCAGATACGGCGTGGGTCGATTGCCGACAGGATGTTACCGACTAGTAACTCGCGAGTACACCGGCGACCGATTCTGGTGTGCTTGCGGGCCACTGAGTGCTTGGGTCAGGCGGTCACGTCGCTGCGGGTTCGACCAGCTCAACGAGGACTCCGCCAGCGTCCTTGGGGTGAACGAAGTTCACGCGGGAGTTCGACGTTCCGCGCCGGGGTGCGTCGTACAGGAGTCGAAGACCTTTGTCGCGCAACGCCTGTGACACGGCTTCGACGTCGGTCACGCGGTAGGCGAGCTGCTGCAGACCGGGACCGCTGCGGTCGAGGAACTTGGCAATGGTCGACTCGGGCGTCAGGGGTGCGAGGAGCTGGATCTGGGCGTTGCCCACGCCAACCATGGCCTCGCGGACACCCTGCTCCTCGTTGACCTCCTGATGGGTGACCTCAAGGCCCAGAATGTCGCGGTACCAGGCGATGGCCACATCGAGATCGGGCACGGCGATGCCTACGTGGTCGATGGCCGTGACAAGTGCGGAGTCGTTCAGCGCGGAGACAGTCATGCCCCCAACCTAGCGACCTGGCGAGCGTCGGCGAAAGGTGGTACGTGCATGCCACTGTGCAGTTCCCGCCGAAGACACGCGGGTATCCTCGTCGTACAACCCGATCGCACCGCCGTTGGAGGATCACGTGTCTGCTTCATTCCCGTCCGGTTCAGTCATTGTCGCTGGCGCTCGTACCCCCCTGGGACGACTGCTCGGCTCGCTGAAGGACTTTTCCGCTGCCGATCTCGGTGGTATGGCGATCAAGGGTGCGCTGGAGAAGTCTGGAGTAGCGCCCGAGCAGGTGGATTACGTGATCATGGGGCAGGTGCTCACCGCTGGTGCCGGTCAGATGCCGGCCCGACAGGCCGCCAGCGCCGCCGGCATCCCCATGACGGTTCCCGCGCTGAACATCAACAAGGTGTGCCTCTCCGGTATCGACGCCATCGCACTCGCAGACCAGCTGATTCGGGCCGGTGAGTTCGACGTGGTGGTTGCCGGTGGCCAGGAATCGATGACCCAGGCCCCGCACCTGCTGACCAAGAGCCGCGAGGGCTACAAGTACGGCGACGTCACGATGACCGATCACATGGCCTACGACGGACTGTACGACGCCTTCACCGACCAGGCGATGGGTCTGCTCACCGAGCAGCGCAACGACTCCGACCAGCTCACGCGTGAGGAACAGGATGCATTTGCCGCCCGGTCCCATGAGCGTGCGGCCAAGGCGTGGAAGGACGGACTCTTCGACGACGAGGTCGTCGGCGTGGCCATCCCACAACGCAAGGGTGACCCGATCGAGTTCAAGTCCGACGAGGGCATCCGGGCGGCCACCACGGCCGAGTCCCTGGGCGCGTTGCGCCCCGCCTTCCGCAAGGACGGCACCATCACCGCCGGAACGTCCTCACAGATCTCCGACGGCGCCTGCGCCGTAGTGGTCATGAGCAAGGCCAAGGCGGAGGAGCTCGGATTGAGCTGGCTCGCAGAGATCGGACCGCACGGGGTTGTTGCGGGACCGGACTCGTCCCTGCAGGAGCAGCCGGCGCGGGCCATCGCCAAGGCCTGTGAGCGTGCGGGCATCAGCCCCACCGACCTGGACCTGGTCGAGATCAACGAGGCGTTTGCGGCGGTGAGCATCGTGTCCGCACGTCAACTCGGCATCGACGAGGACAAGGTGAACGTCAACGGCGGTGCACTCGCGGTTGGGCACCCCATCGGGATGTCCGGCGCACGCATCACGCTGCACCTCGCGCTGGAGCTTGCGCGCCGGGGTGGGGGCATCGGCGCCGCGGCACTGTGTGGCGGCGGCGGCCAGGGCGATGCGCTGATTGTTCGAGTGCCTGCCAAGTAGTTCGGGCACTGCGACATCCAGGGACTGCGACATTGACGACGACATCAGCGACGACGGGTTCGCCTGAGCGGAGCTCGCGGGCCCGAGGACCCGACGTCGCTGACCTCGTCGCACGTGCTCGCGACGGTGAGGCACGAGCCGTGGCACGGCTGATCTCGTTGGTGGAGGACGCGAGCCCGCAGCTGCGTGAAGTAGCTGCGGCGCTTGCGCCTCATGCCGGCAACGCCCAGGTCATCGGCCTGACCGGCCCACCTGGGGTCGGCAAGTCGACGTCGACTGCGGCGCTGATTTCGGCGTACCGCGAGGCGGGCCACCGCGTCGGTGTGCTTGCGATAGACCCGTCGTCACCATTCTCCGGGGGTGCACTGCTCGGCGACCGAATCCGGATGCAGGTCCACGCCACCGATCCCAACGTGTTCATTCGCTCGATGGCCACTCGAGGGCACCTGGGCGGGCTGTCCTGGGCCGCACCGCAGGCTCTCCGCGTGCTCGACGCGGCCGGGTACGACATCGTCCTCATCGAGACGGTGGGCGTCGGACAGTCCGAAGTCGAGGTCGTCTCTCTCGCCGACACCACACTCGTGTTGCTTGCTCCGGGGATGGGTGACGGCATCCAGGCGGCCAAGGCCGGAATCTTGGAGATTGCCGACGTCTTCGTCGTCAACAAGGCCGACCGTGACGGGGCAGATCAGACTGCGCGCGAACTGAAGTACATGATTTCGCTCGGCCGCCGGGAGTTGCACGGGCCGTCGTGGCGACCACCTGTGGTGCGGACCATTGCCGACAAGGGTGATGGTGTCTCTGACGTGATCGAAGCCATCGGCGCCCACCGCGACTGGATGGTGGCCCACGGTGAACTCGATCGTAGACGGATACATCGGGCACGCACGGAGGTGGAGGCGATCGCACTGCACACCCTGCGTGAGCGCTTGGGCCATCTTTCCGGCAGCTCGGCCCTGGCCGCCCTGTCCGCACGTGTGATGGCGGGCGAGCTCGATCCCTACGCTGCCGCCGACGAGCTGGTCGCCTCCCTGGGAGACACGTCCCAGACACCCAGGCCGGGGGCGTTGTGACGGGTGCCACCGGGCACACTGTTGTCATGGTTTCCATGACTGACCTCAGTACCCCGGCAACCCGATTTCGGCTGGTCGCCGTTCTCGAGGCAATCTCCTGGGCGGGTCTGTTGATCGCAATGTTCTTCAAGTGGGTAGTTGGGGCGAACCCGACCGATCTGCAACTCGGTGTGCAAATCGTGGGACCGATCCATGGTGCGGTGTTCCTCGCCTACGTCCTGGTGACGTTGATGGTTGCGCGCCCCTTGGACTGGAGCTTGCGGACCACTGGGCTGGCACTCGTTGCGAGCGTGCCGCCGTTCGGCTCAATCGTGTTCGAGCGTTGGGCAGCCAAGCGTGGCGAGCTCGCGGAGCTGTCCGTCGCATGATTGTCGCCTTCAGCGTCAGCCCCGCGGCCGCCGACGCGAGCGGCAGCGTCAGTGAGGCCGTTGCCGCGGCTGTGAGGGTGGTCCGTGAATCCGGTCTGCCTCACGAGACGTCGTCGATGTTCACCTCCATCGAGGGGGAGTGGGACGAGGTCATGGACGTGGTGAAGCGTGCGGTCGCAGTGGTCTCCGAGGCGTCACCACGTACCAGCCTCGTACTCAAGGCGGACATCCGGCCGGGCTTCTCGGGTCAGCTCACGGCAAAGGTAGAGCGGGTCGAGGAACATCTGCGGAAGGGCTGAGCAGGCCCGGACAGGCTGTGCGTGGCCTTTCGTGCCAGGATTGGCACCGTGACTCGACCAGGTTCCCGTCCCGTCCCGGCCGCCGCGATGTCTGGTGCCGTGGATCTTTCCGCGCTCAAGGCCCGGGCCGTGGCTCCGCCAGCAGCAGCAGGACCACAATCATCCGCGGTCGTCGACGTCACCGAGGCGAGCTTTCAGGCCGAGGTCGTCGATCGCTCGATGCACACCCTGGTGCTCGTGGACCTGTGGGCCACCTGGTGTGAGCCCTGTAAGCAGTTGTCCCCTGTTCTCGAGCGCTTGGCTGCGGCCAGCAACGGCGCGTGGGTGCTGGCGAAGGTCGACGTGGACGCCAACCCGCGCATTGCAGACCTGTTCGAGGTCAAGTCCATCCCCACCGTCGTGGCTATTGCGGAAGGGCAGCCGGTGCAGGCCTTTGCCGGGGCCCAGCCTGAGCCGCAGATCAAGCAGTGGATCGAAGGTCTGCTCGACACGCTGAAGGACCAGCTGTCCGGTGCCGGGGCGGCAGGGCAACAGGGCGCCGAGCCGGTCGAGCAGCCCGAGGACCCGCGATTCGTGGCCGCGGAGCAGGCCGTGGACGCAGGGGATTTCGTGGCGGCCGAAGCCGCCTACCAGCAGATCCTCGACGCCGAGCCGGCCAACGCGGAGGCTGCGGCGGCACGGGCGCAGGTGCGGTTCATGGCCAGGATCGACAACGTCCGCCCAGACGCAGTCGCCCGGGCCGACGCGGCGCCCGCCGATGTCGAGGCCCAGCTTGCCGCGGCGGACGCGGAACTGGCTGCCCAACAGATCGAAGCTGCTTTCACCCGTCTTGTGGACGCGGTCAGGCGCGGCAGTCCGGAGGACAAGGACCTCGTGCGGGCGCGACTCCTCAGCCTGTTCGACCTCTTCGAGCCGGGGGAGCCACTGGTGGTTGCCGCCCGGCGCAAGCTTGCGACCGCTCTCTACTAGGCGCCGCCGCTGCCGGATCTACCCCGTACCGACAGTCAGCTGTAGACGACGGCGCAGGCCTTGGCACCGTCGAGCACACCGGTCCGGAAGGCCTGCACGCGAGTGAAGCCGCTGGGAGCTTCCTTGCCGTTGACGTCGCTTGCGGCCAGCCCGTCGCTGAGAAGACCCGACACGGCCTCGTCCAGGTCGCCCGGAGAAAGGCTCACGCTGCTGCCGGCGATGGTGGTCGCCGCGGCATAGCCTCCCGCATAGCATGCGCTGCGCAGCCCCACGAGCGCGCCATTGAGATTCGCCCCGAGGCCCTTCTGCACCGAGAGCGTGTACCGCGCGGCAAGCAGGACGTAGGCGCTGAAGTCGCCACTGACCGAGTCGGGAAGTGCGCTGTTGGCGTCCGAACTGGGCTTCTGGCCGCGTTTTGCGAGCTCCGCGACATCCACCGTGAGTGTGTTGGTGGCGGGGCAGTAGGAGACGGGCGGGGTGGTCGCAGCGTCTGAACACGCGCCGGACCCGTTGAGGCTGATTGTGGGCTCAGCGACGTTGTTCGCTCGGAAGACCTCGTTGAGTGAGGTGACGACGGCTGTGATGTCCTCCGCGTTGACCGGGAACTCGCCGGAGCCTTCGTTGTCCCCAAACTGGGCAGGAAGCTTGTTGATGCGCTTGTTCACTTCGTCTGTGGTGATGTCCACACAGCGGCCTGGCCCATCGGTGAACCCGAACTGGAACGCGGTTACCCTGTCGAAGGCGGAGCCATGGGCATTTCTGCTGTTGGGCGCGGTGCCGACCTTGTCCCGAACTGCGATCATCGTCGACAACGTCGTGTTCAGCCCACTCGAGGTGTTCAGTGTGAAGTGGGGCGCGTTGCCTTCAGCCACCCACCGCATGAACGCGCCGTCGAAGCAGTCGGCCTGCTGTTCCTCGACGATGGTGGGTGTTGACTGTGGGTTGATCTTCGCGTGCTCCTGGATCGCGTGCCCGTACTCGTGGGCCAACACGCTCACGACACCCATGTCGGTGAACCGTGCTTTGACGGCTGGCAGCAACGTCCCCCGGTCCCACGCGATGAAGTCGTTGCTCGGGCAGTAGAAGGCGTTCACCAGGTCCGTTGTGCTGGTGGCGCATACCTTGTCGCGCGATTGCGTGGTGGAGTCATACGACACCAGCTTGTCGACAGGCTGAAACGAGGCGTTGAACAGCTTGGGGTAGTTCTCCCGCCAGTACACCTGAATATCGGACACTGCATTGGCGGCCAGCGCGTCGATGTTGTCGCCACTACTGTTCTCGACCGTCAGGTCGGCTTGTGCGACGCCGGGGCGCAGGCCGCTGGGTCCGGTGGTGACCCGAAGACCGCCCACCATGTTCGGGTCGGAATAGATCGAGTTCGCCTTGCCGTTGACGACGCTCGAACACGCTGAGACAAGGGCGAGGGTGACAACGAGTGTTGCCAACATCGCGCCACGGTGGCCACGTCTGCGTGTCGAGCCCATCATTGGCCCCTTGTAGTCGGATGCATGGAAAGCCTAGCCATCGGCCGCCAACCAGAGCACTCCGGCCGGTGGCAGCCGAATCTCCGCTGAGGCCGACCTGCCGTGCCACGGGTGCTCGGTGGCCTGCACCGCGCCCAGGTTGCCCACGCCGGAACCGCCGTAGGCCACGGAGTCTGTGTTGAGAATCTCACGCCAGATGCCGGCGTTGGGCAGACCCAGCCGATAGCCCTCGTGCGGGGATCCCGAAAAGTTGGCCACACAGGCCAGTACCGACCCGTCCGAGCCGTACCGCAGGAAGCTGAGCACGTTGTTCTCGGCGTCGTTGGCGTCGATCCAGGAGAAACCGTCCGGTGAGGTGTCCTGCGTCCATAATGCGGGCTGGCTCCGGTAGACCGTGTTGAGGTCGGTCACCATGTGCTGGATGCCCCGGTGGAGGTGACCATGATCGGGGTCTGCAAGCAGGCCCCAGTCGAGTCCCCTCTCCTCCGACCACTCATTCGGCTGACCGAACTCACTGCCCATGAACAGCAGCTGCTTCCCTGGGTGCGCCCACATGTAGGCGAGCAGCCCGCGCAGACCAGCAGCCTTGTTCCAGTCGTCACCCGGCATGCGTTGCCACAGCGACCCCTTTCCGTGGACGACCTCGTCGTGGCTGATCGGCAGCACGAAGTTCTCACTCCACGCGTAGATGAGAGAGAAGGTCATGCCGTGGTGGTGGTAGCTGCGGTGCACCGGGTCGTGGCTGATGTAGTCGAGCGTGTCGTGCATCCACCCCATGTTCCACTTCATCCCGAAGCCCAGGCCGCCAAGGTGCGTGGGTCGGGTGACGCCGGGCCAGGAGGTGGACTCCTCGGCAATCGTGACGACACCGGGATGGTGCTTGTACACGGTCGCGTTCATTTCCTGCAGGAATGCGACGGCCTCCAGGTTCTCCCTGCCGCCGTGGATGTTCGGCTCCCATTCACCGTCCTCGCGCGAGTAGTCCAGGTACAGCATCGAGGCCACTGCATCCACCCGCAGCCCGTCGACGTGGAACTCCTCCAGCCAGTACAAGGCGTTGGCGACCAGGAAGTTACGGACCTCGCTGCGGCCGAAGTTGAAGATGTATGTACCCCAGTCCCGCTGCTCACCACGGCGCGGGTCGGCGTGCTCGTACAGCGCTGTGCCGTCGAAGCGAGCGAGCGCCCAAGCGTCCTTGGGGAAGTGCGCAGGCACCCAGTCGACGAGCACCCCGATGCCCGCGGCGTGCATCGCATCGACGAACGTCCGGAACTCGTCCGGCGATCCGAAGCGCGAGGTCGGTGCGTAGTAGGAGGTCACCTGGTAGCCCCACGAGCCACCAAAGGGGTGTTCGGCAACCGGCAGCAGCTCCACGTGGGTGAACCCGTGCCGGCGCACGTACTCGACGAGGTGCTCGGCCAGCTCGAGGTAGCTCAGCCCGGGGCGCCACGAAGCGAGGTGTACCTCGTAGGCACTCATGGGCTCGGCGTGAGCGTGGCCGGCGGATCGTTTGGCCAGCCACTGCGCATCACCCCACACGTAGCTGCTGGTGTGCACGACTGATGCTGTCGCTGGTGGCACCTCGGTGGCGCAGGCCATCGGGTCGGCCTTGTCCACCACCGTGCCATCGGCGCCGTGTACCCGGAACTTGTAGCGCGTGCCCTCGGACAAGCCGGGCACGAAGACCTCCCAGACACCGGTGGATCCCAATGAGCGCATCGGGGTGGCTCGTCCGGTCCAGCCATCGAAGTCGCCGATCAACGAGATTCCACGAGCATTGGGTGCCCACACGGCGAAGGACACCCCACGGACAGTGCCGTCCGGAGTGTCGTAGCTGCGCACGTGCGCCCCGAGCGCCTCCCACAGCCGTTCGTGCCGTCCTTCCACGAACAGGTGCAGATCTACCTCGCCGAGGGTTGGCAGGAAGCGATAGCCGTCCGCCACGACATGGGTGTCTTGCCCGTAAGTCACGGCCAGCCGGTAGTCGGTGAGGTCGGTGACGGGCACGAGTGCGGCGAAGAGTCCGCCCTCGACGTGCTGCAGCTCATAGTCGTCTGCGCCGACACGGGCATGCACGGCGACGGCATCGGGGCGCAGCGCCCGGATCACCGTTCCCTGGGCGTGCGGATGGGCGCCGAGTACCGAGTGGGGGTTGTGATGGGTTCCGGACAGCAGCCGCGAGAGGTCGTCGGTGTCGGGGCTTGCCGGGTGGCGACTGGCGGGACTGCTCATGTCGGGTCCTTGTCTGTGTGAGGTGCCGCGTCTGCGTGAGCCGGGGGCGCTCCGGTGAGACGGCGAATGGCACGCAGGGGAATCTCCAGCCAGCTCGGCCGGTTCTGCGCCTCGTACACCGCCTCGTAGACCGCCTTGTCCAATTCGTACGCGCGGAGCAGCTCAGGGTGTTCGCGCGGGTCGGTGCCGGTGACCTCTGCGTAGCCGTCGCAGAAGGCCGCGATGTTGCGTTGTGCCCATTCCCTCGCCCGGAACTCCAGCTGGGTGAGTGGCCCGGCGTGGTCTGCATCGTGCAGCTGGTGCGACGCAGCGTAGTCAAAGGAACGCAGCATCCCCGCGACGTCACGCAGCACGCTGTCGGGCCGGCGTCGCTCCGTCAAGGACTTGGCGGGCTCACCCTCGAAGTCGATGAGCAGCCACTGTGTCGGTGTGCGTAGGAGCTGTCCCAGGTGCAGGTCACCGTGCACCCGCTGCATGGTTGGTGGGTGCGCCGACCATGCAGCGGCCAGAAACACCTCGCGTGCTGGCGCACTGAACTCGGCCAGCGCGGGAATCATTGCTGTTGCCTCAGCCAGGCGTTGCAGCATGCCCTGCACGGGACTGTCCGGGCTGTCGGCTGAAGGCGGCTCCACCGTCCCGAGCTGGCTCGCGAGCGCCGCATGCACCTCCGCCACCGCTGCGCCCATCCGGTGGGCCTCATCGGCGAAGTCGGTACCTACCTCGTCGGCGTAGAGGTCGGCTTCAGCAAAGAGATCGCGCACGCTGGTCAGAGCCATGCGCCAACCGTCGGCGGAGTTCGCTGCGTAGTCCTGGGCCATCGCCAGGGTGGTTCGCTCGCCGTCCACGGTGCATTCCAGCCATCCACGAACCGGAGCGATGGAGCTGCACCCAGCGGCGGCCAAGGCCCTGTGCAGCTCCAGGTCGGGGTTCAGTCCAGGCGACACACGTCGAAAGACCTTGAGCAGCAACTTCTCGCCGAGCACGACTGAGGTGTTGCTCTGCTCGACGCTGAGCGCGCGGCCGGCCATCCCGGCAGGCAGCTCAGCACCGGACTCCGTGCGGAACCGCAACCCCCCCGCGCTGAGGCCGGTGGCGAGCGCGTCGGCAAGCACCGCGATCGCAGCCGGATCCCGCAGCCCGTCGCAGGCGATCAGCCCGTCCGGGGCGAGCGGTTCCTGGTTGTTCAGTGCTGCTGCCGCCAGCTCGGGGCGCGACTGTGCCCGAAAGGCGAGCGGCACCTGGAAGATCTGTGTCGGCGCGCGGACGAGGCGCACGGCAACCAGCAGGTGTTCCACCCGCAGCTCTCCCGTGTCCTTCAGCACCTCCCGAGCACGCACCTCGACAGCGGTGACGGCGTGATTCATCGAGCCGAACCACCGTTGTTGCGGCAGCCACTCGGCCAGGGTCTCCTCGAGTCCACGCATCACGGCTGCACCGCCTCGTGGGTTTCGGAGTCCGTGGCACCCGGGTAGCCGGGCGCGGCCGGGTCAGGTTGCAGGGTGAACCAGAAGAACCCGTGACCTGGGAGCGTGATCATGTACTCCTCGGTACCGATGGTGGGAAACGGGACGGAGCCGGTGAGCTCCACCGGGATTCGGCCGTAGAACATCGAGAGGTCCAGCTTCACCGCCTGGGGGAAGCGAGAGAGGTTGTTGACACACAGAATGACGTCGCTGAGCTTCCCGGGTCCTTCGCGTCCGGCCAGCGAAGGTGCCAACTCGCGCAGGTAGGACAGGACGCTCGGGTTCGCGCTACCCAGCTCGGTGAAGGAGCCCAGCCCAAAGGCGGGGTGCTGCTTGCGTACCTCGATCATCCGGCGGGTCCAGTGCAGCAGGGTGTTGGTGGAACCCATCTGCTGCTCGACGTTGACGGCCTGGTAGCCGTAGGTCGGATCGAGAATGACCGGCAGGTACATCCGGGCCGGGTCCGCGCGGGAGAAGCCGGCGTTGCGGTCCGGGGTCCACTGCATGGGTGTGCGCACCGCGTCCCGGTCGCCCAGCCAGATGTTGTCGCCCATGCCGATCTCGTCGCCGTAGTAGAGCATCGGTGAACCGGTGAGGCTGAGCAGCAACGCCGTGAACAACTCCAGCTGGTTGCGGTCGTTCTCCAATAGGGGGGCAAGCCGTCGGCGGATGCCGAGGTTCGCCTTCATCCGAGGGTCCTTGGCGTACTCGGAGTACATGTAGTCGCGCTCTTCGTCGGTGACCATCTCCAAGGTCAGCTCGTCGTGGTTGCGCAAGAAGATGCCCCACTGGGCGGAGCTGGGAATGGCCGGGGTCTGCGCCAGGATCTCGGAGATGGGGAAGCGGCTCTGCCTCCGCACCGCCATGAAGATTCTCGGCATCAGCGGAAAGTGGAAAGCCATGTGGCACTCGTCGCCCGTATCGGGCTCGCCGAAGTACTCGACCACGTCCGAGGGCCACTGGTTGGCCTCGGCGAGCAGCACCCGCCCCGGGTACTCGTCGTCGATGACGCTGCGGCACCTCTTGAGGAACGCGTGTGTCTCCGGCAGGTTCTCGCAGTTGGTGCCCTCCCGGGCAAACAAGTAGGGGACTGCGTCCAGCCGGAACCCATCGATGCCCAGGTCCAGCCAGAACCGCAGCACATCGAGCATCGCTTCCTGCACGGCTGGGTTGCTGTAGTTGAGGTCCGGTTGATGCGAGAAGAAGCGGTGCCAGAAGTACTGCTTGCGCACCGGGTCCCAGGTCCAGTTGGACTGCTCGGTGTCGACGAAGATTATCCGCGCCTCCGGGTAACCCGCGTCGTCGTCAGCCCACATGTAGAAATCACCGTAGGGGCCGTCGGGGTCGCGGCGGGACTCCTGGAACCAGTGGTGGGTGTCGGAGGTGTGGTTCATCACGAGGTCGGTGATGACCCGGATGCCGCGGCGGTGGGCCTGGTCGAGCACGTGCACGAAGTCCTCGACGGTGCCGAACTCTGGCAGCACCGCGCGGAAGTCCCGGATGTCGTAGCCGCCGTCGCGCAGGGGGGAGTCGTAGAAGGGCGGGAGCCACAAGCAATCGACACCCAGCCAGGTCAGGTAGTCCAACTTGTCGGCAAGCCCGCGCAGATCGCCCATGCCATCGCCGTTGGAGTCGTTGAACGCCCGCACGAGCACCTCGTAGAACACCGCGCGCTTGAACCAGTCGTTGTCCACCCGCAAGGAGCGCGCGTGGGCGAAGTCGTCTGCACTGGGCTCCGGCAGTTGTCCGTCGGCTGCCTCATCCTCGGTGGCATCCGGATTGGCCTGGTTCGTGCTCGACGCCATTCTCACCTCTGCTGTTGGTCGGGGCTGTGGTGTTGGGTTCATGCCCTCTGGGCGGCGAGCTCTCGCGCGCGCTGGGGCAGGTGGGGCAGCGCGAGCACGTGGGCGACGGTCCGCCACGGCTCCAATCGGACGTAGTTGGACTGCCCCCACTGGTACGACTCGCCCGACACTTCGTCCTGCACGGTGAACCGGTCCTGCCACTCATGGCCCAGGGCGGGCATGTCCAGCCACACGGTTCCCTCCTCCGGACCAAAGGGGTTGAGGCTCACGACGACGAGTACGCAGTCACCGCTGATCGGGTCGACCTTGGAGTAGGCGAGCATCGCGTCGTTGTCCACGACGTGGAAGTGCAGGGTGCGTTGCTGCTGCAGCGCGGGATGTGCCCGCCGGATGTGGTTGAGCGTGGTGATGAACGGTTGAAGTGACTCACCGCGCTCGAGTGCGCCGGCGAAGTCGCGGGGGCGCAGCTGGTACTTCTCGGAGTCGAGGTACTCCTCACTGTCCTCGCGCACCGCCCTGCTCTCGTAGAGTTCGAAACCTGAGTACACCCCCCACGTGGGGGACAGTGTGGCTGCCAGCACGGCCCGCAGTGCGAACATGCCCGGGCCGCCGTGCTGCAGCGACGCATGGAGGATGTCTGGTGTGTTGACGAACAGGTTCGCGCGGGCCACGTCCGCCTTGTCGGTGATCTCCCTGCCGAAGTCCTCGATCTCCCCTTTGAACGTGCGCCAGGTGAAGTAGGTGTAGTTCTGGGTGAACCCGAGCTGAGCCAGGCCGTACAAGCGAGCGGGCGTGGTGAACGCCTCGGCGAGGAACAACACATCCGGGTCGGACTTCTTGACCTCGCCGATGAGCCATTCCCAGAAGTTCGGCGGCTTGGTGTGGGGATTGTCCACCCGGAAGATCCGGACGCCGTGGTTCATCCAGTGCCGTACGACGCGCAGCACCTCCAGGGACAAGCCCTTGTAGTCATTGTCGAAGTTCAGCGGATAGATGTCCTGATACTTCTTGGGCGGGTTCTCGGCGTAGGCGATGGTGCCGTCGGGTAGCACGGTGAACCACTCGGGATGCTCCGTTGCCCAGGGGTGGTCGGGTGCGCACTGCAACGCAAGATCGATTGCCACCTCCATGTCCAGCTCGCGGGCACGGGCTACGAAGGCGTCGAAATCAGCCAGACTCCCCAGGTCCGGATGCACGGCATCGTGGCCACCCGCTGCCGAACCGATGGCCCACGGCGAGCCGACGTCGGTGGCGCTGGGAGTCAGAGAGTTATTGGGGCCCTTGCGGTTCACCTCTCCGATGGGATGAATGGGGGGGAGGTAGACAACGTCGAATCCCATGTCTGCGACGCGGTCGAGCGCGCGCGCGGCGGTGGCAAAAGTGCCGTGCACCGGCTGACCGGCGTCGTCGAGACCGCCGGTGGAGCGCGGGAAGAACTCGTACCAGGAGCCGAACTGCGCACGGGACCGGTCGACCCAGATGTGGTAGGTCTTGCCGCGGGTGATGAGTTGGCGAAGGGGATCACGCCGCAAGAGCTCGGTGATTTCGGCGGAGAACGCGGGCGCGATGCGCTCAGCGACCGAAGCGTCGCTCCGCAGGGCCGCTGCGGCACTGCGAACCCGTTCGCGTCCGCTCTTGTTCACCTTGCGTGCGGCTTCGGTGAGCAGCTGCGCACCGGTCTCGAGGTCGTTGGCCAGTTCCGCTGCGCCCTGGCCGACGCCGACCTTGGCGTTCACGGCGTGCCGCCAGGTGGTCAGTGGATCGCTCCACGCGTCCACCCGGAAGCTCCACAGCCCTGGGGTGTCGGCGCGCAACAGGCCGTGGAACCGGTCCGGTTCGGCACCCTCCACCATCGGAACCTGCATCGCGGCCCCGGCGCCGGGCCCGCGCCACACCACGGTCGCTGCCACCGCGTCGTGGCCTTCCCTCCAGACCGTCGCAGAGACGGGGATTACCTCCCCCACCACCGCTTTGGCCGGGTGGCGACTGCAGGCGACTACGGGCGCCACGTCATCGATGGCAAGCCGACCAGTCACGTCAGGTGCTCCGTCCGTCAAGGGTGATCGCGCAGGGGTGCAGTGCCTACCCTGCCGGGCAGCGGCTCGCAGCGCTAGGCGAGGGGTGGGGTGTACTCGGTATCGTGCTCACGGTGAAAGCCCTTCGCCGATTTACCGTCCGAGCACATCTGCCCGAGCGACTGGCGGCACTCGGGCCGCTGTCGATGAACCTGCGTTGGTCGTGGCACCCGCCGACGCAGGACCTTTTCGCCGAGATTGATGCCGCGCGGTGGGAATCTGTGCGCCACGACCCGGTGCGCCTGCTCGGTGAGGTTCCGGGCTCCCGCTTGGACGAACTCGCCGCAGATGAGGGATTCATCACACGCCTCGACGCGCTCGCTGCCGATCTGCAGGACTACCTTTCCGGGCCGCGGTGGTACCAGAGTCGCTCGGACGCCGAAGAACTTCCCGCCTGTGTTGCGTACTTCTCGATGGAGTTCGGCGTGAGCGAGGTGCTGCCCAACTACTCCGGTGGACTGGGGGTGCTGGCCGGAGACCACCTCAAGGAGTCATCCGACCTCGGTGTGCCACTGGTCGCCGTCGGGCTGCTCTACCGATCGGGGTACTTCCGCCAGTCGCTGTCTGCCGATGGCTGGCAGTTGGAGCACTACCCCTCGCTGGACCCGCAGGGGCTGCCCCTGCAGCTGCTGGCCACCGCTGATGGTGCTCCGGTGATCGTTCACGTCGCGATGCCGGGGGATCGGGTGCTGCTGGCCCGGGTCTGGGTCGCTCAGGTCGGCCGGGTACCCCTGCTGTTGCTCGACTCCGACATCGGGGACAACGACCCCGAGCTGCGCGCGGTGACCGACCGTCTGTACGGCGGCGACCAGGACCACCGGATCAAGCAGGAGATCCTCGCCGGCATCGGCGGAGTGCGGGCCGTTCGGGCCTATTGCGACGCCATGGGCATTTCGCAGCCGGAGGTGTTCCACACCAACGAGGGCCACGCCGGCTACCTCGGGCTGGAGCGTATCCGTGAGCTGCTCACGGAGCAGGACCTCGACTTCGGCTCGGCGCTCGCTGCGGTGCGCGGGGGCACGGTGTTCACCACCCATACCCCGGTACCAGCGGGTATCGACCGCTTTCCCGTCGAACTGGTCCGGCACTACTTCGGGGGCGACGGTCCGGACTCCGCCTTGCTGCCCGGCCTTCCGCTGGAACGCATCCTCGAACTCGGGGCGGAAGCCGACCCGCACATGTTCAACATGGCGCACATGGGTCTGCGACTCGCCCAGCGCGCGAACGGGGTGTCCAAGCTGCACGGCGAGGTCAGCCGAGGCATGTTCGCGGCGCTGTGGCCCGAGTTCGACACCAACGAGGTGCCGATCGGCTCCGTCACGAACGGTGTGCACGCACCCACCTGGGCTGCCAGGGAGTGGTTCGAGCTCGCTCAGCAGCTCGTCGGGAGCGAACGGGTGTCCGCGGCGCTGCGGGCGGACCAGGGGGTGGCACCGTGGTATGCGCTGGATGCGGTCCCCGCAGAGCGGCTCTGGAGCATGCGGAACGAACTGCGCGGACAGTTGGTCACCGAGGTCCGACGTCGTGTGCGGGCTTCGTGGCTGGAGCGTGGTGCCACCGATGCGGAGCTCGGATGGACGTCAGAGGTGTTCGATCCCGGCGTGCTCACCGTTGGCTTCGCTCGGCGGGTGCCCACCTACAAGCGGCTGACGCTGATGTTGCGCGACCCGGAACGGCTGCGCGCGATGCTGCTCGACCCGGAGCACCCGGTGCAGCTGGTGATTGCCGGCAAGAGCCACCCCGCCGATGACGGCGGCAAGGCGCTCATTCAGCAGATCGTCCGTTTCGCCGACTCCCACGACGTGCGTCACCGCATCGTCTTCCTCCCCGACTACGACATGTCGATGGCGCGCTACCTGTATTGGGGCTGTGACGTCTGGTTGAACAACCCACTGCGCCCACTGGAGGCCTGTGGCACCTCGGGCATGAAGTCGGCGCTCAACGGGGGCCTCAACCTCTCCATCCGCGACGGCTGGTGGGACGAGATGTTCGACGGGGAGAACGGCTGGGCAATCCCGACCGCAGACGGCGTGACCGACGAGCAACGTCGCGACGACCTCGAGGCCACCGGGATGTATGAGCTGCTGGAGCGCGCTGTGCTGCCACGGTTCTACGACAGAGGGGCCGACGGCGTCCCCGCCCGCTGGGTGGAGATGGTGCGCCACACCCTGCGTGAGCTGGGACCACAGGTGCTTGCCTCGCGGATGGTGCGCGACTACGTGCTCGGCTACTACAAGCCGGCTGCGGCTGCGGCTCGGCAGCTGCAGCAGGACGGATATGCAGCTGCCCGTGAGCTTGCGGCCTACCGACACAAGGTGAAGGCCGCGTGGCCACTGGTACGGGTGGCCAGGGTGGACGCCTCGGGACTGCCGGATGCGCCCGTGATCGGGGCCGAGATGACCCTGCACGCCAAGGTCGAGCTGGCGGGGCTACAGGTGGATGACGTGGTGGTGCAGGCCGTGCTCGGCAAGGTCGGCTCCGACGAAGAGTTGTGTGACGTGCACGTTCTGACCATGGAGCACGTGGGCGCCGCTGGGGATGGCTCGGGGGCAGAGGCATTCGAGTTGCGCACCCCGCTGCTGCACTCCGGGGCAGCCGGCTACACCGTGCGGGTGCTTCCACATCACCACCTGCTGTCCGGCCCGGGTGAGCTGGGCCTGATGGCTCTCGCCTAGCGAGCGCGCAGCGCCCACAGCGTGCACTCGCGGAGTTGAACCGTGCTGCCTCCACTCAGGTGCAGTGCGGCTTCGGGCCGACCGGTGGCGGTTCCCGTGTCCAGCACCAGCTCCAGGTGGCCCACGTCCGCCAAGGTGACGTCGGTGTCCGGCCCGTTGTGCAGCACCAGCAGCCAGCTGGAGTCGTTGAGTTGGTCGCCGGCGCGGGTGTGGGAGCGCACGTCGGAACCGTCGATCCACATCTGCAGGGTGTGCTGGGAGCTGTCGTACCAGTCCTCGTCGGTGAGCTCCTTGCCGTCGGCCCCGAACCACATCAGGTCCGGGTGGCCGGACGGAGTGGCGCGGCCCTCGAAGAACTCGGGTTGGCGCAGCGCGGGTGCTTCCCTGCGCAACCGGGTCACACGGCGCACGAACTCCAGCAGCTCCGGGTCGGCTCCCGCCCAGTCCAGGGCCCAGGGTGCCTCCGCTCCGGTCGGGGCGCAGTAGGCGTTGTTGTTGCCGCCCTGGGTGTTTCCCAGCTCGTCGCCGGCCAACAGCATTGGGGTACCGGTGGAGAGCAACAGGGTGGCGGCAAGGGCCCGGACGTGCCGTGCTCGCGCCGCCAGGACACCCGGATCGTCGGTATCACCCTCCACCCCGTGGTTGCACGAATGGTTCTCGTCCGTGCCGTCTCGGTTGCGCTCACCGTTGGCTGCGTTGTGCTTGTGTTCGTAGGACACCAGGTCGCGCAAGGTGAAGCCGTCGTGCGCGGTGACGAAGTTGATGCTGGCCCATGGACGTCGCCCGCTCGCCGCATAGAGGTCCGAAGATCCGGAAAGCCGGTAGGCGAGCGCACCCAAGGCCGCCGAACCACACCAGAAGCCGCGCACCGTGTCGCGGTAGCGGTCGTTCCATTCCGACCACTGCACGCCGAATCCGCCGGCCTGGTAGCCCGGCCCGGTGGCGTCCCACGGCTCGGCGATCAGCTTGCATTGGTTGAGCACGGGATCGGCAGTGATCGCAGTCAGCAGCGGTGCCTGGGGGTCGAAGCCCGCCCCCCGGGGCCGACCGAGGGTGCTGGCGAGGTCAAAGCGAAAGCCGTCGACGCCCATGTCCTGCGCCCAGTACCGCAGCGAGTCGAGCACTAGCCGGACAGCGGTTGGCGAGCCTGGGTCGACGGTATTGCCGCACCCAGTGAGATTGAGCAGCTGACCGTCGGGGGAGTGCAGGTAGTAGCCACGGGAGTCCAGGCCGCGAAGACTCAGGACCTCGCCGTCCGCCCCACCCTCACAGGTGTGGTTGTAGACGACGTCGAGGATCACCTCGATGCTCGCTGCATGCAGGGCGGCCACCATGGTGCGAAACTCGGCGATCTCGGCCCCCGGGGCGCTTGCGTAGCCGGGGTGGGGCGCGAAGTAGCCGAGGGTCGAGTAGCCCCAGCGGTTGCGCATGCCGCGCGCGCTGATCGACAACTCGTCCGCGAAGGCATGCACCGGAAGGAGCTCCACTGCCGTCACCCCGAGTGCGACCAGGTGTTCGACAGCTGCAGGGTGCGCGACCCCGAGGTAGGTGCCCCGCAGAGCGGGGGGGACCTCGGGATGCGTTCCGGTGAAGGTGCCAATGTGCAGCTCGTAGAGCAGCGTCTCCTCCCACGGCACCCGGGGGGCACATCCGGTGTCGGGGCCGCTGGGTGTTGTCACCATGCCGAGTCCGTCGTGGATCTGACGAGCGTACGGGTCGAGCAGCAGCAGCTGCGGATCGCAGAAGAGGCCGCGAGCCGGGTCGTGTGGTCCGTGCACCCGGTAGCCGTAACGTTGGCCGGCTCCGACGCCGTCAACCACGCCGTGCCACACGCCGAACGTGCGTTCGGTGAGCTCCACTCGATGCTCGGTACCGTTCGGGTCGACCAGACACAGCTGTACCCGTTCGGCGACAGCGGAAGCGACCGCGAAACGGGTCCCCGTGCCGGAGACGTGGGCGCCGAGGGGGAACGGCGTGCCGGGATGGGTGGTGCTTCGAGGGGACACGCAGGCATCCTCCCCTGCCGCGCTGAGTGGCGTGCGCAAGGATGGCCCAATGGAAGATGGCTCGAGTGGGAGATAACGCAGTGGCTGCACCGGATCCGGACCTCTTGATCGATCTTGCCGACGTGAGTCTGCGGCGTGGAGCGACGACCTTGCTCGGCCCACTGGACTGGCAGGTGGAACTCGATGAGCGCTGGGTCATCCTGGGCCCCAACGGGGCTGGAAAGACCTCGCTGCTGCGGATCGCCTCTGCGGAGGTGCACCCGAGCAGTGGGTCGGCGCACCTGCTCGGGGAGGTTCTCGGCCAGACCGACGTCTTCGAGCTGCGTACGCGCATTGGTCTGTGTTCAGCTGCACTGGCCAACCGGGTGCCGGCCGAAGAGCTGGTGAGCGACGTGGTGGTGTCCGCCGGCTACGCGGTGCTCGGTCGCTGGCGAGAGGCCTACGACCGGATGGACACCGGAAGGGCGCAGGAACTGCTCGACACGCTGGGCGCCGGGCATCTCGCTGCCCGCAGCTTCGGCACCTTGTCAGAGGGCGAACGCAAACGGGTGCTCATTGCCCGTGCGCTGATGACCGACCCTGAGTTGTTGCTGCTCGACGAGCCTGCGGCCGGCCTCGATCTAGGTGGCCGAGAGGACCTGGTCTTCCGGCTGACGGAACTGGCCACGGACCCCGACGCACCGGCCACCGTGCTGGTGACACACCACGTCGAGGAGATCCCACCCGGCTTCACGCATGCGTTGTTGCTGCGCGAGGGGCAGGCGGTGGCGCAGGGACTGCTCGAGGACGTGATCACCTCCGAGGCACTGAGCGAAACCTTCGGCACCGCGATCGCCCTTGACCAGATCGATGACAGGTACTTCGCGCGCCGAGCGTGAGCGAGAGCGAGAGCTGTTGCGGTGCCAGCGGTGGGGCACGGTAGCGTGCTCGCCATGGCTGAATTCGTGACACTTGAGGTCCAGGACGGTATCGGAACCATCAGGCTGGCGCGTCCGCCGATGAACGCGGTCAACGAGACGCTGCACCGCGAGCTTCGTGCCGCCGCGCAGGAGGCCGACCAGCGCGCCGACGTCCGTGCGGTGATCGTCTACGGGGGAGAGAAGGTCTTCGCCGCAGGTGCGGACATCAAGGAGATGGTCACCAAGTCCTATGCGGACATGGCAGCCGACGGCGGCCAGCTCTCCCAGTCGTTTGCCGCGGTAGCGCAGATCAGCAAGCCCACGGTGGCCGCGATCACCGGATACGCGCTGGGTGGTGGCTTCGAGCTGGCTCTGTGCTGTGATCGGCGCATTGCTGGCGACAACGCAAAGGTGGGTCAGCCCGAGCTGCTGCTCGGCATCATTCCTGGCGCCGGTGGCACTCAGCGACTGGCCCGGCTGATCGGCCCGAGCAAAGCCAAGGACATCGTCTACACCGGCCGGTTCGTCGGTGCTGAGGAAGCATTGCAGCTCGGCATGATCGACGAGGTGGTTGCTCCTGACGACGTGTACGAGGCAGCGAAGCGGTGGGCCGGGCAGTTCACCGCGGCCGCCGCCCGCGCGCTCGCGGCGGCCAAGGCTGCGATCGACGGCGGACTCGACGGGGACCTGGCCAGCGGGCTCAAGCTGGAGGTGCATCTCTTCGCCGCGGGCTTTGCCACCGAGGACCAGAAGATCGGCATGGAGTCCTTCGTTGCCAACGGACCGGGTAAGGCGAAGTTTACCGGCAAGTAGGTAGCACTTAGGGTGTCTTATATGACTGCGAGCGCCCCCCAGGAGAACGTCGATCCTGCACCCAATCCCCACGCGACCGCCGAGCAGGTGCAGGCGGCCTACTCGGACACCAAGCTCGCGCAGGTGCTTTACCACGACTGGGAAGCGGCAACCTACGACGACAAGTGGTCGATCTCCTACGACCAGCGCTGCAACGACTACGCCAGGGGCCGCTTCAACGCTGTGGTCGGCGCAGCAGTACAAGCCGAACACGTCCCCTATGACCGCGCACTGGAGCTCGGGAGTGGCACCGGCTTCTTCCTGCTCAACCTGATGCTCAGTGGGGTCGCCACACGTGGATCGGTGACGGACCTCTCTCCGGGCATGGTCGAGGTGGCGCTGCGGAATGCCACGTCGCTCGGGCTGGACGTCGATGGTCGGGTCGCCGACGCCGAGACGATTCCCTACGCGGACAACACCTTCGATCTGGTGGTCGGGCACGCAGTGCTGCACCACATCCCGAACGTCGAGCAAGCCCTGTCGGAGTGTCTGCGGGTGCTCAGGCCCGGTGGCAGGCTGGTGTTCGCCGGCGAGCCCACCACCATCGGCAACCGGTACGCTCGCCTGCTCGGCCGAGTCACGTGGGCGACGGCGACCCGCTTGACCAAGCTCCCCGGACTGGCCTCGTGGCGCAAGCCGCAGGCGGAGCTGGACGAGTCCTCTCGCGCCGCTGCCCTGGAGGCCGTGGTTGACCTGCACACTTTCGATCCGGCCGAGCTCGAGCGGATGGCGCTGCGTGCTGGCGCCATCGAGGTGCGCGCCGCAACCGAGGAATTTGCTTCGGCCTTGCTCGGCTGGCCGATGCGCACCCTGGAGGCCGCTGTGCCCAACGGCAAGCTGGGCATCCGCTGGAACTTCTTCGCGTTCAAGAGCTGGCAGCGGCTCTCGGCCCTGGACGAGAAGATTCTGAGCAAGGTGCTGCCCCGCAAGCTGTTCTACAACGTGATGATCACCGGTGTGAAGCCCGCCGGACCCGTGTCGCTCTAGTGCGTACTTCGACGTAGTGGGCTACCAGTTCGACCTTTCTGACGTCCGGTTCCTGCGGACCGAGGACGGGGTTCGCGCCGTGGGGCTCGCGTCACGGCTTGCGCTCACGGCGAGTTCGCGACTTGCTGACGTGTCTGCGGTCCGGGCCTGTGCCGGATCCCGCGGGCCCGCTGTGTTGGAGACGGCGTTGTTGCGGCGAAAGGCCGCGAGCAAGCTCGAGGGCGCGGCCGACTGGCTGTTCACCGATGAGGCCTTGCAGCAGGCGACCCCGACGGCAGTGGCCCGCCACCGGGCGCAGCGGCTGCGCGGCCGCGACGTCCACGATGTCACCTGCTCTGTCGGGGCCGAGCTCGCCGCGCTGGCTCCGGTGGCCGGGCGGCTGCTGGGCTCCGATCTGGACCCGATCCGTCTGGCGATGGCGGCCCACAACGTGCCGGGGGTTGCGCTCGCCCGGGCGGATGCGCTGATTCCGGT
>JADGOX010000341.1 GCA_017882745.1 Mycobacteriaceae bacterium | reverse complement strand
GCCACCCGCCGTAGTAGGCAGCAAAGACCCCCACGGTCACACCGACGATCGTCGTTCCCAAAGTGGCGAGAACGCCCACGCTCAATGAGTATCTGGTGCCGTAGATGCACCGGGCGAAGACGTCGTGCCCCTGCAGATCAGTGCCGAACCACGCTTGTGCTGACGGGCCCTGGTTGCTCTTGGCCAAGTCCGATGCGAGAGGATCGGTGGAGGTGAACAGCCCTGGGAAGATCGACATCAAGATGGCCAGCAGGATGACCATGGCCGAGATAATGAACAACGGCCGCCGCCGCAGGTCCCGCCAAGCGTCGGAGGCGAGGCTTCCGATTCGCTCCGGTGACGCCTGAGGCGGGCTGGCAGGAACAATTCCAGAGGGGGTCCCGATGCTGTCGCTGCTCGAGACCCCCGCCAATGTGGGCTCACTCATAGCGGATCCTCGGATCAAGTAGGGCGTAGAGAACGTCGACCAACAGGTTCATGAGCAGATAGACCAACACCAACACCACGACGAGCCCGGTGACGGTGGCACCTTCCTTGACTTGAATCGCCCGATACACCTGACGTCCGATGCCGTTGATGTTGAAGATCCCCTCGGTGACGATCGCGCCCCCCATCAGTGCGCCGAAGTCAGTCCCGAGGAACGTCACCACCGGGATGAGCGAGTTCCGCAACAGGTGCACACCGATCACCCGCCGCTGCGGCAGCCCCTTCGCTACCGCCGTCCGGACGTAGTCCGCCCGTCGGTTCTCCACGATGGAGGTGCGGGTGATCCGGGTGGCGTAGGCCAGCGAGAGACTGGCGAGTACAAAGCCAGGCACGAGCAACTCGCTGAAACTCGCCTTGGGAGACACGGTGGGCGTGATGATGCCCCACTTGACACCCAACAAGTACTGGAGCACGAACCCGGTGACGAAAACCGGGAGCGAGATCAGTAGCAGCGTGGAGATCAACACAAGGTTGTCGAGAAAGCCGTTCCGACCCAGACCCGTAAGCACACCAGCGGCTATGCCGACGATGATCTCGATGAGGAGATCCACCACCGCCAGCCTGATGGTGACCGGGTACGAACTCAGGATGATGTCGCTGATCGGTCGGCCCGAGAATGTGCTGCCGAAGTCACCTCGCAGCAGATGTCCCAAGTACTTCACGTACTGAAGGAACACGTTGTCGTTGAGGTTGTACTCGGCTGTCAGCTTGTCGACGAAAGCCTGGGGGCACGCACGTTGTCCGCACTTGCCTGCGAAGGGGTCGCCGGGGACGGAATACACCAGGTAGTAGATGAGGAACGTCGTGCCCAGGAACACCGGGATCATCTGGAGCAGACGCCGAAGGATGTAGCGGCCCATGGGACCTCCTTTGGCTGAGGGCGTTTCGCCGGGGCGGGCCGTCGCGATAGCCGGAACCGAGCACCAGTGGGCACTCGGACGGACGTCGAGCCGGCCCGCCCCGGTGGGGCGAACCGGCTCGACGGGTCATCAGCTGCTGACGGTGACCTGAGTCAGGTCGAGTTCCAGCGTGTAGGAGAGCTTCGCGTTGCTCAACCTCTGCGAATAGCCCGCCTTCTGCTTGACACTCCAGAGCGGAATTGCGGGTAGATCAGCAGCCAACAGCTTCTCGGCGTCGACAAATCCGGCATTGGCCTTCGCGGGATCGCTGTTGCCCGCAGCCTTGGCCAACGCGGCATCGAATGCGGGGTTGCTGCCCTTGGAGTCGTTGGCAGCTCCGCCCGTGCCGTAGAGCGGCGAAAGCCCATTCTCCAGGTTCGGGAAGTCGTAGGACCACGCCGTGCGGAACAACCCGGACATCTTCTTGGCATTGATGGACTGACGCAACACCTGGAACGTGGGCACCGGCGTGGCGACGCAGTCGATGGCCAAGGCGTCGTGGATGCTGTTGCAGACTGCCTCGGTCCAGTCCTTGTGACCACCGTCGGCGTTGTAGCTGAACGTCAACTGCCCGGTGAATCCGCCCGCCTTCGCCAGCAGGTCCTTTGCTTTCGCAGGGTCATACGTGCAGGCCTCTCCGCACGTATTCGGCTGATAGCCGTCGATGGCGGGCGACGAGTAGGACGTCGAGGGGATGTCCGCACCGTTGAAGATCACCTTGCCGATCTGAGCACGGTTGATTGCCATCGAGATGGCCTTTCGGAGATCCAGGTTGGCGAACCTCGAGTCGTACGTCGGGAAGGACGCCGTGATGATTCGCGGTGCGTCCTTGTCCACTGTGCGGTCCGCGAGGTCGGTCTTGTACTTGTCCCCGGCCAGAGCCGACGGCGGCAGAAGCTGCACGAAGTCCAAGTTGCCGGACGCGAGGTCGGCGTATGCAGCTTCCAGGCTCTGGTAGAGCTTGATGGTGACGTCCTTGACGTGCGGCTTGTCGCCCTTGTAGTCGTTGTAGCGGGTGAGCTTGATGTCCTGTTGGTCAGTCCATTCGACGAACTTGAACGGCCCGTTGCCAACAGGCTTGCGGCCGAAGGCCGTCGGGTCGACGAAGAAGCTCGCCGGCATGGGAACGAAAGCGTGGTAGCCGAGCTTGGCTACGAACGGGCTGTACGGCGCGGAAAGCTCCACCTTGAATTCGGTGGGGCTGACGACGACAAGGCCACTCATGGTCTTGGCCGTGGGCTCCGGCGGCTTGGTGCCCTTGGGGCTGCCCGCGGGCGCGCTCGGGCTCACCTCGTCGTAGCCCTTGACCTGTTCGAAGAAACTGGCATTCAGCGCACCGTTGGGGCCGTACGCACCCCAGTTCCATGCGTCGACAAAGCTCTTTGCGTCGACCGGGGTGCCATCGTGGAATGTGTAGCCGGGCTTCAACTTGATGTCGTAGTTGACGGCGTCCGGGGACGTGATGGACTCGGCGATCGCCATCTCCGGCTTGGAGGTGTCGGTGTTGTATTTGGTCAGCCCGACGAACATGTCGTCGATCGGAATGGATCCACCCTCTTCGTTCGTGTTCACCGGAATGAGGGGGTTCTCCGGCTGGGTGCCGTTGATCGTCACCGCCGCGTTGCTGCCGCCACCGCCGCTGCTGTCACTGCTGCTACTGCCGCTGCATCCCGCTACCAGCATCACTGCCGCCACCGGGAGCGCAAATGCCGCCGCGCACCGCCTAATCCGCATTGCTGGTTCCTCTCGCCGAGCATCACTGGACCCGGGCACCGATCTCGCGCCGCGGTCCGACACCTCCGCCGTCTGGGCCGAGGTGGGCCGAGGTGGGCCGAGGTGGGCCCCGACGGAACCGACTTGGCCAGGGCCGCGGTTACGATGCTGTGTCGATCGTGTGCGGCAAGAATGCGGCCAACGGACCAACTCGCAGCATCGGGGTGTGCGAAATGCCGTCGTCGACGAACTCCGGGCCGTCGGGGGTGAACCCGCGCTCCGCGTACAGCCCGGTCAGGTGCGACTGCGCGTTCAAGCGGCACGGCGTCGACTTGACCTCGGCCAGCGCAGCCTGCATCAGCCAGAAGTGCCTGGTGTCGGGCTGGAGGTCCGTGCCGTCGAGCTCACGGTACGGACACTCCTGCTCAACGACGAAGACCTCGACACGCAGGGCGAGCAGGGCGTACAGCGTGGCCGTGTCGAGGTCGGCAGACCACGAGCGGTGCAGGGCGGCATTCGCGTGACGATGAACACCACACCGCAGCCTAGGATCGCCTGTTATGAGTGCCTGGATGCCCGACGTCCTCGGTCGCGACTACGAGCAGCGAGAGTTGCCCCTTGGTGCCGATCCCGACGGAGAGGGCGAGGTGGTGGCGACGCTCGTGCGCCACATCCAGCCCGGATCGCGAGGCGCCTACCTGCACGTGCACGGCTACACCGACTACTTCTTCCAGACCGGTCTCGCGGAGCACCTCGTGGAGCAGGGCTACACCTTCTACGCGCTCGACCTGCGCAAGTGTGGGCGCTCCATTCGGGAGGGACACACTCCGCACTTCGTCAGCGACCTCGAGTTGTACGACGTGGAACTGAACGAAGCCTTGCGAATCATCCGCAGCGAACACGGCCATGACCACATTCTTGTCGGAGCGCACTCCACAGGTGGTCTCATCGTTCCGTTGTGGTTGGACCGCATGCGCGCCAACAAACTGCCAGGTGTGGACGGACTGGTTCTCAACAGCCCCTGGTTCGACCTCCAGGGTCCACGCTATTACCGCAGTATTGGAACATCGGTCATCGACGGCATCGGGAGATTCGCCCCGAAGCAGATCATTCCCATCGAAAGTGCCGACGCCTATGGGACGAGTCTCCACATCAGCAAAGCCGGAGAGTGGGACTACAACCTGAAATGGAAGCCACTCATCGGCTTCCCTGCCCGCTTCGGCTGGTTACGTGCCGTCCGACAAGGACATGCTGCGCTGCACCGCGGTCTCGACGTGGGTTGCCCATCGCTCGTGCTGCGCTCCGCCCGCAGCCATTTCGTCAAAGCTCACGAACCCGAGGTCGACACCGCGGACGGGGTCCTGGACGTCGGCCACATCGCCCGGTGGGCCGGATGCCTGGGCAACCGGACGATGGTGGTTCCCATCGAAGGTGCACGCCACGACGTGTTCCTGTCCAACGAGGGCGCCCGCCTGGCCGCGTACGACGAGCTGGACGCGTGGCTGCTCCACTCAGTGCTGGATCAGTAGCGACGGCCGACCGGTAGCGTTGCCGATCGTGAAGCACTTCGATCTCGCGATCATCGGCAGCGGCTCCGGCAACAGCATCCTTGATCCTCGCTTCGACGGATTGGACGTCGCAATTCTCGAACAGGGCGTGTTCGGCGGGACCTGCCTCAACGTTGGATGCATTCCCACCAAGATGTATGTCTACGCGGCCGACGTCGCACGGGCGGTGCAGCATGCGCAGCGATTCGGAGTGGATGCGCATATCGACGGAGTGCGTTGGGCCGACATCGTTCACAGGGTGTTCGGACGTATCGACCCAATCTCCGCCGGTGGCCTGCGCTACCGCGAGCAGGGCACCCCCAACACCACACTGTTCAACGGACACGCGTCGTTCACCGGCCCCAAGACGATAGATACCGGCACTGGTGAGACCATCACCGCCGAGCGGGTCGTCATCGCGGCCGGTTCGCGCCCCATCGTTCCGCAGGAAGTGCTGGACAGCGGTGTCGCGTTCCACACCAACGACGACGTGATGCGGCTGCCGGCCTTGCCGAAACGCCTCATCATCCTCGGCGGCGGATACATCGGTTCAGAGTTCGCGCATGTCTTCTCGGCGCTGGGCAGTCAGGTCAGCGTGCTCGGCCGCGGCTCGCTCCTGTTGCGCCATCTCGACCAGGACATCGCCGAGCGCTTCACCGCCCTGGCTCAACAGAAGTGGGACGTCCACCTCGGGCATGGAGTCGCTGCCCTCCGGGAGTCCGCCGGTGAGATCGAGGTCGAGCTGACTGACGGGACGCTGGTCCACGGCGACGCCTTGCTGGTCGCTGTGGGACGTCGACCCAACGGCGACCTGCTCAACGTGGGCGCCACGGGGGTCGGGATGCACGCCGACGGCCGGGTCAAGGTCGATGACCAGCAGCGTGCACTCTCTCCGACAGGCGAACTCGTGGACGGGATCTACGCGCTCGGCGACGTCAGCTCACCCTTCCAGCTCAAGCATGTCGCCAATCATGAGGAGCGGGTGGTGCAACACAACCTGATGCACCCCGAAGCGCCGCGTGCCAGCGACCACCGCTTCGTTCCCTCCGCGGTGTTCACCGACCCCCAGATCGCCACCGTCGGCGTGACCGAGCAGGAGGCCAGGGAACAAGGACTGAACGTGACAGTGAAGGTGCAGGCGTATGGCGACGTGGCGTACGGCTGGGCGATGGAAGACGTCGAAGGCGTCTGCAAGGTCATCGCCGAGCGGGGCACCGGACGTTTGCTCGGTGCGCACGTGATGGGTGCACAGGCCTCGACCGTCATCCAGCCGTTGATTCAGGCAATCAGCTTCGGATTGGCCGCCCCAGAGATGGCCACCGGCCAGTACTGGATCCACCCGGGACTTCCCGAGGTTGTGGAGAATGCGCTACTGGGTTTGGAGATCTAGCGCACTCAATGCGCCCGACTTCTCCAAATGATTGCACAACTACGTTCCGTTACCCTTTGCTGCATATACGGGACTTCGCTTTGCTGTTCGCTTTGCTGGGTGACGTTTATCGGCTCTTCGCGGTTCCGCGTGAATGTGGGTTCACGGTGAGTGTGTTCATGCCCCGCTTCGGGCGGCAGAGCGGTCGCTCGTCAGAGTGAGTGAGTGCGGCCAAAGCGACGAACGCCGCTGCCTCGCGAACCGGCGGTGAGTCCCCGAACAGCCTGCCATCGCACATGTAATGTGATATGAGTCACGGCTATGGGAAGGCGGACCACGTGGTTCGGATGGACCCGATGGACGCGGTGTTCATGATGGCCGAGCAGCTGTCCAACCCGCTGCACATTGCCGCGTTGCTGATCATGACTCCGCCCGAGGATGCCGGCCCGAGATTCGTCGACGACCTGCATCGCAGTTCGCTCGCTGCCGTCGGGAAGCTGGATCCGCGGCTTCGTCGACGCCCGCACCAGGGCTTGGACACCGGAGGCACCTGGGTCTGGCGCGACGTCGACCACCTCGACGCGAACCAACAGATGTTGCGCCGAACGCTGCCCCCGGACTCCGGCCAGGAGGAACTGTGGAGGCTCATCAGCGAAGTGCACGCCGCACCACTCGACCGGTCCCGACCGATGTGGGAGTCGTATCTGATCGACGGATTCGACGACAACCGATTCGCGCTCTACGTCAAAGTGCATCACTCGGTCATGGACGGTCTCGCTGGGTTTCGGCTCATCGAGAAATCGCTGAGCTCCGACCCGGATCGCCGGTCGATGCCGCCGTTGTTCACCGAGTTGCCGACCGAGCCGATCGCTCACACCGCGGCCGGATCCGGGCTCTTCCCGAATCCGATCTCGCTCGCGCGTTCCGGCCTGGGCGTCGCCGCAGCAACCGTCACGTTCCTCCGCCGGCTCGTCGAAGGCGAGGTGTCGAATCTGGTGGAGGGCCTGACCGGGGACGCCACGCTGCCCTTCGGCGCTCCCTACACCCGGTTCAACGGACCACTCGGCCGGGACCGCGCAGTCGCAGCGGTCAGCATGTCCAAGGCCCGCCTACGGGCAGTACAGAACGCGGCGGGGGCGACCGGTAACGACGTGACGACCGCTCTCGCGGCAGGCGTGCTGCGGTACTGGCTCACCGCACACGATGAGCTGCCGAGCCAATCGTTGGTGGCCATCTGCCCGATCACGCTGCGCGCTCGGGAATCCGGGTCCGAGGACGGCCACGCGAACGCGTTCGGCGCCGTCATGTGCCCCCTGGGCACCGACCTGACCGAGCCGGCCGAGAGGCTGGCCCTGATCCACAAGGCGATGACGGAGGCGAAGCGTCACGTGGCGACATGGGGATCGGGACCGTCCCTGCTGGTGGCCGCACCGAACATCGCGCCGACCGTGCTGCTACCGCAGGTGCCATTCACCCCCAAGGTGCGCCCCGGCTTCAACCTGCCCATCTCGAACACACCGGGGCCGCGAACCGAAATGTACTGGAACGGTGCGCATGTCGACGAGCTCTACCCGATCTCGGCGATCTACGACGGCATAGGTCTGAACATCACGCTGTGCTCGTACGCCGATCGCGTCGGTTTCGGCTACGTCGCAGGCCGGGACATGATGCCCGACATCGAGACATTGATACCACTGACAGAGCGGGCTCTGTCAGATCTCGAGATCGCCGTCGGCGTGAAGTCATGACCCGCCTGCCAGTGGATCGGCGGGCGCTGCGCTCGCCGAAGGTCCCCTCGTCATGGCGTCCATGATTGGGGTGTTGTTGTTCGTGCCCGGCGGGGCCGTGGTCGTGGGCATGCGCGGGATGCGACGGTGGCCGGCGCCAACACTGTGTCCCTCCACCGGTGCGGGCTCGGACGATGACGCGGCGGACGATGGCCGCGATCGATGTGATGTGTTTCGGTGACGGGACAGTCCGAGCACCCACCGTCCGCTGCCTATCGTGTCGCTTGGAGAACTGGCGCCTTGGGGCCGGGCCGACTAGCTTCCGGTGAGATCATCACGGTCTAACGCCTCGAAGGTTAGGTTTCGGCCGAGTTCGATCATCTGCCCCGCCTTGTGAAAGTCGAGGGTTCGGCAAGCGTCCCTGGGGACCGTGATCATGACATCGGGGGGGTACCCCGCCAGGCGGTAGCGGGTGATAACGCTCTGCATCGCATCGATAGACAAGTTCATGACGTCGAACTTGCGCAGCCCTTGGGGTAGTGCACCGACTAGCTCGTCCGCGGCAGGGATCGGCTGAGTAGAACTTGCGCGGCCCACCCCGAACCTGCCGGCCACCATCGCGACCATGTCGTAGTCGAGGATCTGGGCGGCACTTCGGCGGAACCGCTCGAACCACTCCGCTGTCGGTCGCTGCTCCGCGGACTCTTGCACGGGTACCCCATCGTGCGTTCCACGTCGGTCCCCGGCCAGCGAAACGGCCACCACGAGGTCAGCGTGCGCCGAGGTGGTCGGGGCGATCGGGATCGGATTCATCAACCCGCCATCAACCAGCAGCCGACCGTTGATCACCACCGGTGTGATGACGCTCGGCAGGGCGATCGACGCCCGGATCGCGATGTCGACCGGGCCCTTCTGAAACCACACTTCCCTGCCCGCCAGCAGGTCTGTCGCCACTGCTGTGAACGGGATCGGCAGCTCCTCGATCAGCGCGCCGTCGAGCAGCTCACTCACCCGCGCCAGGACCCGCTCAGCGCGGATTACGCCGGGCGCGGACAGGGACGGGTCGAGCAGCCGCAGAACATCGCGCTGTGTGAGGCTGCGCGCCCACTCCGCATAGCCGGGCAGGACACCCGCCGCGTGCAAACCGCCCACCAGTGCCCCCATGGACGTGCCGGCAATGCTGACCAGTTCGTATCCGCGCTCCTCGAGGGCCTCGATCACGCCGATGTGGGCGTACCCCCGTGCACCACCGCCGCCAAGAGCCAGCGCAATACGAGTCCGTCCCGGCACGATGTCGATGCTACCGGCCTACTGCGTCGTCGATTGACGACAATCACCGACGGGTCTGTCCGAGGGCGGCGGGATGCGAAGTCCGACTTGTACGCGACAGCATGACGCGGAGCGCCTCACCAAGCGGTCCACCGTCCGGTGACGCCCCCAACAAGGACACGGCACGAAGACCGGGACGGGCCAAACCCCCATCCCGCGTGACGCACCAACCAACGTGTCTCATAAACGACCTTGGTCTCAACAGGTCGGGCGCTTCATGGTGCGCACCGCAAGTCCGCTGACGGCTCACGTCGTGGACCCGATCCTGTGCGAACTACCGCCCGCGAGCACGAAGGTGTGGACACCCGCGGAAGCCCGGACTCACT
>JADGOX010000078.1 GCA_017882745.1 Mycobacteriaceae bacterium | reverse complement strand
GGACGTTGCCCCGAGCTGGCCCCACCCGGGTCAACAGCCCGCCTGCTCGTCGCCTACGCAGTCGAGTACTCGCGGCGAGGCACCACCCTCAACGACGGGCGCCCACTCAGCGACGCGGTAGTGGCAGCCGTCATCGACGACGTGCTGACTCGTGATCGGGCAGCCCCACTGCTCCTCCTCGCCAAGGTCGACCAACGAAACAGCCGCTCGTCCTCGGCGCTGGTGCGGGCGGGCTTGCCCGACCGCGGCATCGACCCAGCCGACGGACTGCGGTACCACGCCCGCCGACTTCGCTGAGACAGGACCGACGTGCCGAACAAGTGAACGGTCGCGAGCGCCGGTCGATGGCCCCTCAGGCCGCTGCGCCGCCCGTCGCGTCACAGCGTCGCATACCGACCTCGACCGGGCTCGCCAACATCTCCCGGAACACGGCCGTGAGCCGGCGTGCCGTCTGCTCGTCCAGCCAGATCGCCCCGCATGCGGTGCACTCTTCGGCCGGCACAGCGAGAACAAGCGCGACCCACCCGTCACGGTCTGCAACCTGCGGGACACGGGCAACCAGCCCTTCGGCGGCCTGGGCGGCCTTGTGGGCTCGAAGGGCGGAAACGAGCGGGGCCGGCGAGACGATCGTTCGCCGGCCAGCGGCTGACTTGGGAGCGACGAGTGCCCGACCGCGGCCGGGCTGCCGCTGCAGCGCCTCCCGGACGGTCAAGGTGCCCCGCTCCAGGTCGACCGCGTCCCAACGAAGCCCGTGAGCCTCCCCCTGCCGCAGCCCGAGGGCAAGTGCCACGGACCAGCGAGCGGCGTCACGACCGGACTCGGCGGCCGCCAACACCCGGCGAGCGTCCTCCGGCGTGAGCGGCTCCACCCTCGGGACGCTTGACGCTGGGAGCGTCCACCAACGTCGCGACGTTACGCGGGATACGTCCCGGTTGAACTGCGACCTTGAGCGCACGAGACAGCACGCGGTGCATCTGCAGCACCGTCGCAGCGGCCAAGCCCTGCCCCTCGCACTTCCGGTAGAACGTCTCCAAGTGCTCGGGCTGGAGCCGATCCAGGCGATGCCGGCCCAGGGACGGAACGATGCGGTTGACGATGTACCCCCGGTAGGCGGCCAGCGTGCTGTAGCGAACCTTGCGTGCGGCAATGTTGTCCACCCAGAACATCACCCACTGCTCGACCGTCAGCGGGCGGTCCCCCGACGTCACGGCCTGCCCGTCTTCCTGAGCGCGCTACACGGCACGAAGGCGGGCAACGACCTCAGCGCGCTTCTTTCCCGACAAGTACTTGCGACGCCTCCGGCCGTCCTGCCAAAGCAAAGCATCGGCGGGCGGGGCCGACACGCCGTTGATCCCGATCATCCCGCGCGTTGCCGACAGTCGCGGGACCGGTGGCCCTGCCTGACCCAGAGTTCTCACGTCCGGCGGCGCACCCGGTGAGCGTGTCGCGTACCGTTCGGGCCGATGGCCCAGCATGACTACCAGTACGGTGACAAACTCGTCTTGGTCGATGTCGGCGAGCTCGTTGAGGCCGCCGCCGCGTTGCGACGCATGGAGAATCGCGGGCTGCCCACGGCCACCGCGGCTTTGGACGCTGTGCACCACCTGCACCGGTGGCGGGCGCGAGTCGCCGCGTCCCGGCAGCTGCTTTCGCCGCCTGGACGTTGCGTCACAACCTGACGATGCCGGACGCCATCTACGTCGTCTTGGCCCGCTAGCTCGGCGCGGTGCTGGTCACCGGTGACCGGCAGGCTGGCTGCCGCACCCCGGCTGGGCGTCACGGTGCACACCCCCGTCGGACACGCCGGAGTGAGCTGCGGTGCCCGCCCCCAGAGCTGGATCGCGCTTCGCCTCGGCGCTTCGCCGCGGGCGCGTTTGCCCGAGCTGGCGCGTCATCGGGCACGCCTGGACGTCGGGGGGCGAGGCAACTCTGTGACGATCTCTGGGTTGCGGGCACCGTGGCCGCCCGAGTGCGGGCCGGAGTGGACCATCAGCCCGCGGGCACAAACTGCATTGGGATCTGGACTCCACCACGTGGACGTTGTTCTGATGGGGACCCCAACGTCCGCTGGCACGTGTATCCCGGCGCCGAGCCACCGGTGACGAGACAGCGCTGCTCGCCGAGATCGACCGTGCCCCTGGGGGCGCGTTCTGGGGCTGAGGTTGCCGGAACCATGCGCGTTCCTGCTGTACGTGCTGACGGTGTTGTAGCCGTATCCGTAGCCCTCCATTTGCGGCCTCCTGGAATCAGCAGGGCCCCAGGGCCCCAGCAGCAGTTTGCCGGCGGTCGCTTTGGAGCTGGGGACACCCGGTGCGGCGGCCATCCTCAGGAATCGCGACATCGTGTAGGAATGATCGGTGCGGGTGCTTTCCGCTGATGGCGTGACGGTCGCCGTGCATGACCCGGGCGGCCGTGGTGACCCCCCTGCTGATATGCCATGCCACCGGCTTCTGCGGCCGCGCCTACCGGCCCTGGCCGCCGAGCTGGGGCGGCACCGTCACGTGTGGGCGGTCGACCTGCGCGGTCACGGAGACTCGACGGCGCCGCTCGACGGCAGTTTCGCGAACTCCGGACGATGGGACATTGAAACCCTGCGGATCAGCATGGTTGTCCCCCCGCCCGGGGTGGCTGCCGGATCGGGCGTGGTCAGGACCGCCGCTGACCCTTGAGCACGAAACGCTGGATCTTGCCGCTGGGGGTCTTTGGCACCTCGTCGATGAAGTGCACGGTGCGCGGATAGGCG
>JADGOX010000340.1 GCA_017882745.1 Mycobacteriaceae bacterium | reverse complement strand
TTCGGCGATGTCGGCCACCGTCGTCTGTTCGAATCCGCGGTCCAGGTAGAGCTCCATCGCCGCTTGCCGGAGCCGACCGCTCGCGTTCGGCTCCCAGCGACCCATCTCGCGAGTCTAGTCATGTCATGGTGTGACATGACCTGCTACAGTGATGACATCAGATGACATCACCGTTCTTCTCGGAGCGGTGTGGCTATGGAGGTCCTCATGCGTGTGTTCGTCACCGGAGCATCCGGATGGATCGGTTCAGCCGTCGTTTCCGAGCTTCTCAAGTCCGGGCATCAGGTTGTCGGCCTCGCCCGGTCGGACGCCGCGGCAGCGGAGGTTGCGATCCTTGGCGCAGAGGTTCTCCGCGGCAATCTCGACGACCTCGACAGCCTGCGCACCGGTGCGGCCTCCTGCGACGGGGTCGTGCATCTCGGGTACAACCACGACTTCTCACGCATGGCACAGGCGGCGCACGCGGACCTGCAGGCGGTCAACGCCATCGGTTCCGCTCTCGAGGGCACCGACCGGCCGCTGATCGTCGCCTCCGGCACGCTCGGTCTGGCACCAGGACGCGTCGGCACCGAGCAAGACGTACCGGACCCGGGCGTCCACCCCCGGACCGCCAACGCGAATGCGGCGCTGTCCTTCGCAGAACGAGGCGTGCGGCCGGTGATCGTGCGGTTCGCCCCGACGGTGCACGGCCCCGGCGATCACGGCTTCCTGGCCACCCTGGTCGTCATCGCCCGCGACAAGGGCGTCTCCGGCTACATCGACGACGGCACCAACCGCTGGCCCGCGGTGCATCGACTCGACGCCGGGAAACTCGTCAGCCTCGCCGTTCAGGACGCACCCGCCCGCTCGGTGCTGCACGCCGTCGCCGAGGAAGGCGTGACCACGCGCGTCATCGCGGAGGCGATCGGCCGGGGCTTGGACGTACCGGTCGTGTCCGTCCCCGCCCAGCAGGCAGCCGACCACTTCAGCTGGCTCGGGCGTTTCTTCGGCACCGACGCCCCGGCCTCGAACTCGCTGACCCGGGAACTGCTGGGCTGGGAACCGATACACCCCGGACTCATCGCAGACCTCGACGAGGGCCACTACTTCCACCACTGAGAGTGGGTCCGATGCCGATCGCGACGGTCGTCGAAGCGGCCCGCCGTGCGCTGGGGCCGGTCGGCGCGCTCGCGACTATCTGAACCAGATCGCGTCCCCGAACACTGCGACCAGCTCCCGATGTGACCCATCCGAAGATCATCGGAGCCAGCCCGCACCTACCGGCGCGTGCGCGGCGAAAGAGGCCATCAGGACCGGTCAGGAATCGAGAAGCGCCGGTCATCGAGCCGCAGTTAGCGTGGTCGTCATGGACATCACCCTTCACTCGAGCTTCCTCCAGCAGGATCAGCCGGCCGCCGCCCTGGCCTGCTTTCGGCACCGCCAGGAGGTGGTCCCGGTGGTCCGCCTGCTCTTGCGGGCCGGGGCCGGTTGAGACGAACGGCCAACCGTGACATCGCCATCCGGGGCGATCGGGCGGTGGATTTCCGGACTTCCCGCTCGTCCTCGAGCTAAACAATCCCGACCAAACCCACGACTTCAGGAGTGACCATGACCGGCCCTACCACCCAAGGAATCAAGACCGTGCTGCATCCCGTCTCCGACCTCGCGACGGCCAAGAAGGTGTACGCCGCCCTGCTCGGCGTCCCGCCGCAGGCCGACGAGTCCTATTACGTCGGCTTCGAGGCCGCGGGCCAGCACATCGGGCTCGTGCCGGGCGGCGGACCGCAGGGCATGACCTCACCGGTGGCCTACTGGCATGTGCCGGACATCGAGGCGAAGCTGGCCGAGGTGACCGCCGCGGGTGCCACCGTGAACGAGCCCGCGCACGACGTCGGTGGCGGCCGCCTGGTGGCCACCGTCGCCGACCCCGATGGCAACGTCCTCGGGCTGCTTCAGGACCGGTGACTCGTCGCAGGCGACCACAGATGGAGACACGATGAGCACGGCAACGAAGACTGACACGCGGTCCCCTGCGCTGCACCTTGCCGATAGCCACGATCTGATCCGGGTGACCGGCGCGCGGGTGAACAACCTCAAGGACGTCAGCGTCGAGCTGCCGAAGCGAAGGCTGACGGTGTTCACCGGGGTCTCCGGCTCGGGCAAGAGCTCGCTGGTGTTCGGCACGATTGCCGCGGAGTCGCAGCGGCTGATCAACGAGACGTACTGCACGTTCGTGCAGGGGTTCATGCCGACACAGGCTCGGCCCGATGTGGACGTGCTGGACGGATTGACCACTGCGATCATCATCGACCAGGAGCGGATGGGGGCGAACGTCCGCTCCACCGTCGGCACCGCCACCGACGCCAATGCGATGCTGCGCATCCTGTTCAGCCGACTCGGGCAGCCGCACATCGGCTCGTCACAAGCCTTCTCGTTCAACGTCGCATCCATCAGCGGGGCGGGTGCGGTCTCCGTCGAGCGTCACGGACAGACCGTCAAGGAGCGTCGCAGCTTCAGCATCACCGGCGGAATGTGCCCACGCTGCGAGGGCCGGGGTTCCGTGACCGACATCGACCTGACCGCGCTGTACGACGACAGCAAGTCGCTCAACGACGGTGCCCTGACCATCCCCGGCTACAGCATGGATGGCTGGTACGGCCGCATCTTCAGCGGCTGCGGCTTCTTCGACCCGGACAAGCCGATCCGCAGGTTCACCAAGCGTGAGCTGCACGACCTGCTCTACAAGGAGCCGACCAAGATCAAGGTCGAGGGTATCAACCTGACCTACGAGGGGCTGATCCCCAAGCTTGCGAAGTCGATGCTCTCCAAGGACGTCGACTCCCTGCAGCCGCACATCCGCGCCTTCGTGGAGCGGGCGGTGACCTTCACGACGTGCCCCGACTGCGACGGCACCCGGCTGTCCGAGGCGGCCCGGTCGTCGAAGATCAAGGGAAAAAGCATCGCCGACGTGTGCGCGATGCAGATCAGCGACCTCGCAGTCTGGCTGGCGAACGTGCGGGACCCATCCGTCGCGCCGCTGCTCGCATCGCTGCGACACACCCTCGACTCCTTCGTCGAGATCGGACTCGGCTACCTCTCTCTCGACCGCCCCGCGGGCACGCTCTCCGGCGGGGAGGCGCAGCGGATCAAGATGATCCGTCACCTCGGGTCGTCACTCACCGACGTGACCTACGTTTTCGACGAGCCCACCATCGGTCTGCACCCCCACGACATCCAGCGGATGAACAACCTGCTGTTGCAACTGCGCGACAAGGGCAACACCGTGCTGGTCGTGGAGCACAAGCCGGAGGCGATCGCGATCGGCGACCACGTCGTCGACCTCGGCCCCGGCGCCGGCACCGGCGGTGGCGAGGTGGTGTTCGAGGGCA
>JADGOX010000077.1 GCA_017882745.1 Mycobacteriaceae bacterium | reverse complement strand
TCCTCGTCCAGACGCTGAAGCCGACGTTGTCGCTCCGCAGCGCGCGCGGTGGCGCCGATGTACTGCGCACGTTCTTTCTGGGTGCGGCCCTCGGCCGGTCCCGAACGCCAGCGACCATCGCGGGTGACGCTAACCTCGGATTGGTCGTTGTCCAAGCCGATGCACGCCAGCAATGACTCGATCACGGCGCCGGGAACGGTGCAGCCATCCGGTAAATCGGGGGCAAGGACCTCGGCGACGGTGGATCCTGTCGACGCCGCAGCCGCCGGCCCGGCAGCCGGGGGAGAGACCTGCAATGTCACGTCCCGCCGCGTGCCGTCGATGACTCGACCGTCGGGATGCACCCAGGCATCGAGCAGGCCGGCGCCCTCGAGCGCGGCTTCGACACACGCCTGCTGTTGCTCCGAAACGGTGTCTCTGAAGTCCACCAGCTGCCACAGCGGCGCCCCATCGAGCCCAACCCGGCTGTCGCGCAACCAGTTTGGCTCGGGTGGGCTCGGATCAGCCTCCGCCTCAACAGCTGCACGCTTCGCGCTCAGGGCCACGGTTCGCTTCTCAGCTTCGCGGATCTTCGCCGTCGCGACGCCTTGCGCCTCTTCGTGACGTGTGCGCACCGGAGCGACAGCACTGCGCACGAGTGCCTCCAGCCCAGCGAGGTTGCCTGCCGTCAGCTCGGGTAGGACAAGCTCCACGGCGTCGTCGTCGTGTAGCCACGAATGAAGTTGTTCGTTCAGCTCCTGCTCATGGCCACGGCTCGCCTCAGAGGCGGCGCGCAGTGCCCGAGTAGCGTGTTCGGCGCGCTCCTCCACCTCGGCAGCCCGCTGCTCGGCCGCGGTGGCCTTCGCGTACGCTTCCTCAGCGGCTTGCTGGGCGCCCTGAACGACCACGACGGCGGCGCGAAGCTCGCCAAGCGCTGGTCTGACGTCGCGGACACTGCGGGTCATCTGCTCCGCAGCGGCAGCACCGGCAGTCGGCCCAGGAGCGTCCGGGGCCACTGCCAGTTCTGACGTAATGGCGAGGGGAGCGGCGCAGCCCGCCTTGCCCAGTGACTTCGCTGTCTCTATCAGCTCGCCGTGGAGTCGGGCGCTGTCGGCGACAACACCGTCACGCGCCCCTTGCCGCCTCTTGGCGCTGGTCACCGCGCGGTCGCTGGCCTTGTCGGCCACCTGCCGTGACCGCTTGGCTGCCGCCTGCAGGTCGGAAACCCTCCGGGACAGCTCCGTCATCCGCTGCTGTGCGCGTGCCTCCGGGCCCTTCTCCAGCTCGGCGATCCGTGACCTTGTGGTCTCGTGCTCCCCGGTGACCGTCACCAGCTCCGCTCGGGTCGAGGTCAGCTCCCCTTCGACCTGCCTGAGCAGCCTCTCCGAGGTGCGCAGACCTGAACGCCGTTGTCGCAGATCACGATCCGCCTCGACTACCGCCTCGGCGCGGGCACGCAACACGCCCTGGGCATAGCCCGCGTAGGTCCGGACGAAGTCGGCGACAGCGCTGGCCGCTCGGTCACGTCGGGCGATCTGCTCGCCAAACGCCTCCAGCTCGTCGAACGTGTCACCGGCGATCCGGACGGCACCGTCATCCACCTGAGGCAGAGCCTGCTCGAGCTGTGTGGCCAGACGTTCGGGCTCGATGTCCTCCCCGACCTGTGGCTGACGCAGCCAGTAGAGCAGTCTCAGCAGGTCGGCGTACTGGTCAGGCGGCAGCCCGAACAACAGCTGGCCGACATGGTCGCGATAGCGCGGAGCCGATTCGAAGAAGTGGCCATCGGTCTCAACCTCCGCTCGCAAGCGCTGCATGCTCAACGGACCGGACTCGTCCTCGAGCTGCAGGTCGTGACCGACCCGCCTGGGGGAGGTGAAGAACCATGCAGTGGCTTGCCGCGCCGAGTCGGAGGCGCGGATGCCCACCCCGCAGGTCACCGTGATCGTCTGGTCGTCCTCATCCTGGCGGGTGAACTCGACCCAGAGGTACCCGGTGCGGCTCGCTCCGGCATACCCGTCGGTCATCAGCCATAACAAGCTGGTGTGATGGCGCCCCGATGCGGTCATCCGGAGCTTGTCGCCGTCAAGGACGAACGGAAGCAGCATCTCCAGAGTCTTGGACTTGCCAGCACCGTTTGCCCCTCGCAGCAAGAGGCGCCCTCCCGCGAAGGTGAAGATCTGCTCGTCGTACTGCCACACGTTCAGGATGCCGCTTCTGCAGAGCCGGAAGCGGGCGGTGTCGCGGGAGCTGGTCACTGGTCCTCCTGGTCGAGGTCGAACAACGATCGTTCGCCGCTGCCGGATGCTTCGGCCAACGTCGTGCGCGTGGCGTATCGGGCGGCTGCCGCATGAACAGCCCACACTCCGCCGTCATGGCTGCGGCCTATGGGACCGAGCTGGCGGAGCAGGCCCAGCTGTTGGAGCAATCCAAGCGCCTCGCCGACCGCCGCATCTGGGTCCTCTCGCTGGTCGCGCCGCAACCCTTCCTGCCACAGGTGCAGAACTTCCGAGGCTGAGGAGCGCAAATCAACATCTGGTATGACGCGCCACACCGCACCCGCTTCGGCGCCCTCGGTGTCGTCGGCCAACCCCTGCGTCTGGTGAGTATCGCGCGCCAGCCCGGCAACCCGCTCGAGCAGTAGCAGGGCAAGGTGCTTGGTCGCACCCTTGCCGGGGAACACGATGTCGGTGAGCTCGTCCTCAGGGTCGACGGCGAGCGCACCTTCGGCCCGCAGCTCGAGGTCGAGTCCGAAACGGTCGCGGAACCACTCTCGCTCACGGTTCCGGTTACGTCGCCACCAGTCGGCTTGAGCCTGCTCCAGGTCGTCGACCGACATCAGCGGCGACTCGACAAGAGTCCTGCGGATGGCAGTGCGAGCTCCACCGGCAGCCGCGGGCAGCACCGCGGTGTCGAGAAGGTTCGCGGGCGAGGTGGCCGAGGAGAGCGGGGCCGAGATCAGCAGGGAAAGGACCTCGCGGTGCACGTCCAGCAACGACTGGGTGCGCTGGTCGGCCCAGTGATCCAGATCGCCGTCGCGTTCACTGAGCACTCCAAGGCGGACAAGCACGGTCAGGGCCGCGTGCAGAGCCCTGCGGTCGACGGAGCTGTCGAGGTCGACCGCGATCTTGGCATCCGCCGCTGCCGACCGCACCTGGGAGACCAGCTCATCGACGAGGAGCTGGGCCTTGCCACGGGTGAGGGCCGCGATCGTCAGGCACAGAAGGGCGTACGCCCGGGGCGCGAAGGGTGCCCCAGATCGTTTGTTCAGAGGGCGGGTGCTGTCGCGGCCGAGCCCGGCTTTGAACAGGCGAGATGCGCCCGGCTCGACCACGAGCCGGTAGCCCATGCCCTCCGCGAACAACCTGACGAGCTCGTTCTGGTGTCGACGAACCAGTCGCAGCTCTTCGGCGAACGGACCGCCTGCTGTCATCAATGGGTGCCGCAGCAACGCCCGCGCGGCCTGAGTGCGTTCTGCGACGGCAAGGTGGTCGACCGCGGGTGCCGGACGCTCAATGCGGGTGGTGCTCACCGGTCACCTCCCGCCGCAAGACCGCTGGCCTCGACCAGCTCAATAGCCAGGGTCAGGCCGACCAGAGACATGCGACCCGTCGGACTGGTGATCACGCTGTCTCGACCCGGGGTCGCCCTGACGTGCAGGAGAACCCCGGTGCCGGTCAGCTTCACCCAGCGGTCGGCGCGATCGCCGTCCACCATGGCTCGGGCATACAGGTCAAGCAGCACGTGACGCGCTTCGTCCGAGAGGCGGACCCGATCCAGGTCTCCAGAGTGCCCGGCAAGCTCGGCCAACGCCTCACTCCTGCGACGTTCGGCGCCCTCGCGCTCGGCGAGCCGCGCCAACTTGGTCGCCGTGAAGTCCTCGCGTCGGCCCGTGCCTCCCGCGACTTTGCGCTGGCCCTGTCTACGCAACATCACCGGCACCTCGGCGGCAGGTGCCTGCCACCACGAGGTTGTTGGTGGCACGGGGCTGTCGTCGTCATCGGCAACGAATCCCAGGTGACGACAGGGGTACAGGCCGAAGGCGGCCGCCCAAAGAGCGTGCGCCGTGGCATCGTCTGCCGAGTCGAACCAGCCGGCGAGACGCACCAGGTCCGCGTACCTGCTTTGCTCCCTCTCACTGCTGGCGGCGATCCGGCGAAGGTTGACCAACAGTGAGCGCATCGCTTCGCCAGCCAGTCGGCGCACGCCGTCGGCATCGCTGCCACGGCCGTTCTCGCCGTTGAACCACACGTGCAGCCCCTGCCAGTCCTGCGGCGAGAGCCCCGGTGCGCGACGCGCTGCCTGCCCGTCGATGTCCAGCAAACGTTGACCTGTGTTGGCTCGCTCACACAGAGCTGGCACGCGCGCAGCAAGCCGCCCGAGGATGTCCGCAATCTGTGGCATGTATCGGGAGATCTCGTCGACGAAGCGCTGCAGGTAATCCAGCAACGCACCCTTGAAGGCCTGGAACTCTCCGCGGTCGAGGTCGAATCGGGAGAGCACCTGGGTCAGATAGGTGTAGAACTCTCGCGTACTTTGCACCAGGCGTTCGAACTGGGCGAACAGAGTGCCGATCTGACGGGCGAGCAGGTCCGGCTCGGCGCCCGCAAGCGCGGCATCGTCATAGCCATCAAGGGCCGCCAACCCGGCCTGGATGCCCCCGAGCATCTCACTGGAGACCTCGCGTGCGCTCTCGGAGTAGCCCAGCAGGTCCTCGATCTGACGATGTACGAGCTCACCGCGTTGGGTCAGCTGATAGCGGGCGCGGTTCTGCAGGTAGTCACGCAGGCTCCTGGCCTCGGTCTCGCGGGGGCTGCGGGCGAGGTTTCCGTGCTCAACGAGATAGGACAGCCGGGTGTCTGTCGTCTCCGTGTCGAGCTCGATCCCCTCTTCGGCCAGCGTGGCTGCCACCTCGGCCGCGGACCGGTCAGACAGTAGACCGGAAAGGCCGCCGGTGAAAGTGCGCATGACCGAGATGTACTGCGCGGACTCCTCGTTCACCGCGTAGCGCAGGGCCTCGAGGCGGACGCGGTCGACCGGCGGCGCGAGACTAGTGCGCTGCTCGGGCTGGGCGTCGGTGTCGGACACGCGCGCAATCCTACGAGGAACGTGTGTCAAGGGGTTTGCCATCCTGCCGCCGCGCGCTGCGGTCATTGCATAGCCCCTCCTTGGCAACTGTGCAGATCAGCGCCCGGATGAGTCCGACCAATACGGCGGCGGGGGCCGACCTACCGGCGCATTCCCGGCGGACTTCGACGGTGGACGTCTGCCAAACGCATTTGCGCTGGTCACAAGCTTGCGGCAAATGGCTGTTACGACCGACTTACGCACAGTGTCTTGGATACCCCCACCGGGGGGTACACGACAAGGCCCCCAACCGGCGTTTCCGCAGGTCAGGGGCCCTCTTAGCACGTGGTGGCAGGTGAAGGATTCGAACCTTCGAAGTTTTCGCGATGGATTTACAGTCCCAAGGCTGCAAGCATGCGACCAGCGGAAATGCGGGTCTTCCGGCATGAATGTGGGTCACCGAACGGGTTTGAGCTGGGGTTTCTCCTTCTGAGGCAAAGGTTTTGGGCGGGAGCGGCAGGACTGTGGTTTGTACCCGTTTTGCGCCGGCTCCTTAACGGGTCTAGGCAGTTCGGCTGAGCAC
>JADGOX010000339.1 GCA_017882745.1 Mycobacteriaceae bacterium | reverse complement strand
TGCGACGGTCTTGCCCACTACCGGGTCACCCCTGCTGTGGTGGTGCTGCCCCAGGACACCGCCCAGGTCCAGCACTGCATCCGGGTGTGCGCAGAACTGGACGTGCCCTTCGTCGCCCGCGGCTCGGGGACCGGTTTGTCCGGCGGGGCGTTGCCGCACGCCGACGGCGTCCTCATCGTCACCTCCCAGATGCGGCGGATCCTCGAGATCGACGTGGCCAACGAGCTCGCCGTGGTGGAGCCAGGGGTGATCAACCTGGACGTGAGTCGGGCCGCGGCTCCACTGGGGTGGTACTTCGCCCCGGACCCCTCCAGCCAGCAGGTCTGCTCGGTCGGCGGCAACGTCGCGGAGAACTCCGGGGGCGCGCACTGCCTGAAGTACGGCTTCACCACAAACCACGTGCTGGGCGTCGAGGTGGTGCTGCCCGACGGTCAGCTGGTCACCCTGGGGGGCCGCTCCCGGAGCACCCCTGGCTACGACCTGCTTGGCGCATTCGTGGGCGGAGAGGGCACCCTGGGCGTGGCAACCAAGATCGTCGTGCGGCTGCTCCGCAAGCCCGAATCGGTGCAGACCCTGCTGGCCGGGTTCCGTTCGACCGATGCGGCGGGTGCTGCCGTGTCGGCGATCATCGGAGCGGGTGTGGTTCCTGCCGCGATCGAGATGATGGACGCCCTTGCCATCGAAGCCGCCGAGGCCGCCGTGCACTGCAACTACCCCGACGGCGCCGGGGCCGTCCTGGTGGTGGAGCTCGACGGACCAGCGGCGGAGGTCGAGCACACCTTCGCCGCGGTGCAACGGCACTGCGAGGACAACGGCTCGTTCGAGATCCGGGTGGCCGCCGACGACACCGAACGGGCGCTGATCTGGCGGGGGCGAAAGTCCGCGTTCGCCGCGGTCGGCCGGATCAGCCCCGACTACATCGTGCAAGACGGGGTGATTCCCCGCACCGCGCTGGCCGAGGTCCTCACCGCCATGCGTGAGCTCGCCGACGAGGCCGGGGTGCGCGTGGCCAACGTCTTCCACGCCGGTGACGGCAACCTGCACCCCCTGGTGCTGTTTGACGACGACAAGCCCGGCGAGGCCGAACGCGCCGAAGAGGTCAGCGGCGGAATCCTCGACCTGTGCCTGAGCCACGGTGGCTCCATCACCGGCGAGCACGGCGTGGGGGCGGACAAGGCCAAGCACATGCCCAAGATGTTCACCGCCGAGGACCTCGACACCATGCAGCGGCTGCGCTGCGCGTTCGACCCGCAGGGCATCAGCAACCCCGGCAAAGTGTTCCCGACCCCCCGGCTGTGCGGCGAGGTGCCGGGCCGCAAGAAGCAGGCACACCCGCTCGTACAGGCAGGACTGGCCGATGCGTTCTAGCGGAGTGCCCCTCGTGGCTGACCTCGCCGGGGCACTGGCCGAGGTGGTGGGCGGTGCACATGTCCGCGGCACACCCACCGGCATCAATGTGCGACCGGGCACTACCGAAGAAGCTGCCGCAGTGCTGCGCGCCGCCACCGAGCACGGCGCCACCGTGCTGCCGGTCGGAACGGGAACCACCATCGACTGGGCCCCAGCCCCCGCCACCGATGTGCAGCTGCAGCTGTCCCGCATGGATGCGATTCTCGAGCACTCCGCGGGCGATCTCGTGGTGCACGCACAGGCCGGCGCGTTGCTGGCCGACGTCCAGGCGGCGCTGGCCCCGCACGGGCAACGGCTCGCCCTGAGCTCGCCGTTCGACGCCGGCACCATCGGAGGTCTCGTCGCCTTCGACCTCGCCGGACCACAGCGTTACGCCCACGGGACTGCCCGCGACCTGGTGATCGGCTCCACCTCCGTGCTCGCCGACGGCACTGTGGCGCACTCCGGCGGCAAGGTGGTCAAGAATGTGGCCGGCTACGACCTCGGCAAGCTGTACACCGGTTCGCGCGGCACCCTCGCGGTCCTCACCGACGTGTGGTTCCGACTGCATCCGATCCCGGAGGCCACCCGCTGGGTCATCGCGCAGGCCTCGGACACCACCTCCGCGGCCACGGCCCTTGCTGCGGTGCGCGCCTCCCAGGTTGCGCCGACCGCACTGCAGGTGCGAGCGCACCGCGGTGTCATCGAAATCGGCATACAGCTCGACGGCGTCACCGCGGGGATCGATGCGCGGGCCGAAGCCGTGTGCGCGCTGTTCGACGAGCTCGGGCCCAGCGTGGAGAACGACCGGCCTGCCGGCTGGGGCGCGCTCCCTGAGACCGAGGTACTGCTCTTGCTCACCTACGTCCCGGCGGCGTTGGCCTCAGTACTGGACGCGCTGGGCATGACGGCTGAGGTCAACGGCTCTGCGGGAGTAGGGGTGTTGCACGTCGGATGCGAGCTCGCCGAGGCCGCCGCACTGCTGGAGCGTGCCCGCCGCGTCACCGCCACGCACCACGGACACACCGTCGTGATGCGGGCGCCTGCGGGGGCCGAGCTTGATCTGTGGGGACCACAGGACCCAGCGCTACGCGCCCTCATGCTGCGGGTAAAGGACCAGTTCGACCCAGCGCACACCCTCGCGCCCGGACGACTCCCAACAGGGATATGACAGAACGTGACCGGAGGACTGTGATGGCAGAGAACACCGCACTGGGCATCCCCGTTGTCGGAAGTCGCCCGTCGGAGGGCCCTGACATCACCGCGGGCTCGGCCTTCGACGCGCATCATCCGCCGTCGGAGGAGCTGATCGACGACTGCGTGCACTGCGGGTTCTGCCTGCCCACCTGCCCCACCTACGCACTGTGGGGCGAGGAGATGGACTCTCCGCGCGGCCGGATCCACCTGATGAAGACAGGACTGGAAGGCGCTCCGCTCACCGACTCGATGGTCGGTCACTTCGATGCGTGCCTGGGCTGCATGGCCTGTGTCAGCTCGTGCCCCTCGGGTGTGCAGTACGACAAGCTCATCGGTGCCGTCAGACCTCAGGTCGAGCGCAACCACCAGCGCGGCCGGGGCGAACGGTTGCTGAGGGAGGCCATCTTCCGGACTTTCCCCTACCCCCGTCGCCTCCGGCTGCTGCGTGGTCCCCTGCGCCTGTACCAACTCACACCGCTCTCGGGACTGCTTCGACGCTCCGGGCTGCTGGACCGCATCTCCCCCACCCTGCGTGTCATGGAGTCGCTCGCACCTCCGCTGGGGAAGGCCCAGCCCATCCCGGTCCGGACCGCGGCCCAGGGACAGCGCCGCGCGGTGGTCGGCATGCTCACCGGCTGCGTCCAGAGCGCGTTCTTCCCCGGCGTCAATGCGGCCACCGTACGGGTGCTGGCCGCCGAGGGGTGCGAGGTGATCACCCCGAAGTCACAGGGGTGCTGCGGCGCGCTGAGTGAGCACATGGGACGCGAGGATGAGGGGCTCAGCTTTGCGCGGGCACTCATTGACACCTTTGACGACTCGGGAGTCGAGTACGTCGTCGTCAACGCCGCCGGGTGCGGCTCTCAGATGAAGGACTACGCACACCTGCTCCGCGACGATCCTGCCTATTCGGTGCGCGCGCAGTCGTTCACCGACAAGGTGCGGGACGTCTCCGAGCTGCTCGTCGAGCTCGGCCCCGTTGCGCTGCGACACCCTCTCCCGCTGACCGTCGCGTACCACGATGCCTGTCACCTCGGGCACGCCCAGGGCATCCGCACTCAGCCGAGGGAACTGCTGGGCGCCATTCCCGGCATGGAGGTTCGCGAGATTGCCGACGCCGCGCTGTGTTGCGGCTCAGCCGGCGTCTACAACATCCTCAACCCGGTCGCCGCCGATGAGCTGGGCGACCGAAAGGCAGCGAACGTGCTGGCCACCGGCGCCGAGTTGCTGGTCACCGCCAATCCTGGCTGCCTGATGCAGATCGGCACTGCCACCGAGCGCGCTGGCCGGCAGATCAGCGTCGCGCACACGGTGCAGGTACTTGATGCGTCCATCCAGGGACTTCCCACCAGCTCGTTGCTCTGACTGCTACTCACCACGACTGAGAGAAGCCTTGTCATGTACCACCAGATCTTCGACCCCATCGGACACTCGCTGGGACTGTCCACGATCTTCGCCGTTCTCCCGCTGCTCACGATCTTCGTGCTGCTGGGCGTGGTGAAGATGAAGGCGCAGTGGGCTTCGCTGATCACACTCGTGGTGGCAGTGATCGTCGCCACCACGGTGTACGGCATGCCGACCAGTCAGGCTGTGAGCAGCGCGGGTGAGGGGGCTGCCTTCGGCCTGTTCCCGATCATGTGGATCGTCGTCAACGCGATCTGGATCTACAACCTCACCGTGACGACCGGCCACTTCGACGTGCTCCGCCGTTCGTTCGGCGCCGTGTCTGACGACGAGCGGATCCAGGCCATCATCATCGCGTTCTGCTTCGGCGCACTGCTGGAGGCCCTCGCCGGATTCGGCGCCCCCGTGGCAATCACCGCGGTGATGCTCATTGCTCTCGGTTTCGCTCCGCTCAAGGCGGCAGCCGTGGCCCTGGTGGCCAACACCGCGCCCGTCGCCTATGGTGCGATCGCTGTGCCCGTCACCACCCTGGCCAAGGTGACGGGGCTGCCTCTGCACGACATCGCGTCTACCGTGGGGCGCCAGACTCCGATCCTGGCCGTCGTCGTTCCGCTCGTTCTCGTCTTCATGGTCGACGGCAAGCGCGGTGTGCGCCAGACCTGGCCCGCCGCACTGGTCGGGGGGCTGGTGTTCGGCGTTGCCCAGTTCACCGCATCCAACTACCTCTCCGTCGAGCTGACCGACATCGTCGCCTCACTCGCCTCCGCCGCCGCGCTCGTGTTGCTGCTGCGCGTCTGGCAGCCCACCGCGATCCTCGCCGGGGAGCGCCTGAACGACGCGGTCATTCCCGACCACCTCGCAAGCGCCACGGGCGGTACGACCACCACAACCAAGACCGGTGGCACCGAAGCAGCCCCCGACGGCGCAACGCACGACTCGCCGATGGAGACGCTCAAGGCCTACGCCCCCTACCTGATCATCATCGCGGTGTTCTCGCTGGCCCAGATCAGTGCGATCAAAAACCTTCTGGCCAAGGGCGCCACCAAGTTCACCTGGCCGGGGCTGCACATCCAGGGACCCGACGGCAAGCCCCCGTCGTCGGTGGTGTTCGCGTTCGGCTGGCTGTCCGCGGCCGGGACTCTGCTCCTCGTCGCCGGACTGCTGACCATGTTCGCCCTCAAGGTCAGCCTTCCACGGGCACTGCGCACCTACGTTCAGACCCTGGATCAGCTCAAGTGGGCGATTCTCACCGTCGCAGCGGTGCTCGCGCTGGCCTACGTGATGAACCTTTCCGGACAGACTGTCACCATCGGCCGGTGGCTGGCGGGCACCGGCGGATTCTTCGCGTTCCTCTCCCCCATCCTGGGCTGGATCGGGGTGGCCGTCACCGGTTCGGACACCTCGTCCAATGCCCTGTTCGGCACCCTCCAGGTTGCGGCCGCCAAACAGTCCGGCCTCAGTGAGGTCCTGATGGCCTCGGCGAACAGCTCGGGAGGTGTGCTCGGCAAGATGATCTCGCCGCAGAACCTGGCGATCGGCGCCGCGGCAGTGGGCTTGGCGGGCGAGGAAGGCGTGTTGTTCCGCAAGGTCTTCGGCTGGAGCCTGCTGTTCCTGTTGCTCATCTGTGTTCTCGTCTACCTGCAGTCGACCCCGGTGCTGTCCTGGATGCTGCCCTGACTGATGCTATCCCTGCACCTGCACCTGCAACGCATCCGACAGCTGCTGCGCGGCCCGCAGCATCGCGGGTAGCACGTCGTCACGTACCTCTCGTGTGAAGCGGGCATCCGGACCGGACACCGACAGTGCGACCCTGGCCGAAGTGTGCAGCACGGGCACGGCCACGCAACGCACCCCAAGTTCCTGCTCCTGCTCGTCGGTGGCGAAGCCCTGCTCGCGCACCGTGACCAGATGTCGGACCAGTGCGTCGGGATCGGTCAGGGTGTGGGAGGTCTGAGCGGGCATTCCCGCGCGGGCGAGCAGCTCCCGCAGCTCAACTTCGGGCAGCTCAGCGACCAGCGCCTTGCCGACGGCCGTGCAGTGCACGTGCACCCGCCGACCCACCTCGGTGAACATCCGCATCGAGTGCTTCGACGGGGCCTGCGCCAGATAGACCACCCGGTCACCGTCCAACATCGCCATGTTGGCGGTTTCGCCGGTGGCGTCGACGAGCGCCGCCAACACAGGCTGCACCCACCCCCCGAGCACTCGCCCCGCAGTGTCGCCGAGCCGCATCAGTCTGGGCCCCAGTGCGTACGCACGGGAGGGCTCTTGGCGAATGTATCCGCCGTCGAGCAGGGTGCGCAGCAGGCGGTGAACCGTCGGCGCCGGCAGACCGGAGCGCAGTGCCAACTCGTGCAAGGTGGCCCGACCCCCGCAGTCGGCAAGATGCTCAAGCAAGGTGAAGGAGCGCTGAACCGACTGAACTCCACCGGAAGTACGCACCGTCTCGCTCACCCCTGAACCTTAGGTTGCCCCGGCACCGGACACGAGTCCGATCACGGTCTCCGCCAGCGCGGGGTCGGCCGCATCCAGCCACTGAACCCTCGCGTCACGGCGGAACCAGGATCGCTGCCGACGGACGTAGCGCCGGGTGCCCGCCACGGTCGCACGCTGCGCCTCGGCCAGATCGTGCACGCCGTCCAACGCGGCCAGCACCTGCGCGTAGCCCAGCGCGCGACGTGCGGTCACGCCTTCGAGCAGGCCGACGCCCACCAGGTGCGTGACCTCCTCGACGAGCCCCTCAGCGAACATGGTGGAGGTGCGCGCCTCGATGCGCGCGTCGAGTTCTGCAGTGGCGCGATCGAGGCCGATCAGGATCGTGCCCCAACGCGGCACACCCACTGTCGGAGCGGAGGCGCTGAAAGGTTGGCCGGTCAGCTCCACCACCTCGAGGGCACGCACGATCCGCCGCCCGTCGGAGGCCAGGATGTTCCGGGCCGCCTCAGCATCCACGGCGGCAAGGTCGCGGTGCAGCGCACCAGCACCCCGCGCCGAGAGCTCACTCTCCCACCGTGCGCGGACCGCAGCGTCCGTGGCCGGAAACGTCAGCGCGTCGACCAGCGCCTGCACGTACAAGCCGGAGCCACCCACAATGATCGGAACTGCGCCGCGCTCCAGCACTGCCTCCACGTCGCTGCGCGCCGCCGCCTGGTAGCGCGCAACGCTCGCGGTCTCGGTGACCTCGAGGACGTCCAGCTGATGGTGCACGATGCCCCGGCGTTGCTGCGGCGGCATCTTCGCCGTGCCGACATCCATGCCACGGTAGATCTGCATGGCGTCGGCGTTGATCACCTCGCCGCCCAAACTCTCCGCCAGCTGCAGCGCAAGCTCGGACTTGCCCGTTGCGGTCGGACCCACCACGGCAATCGGCCTCTTCATCGGACCCACGTCGCAACCTGGTATCCGACACCGAACGGCGCACCGCAGTACAGCGAGCGGGCACGCCATCCATCCCCTACGGCGCTCACCGCGACCTGCCAGGGAACGCGGCCGGACACGCCGAGCTCAGAGCACAGCGTGGGATCGAGTCCCACAATCGCCGAACGATCTATAGTGGACAGACCGTGGTCAATCTCGTCCTGCACGGTGGCTGCCCGCTCGTCCAAGGCGCCGGGGGCTTTCTCCGTCAAGGTGGTGCAACCGTCGCCAAGAACCAGCAGTGCGTGGTTCTGCGGATCCTCACCGAGCAGCCGCCCGAGTTCCACGCACCGAGCAAGCGGAGTGTCTCGTGCATACAGCCGCAAGCCGATCGCGGCCTGGGGCGCCACCTCCGCACGGAGCCAACCCGCGACCAGGGCCGGCAGGGGCAGCGCGGGGTCCGCCGCCGTGTGCGCGTTCGGCCCCAGTGACACGGCGACGTCAGCACCGAAAGAACTCCAGGACCCACGAGCGTCCGGTCCCAGCTCTAGATCGGTTCCGTACGCTCCGATCGCCACCCAGGAGTTCGACACCTCGGCGAGCGTCCCCACCGCACTCAGACAGGCATCTCTGAGGGCCTGCGTCTGCTCAGCTGCGCACCCCACCAGTTCGGGAACAAGCAGTGGCGGAGTCGGCACGAAGACCACTGCAGTCAGCACGTGGGCCGAGGGTAGTGCACGCCGGAGCACCTCATCAGTTCTCACCGCACGGGATAACCTGTTTCAATGACTGGCAGCACTCGGCGCACCGGCCGGGTTGACAGCAATGGGCAGCCGTGACGCGCGGCAGGGACGAGACAACAATGAGCGACCAGAACGCAGCGACTGAGAACCCGGCATCGGCTGACCAGCCGTCCGCACCCAGCCCCGCGCCCACGCCCGGCGCACCCAGCCCCAGCTCCGCCCCCAAGCCCGGCGCCCCCAAGCCCGGAAGCCCCAAGCCCGGCGCCCCCAAGCCCGGAAGCCCGAAGCCCGGCGCCCACCCCGCGCCCCACCCTTCCGCCGCCCCGACCAGCGACCCGCGCGCCTTCGGTCGAGTCGATGCCGATGGTGGTGTGTGGCTGCGCACCAAGGACGGTGAGCGGCAGGTCGGCTCCTGGCAGGCCGGGGAGCCCGCGGAAGGTCTCGCCCACTTCGGTCGTCGCTTCGACGACCTTGCCACAGAGGTCATCCTGCTCGAGAAACGTCTTGAGTCCGGGACCGGCGATCCCAAGCACACTCAGCACGCCGTCCGACAGCTGCTGGACACCCTGCCCACGGCGGCGGTCGTCGGTGACGTCGACAGCCTCGGCGCGCGGTTGGAAGCGTTGCTGTCAGTTTCCGACGAGCTCGCCGCCGAGGACAGGCGCCACCGCCAGGCTGCGCGAGCCGAGCACGCAGCACGCAAAGAAGTGCTGGCCGTGGAGGCCGAGAACATCGGGGCGGAGTCCACTCAGTGGAAATCGGGGGGTGACCGACTCCGCGAGATCCTCGAGGAGTGGAAGACCATCCGTGGTCTCGACCGCAAGACCGACGACGCGCTGTGGAAGCGCTACTCCAAGGCCAGGGAGGCCTTCAACCGCCGCCGGGGCGCTCACTTCGCCGAGCTGGACCGGGATCGAGCAGGCGCCCGTACGCGCAAGGAGGAGCTGGTCGCGCAGGCCGAGGAGCTCGCCACGGCGACCGACTGGGGTCCAACGACGGGACGCTTCCGTGAGCTGATGGCGGAGTGGAAAGCAGCGGGACGTGCACCCCGCGACGCCGAAGACACGCTGTGGGAGAGCTTCAAGGCCGCGCAAGACGTCTTCTTTGCCGCCCGCAACGCCGCATCCTCGGAGCGCGACGCTGAGCTCACAGGAAACGCGGTGGCAAAACGTACGCTGCTGGACTCGGCCGAGAAGCTCGACCCGACCAAGGACCTCGAGGGCGCCCGCAACGCCCTGCGGGCACTGCAGGAGCAGTGGGATGAGCTCGGCAAGGTGCCGCGGGAGATGATGCAGGACCTCGAGGGCCGCATGCGCGCCGTCGAGCAGAAGGTCCGTGAGGCGAGCGACTCCCGCTGGCAGCGGACCGACCCGGAGGCGCAGGCCAGGGCCGCGCAGTTCCGCGAGCGGGCTACGCAGTTCGAGGAGCAGGCGGCCAAGGCCCGAACGGCGGGCAAGGAGAAGCGCGCCCAGCAGGCCGA
>JADGOX010000076.1 GCA_017882745.1 Mycobacteriaceae bacterium | reverse complement strand
CCGCCGCCGAAACGCCGGTGTGGCAGACCGTCGCCTTGGTGACTCTCGGGATTCTCCTGGTCCTTGCCGTCGTGGGCCTGTTCTACTCGCTCTGGCAACGGCGGTCGGAGCGGTCCCGGACGGAGCCGTCGAGGAGGCAGCACGGGTTGCACCTCTAACCTGCGCCCGCAGTGGGGGCCACGAGGCCCCCGCTGCTCATGTCCGGCTCTGGTTGCGTGTTCGCATTGTTGGATCGACCACGGCGTGGCGGAGGTGGCATAGGTCACGTCGTGGCATAGGTCACCTCCGTGTAGCCCCCGTCACAGGCTAGGCTCCGCCAATGGCGCCCATCCGCAAGGTATTGATAGCTAACCGAGGCGAGATCGCCGTCCGGATCGCTCGTGCATGCAAGGACAGCGGGATTGTCTCCGTTGCCGTCTATGCCGATCCGGACCGAGACGCCTTGCACGTCAAGGTCGCGGACGAGGCTTATGCCCTTGGCGGTACGACTCCAGGTGACTCGTACCTGGTGCAGCAGAAACTGCTCGATGTCGCAGTCAGGTCCGGCGCTGACGCGGTCCATCCCGGGTATGGCTTCCTGGCCGAGAACGCCTCCTTCGCCCAGGCGGTCATCGACGCCGGGCTGATCTGGATCGGGCCCTCCCCGGAAGCGATCGACTCGCTGGGCGACAAGGTCAAGGCCCGCCACATCGCAGCCCGGGCGAACGCGCCACTGGTGCCAGGCACCTCCGACCCGGTCGAGAGCAGCGACGAGATCGTGGCGTTCGCCAAGAAACACGGTCTTCCGGTTGCCATCAAAGCGGTCTTCGGCGGTGGCGGCCGCGGGATGAAGGTCGCGCGCACCATCCAGCAGATCCCCGAGCTGTTCGACTCCGCCACTCGCGAGGCCATTTCTGCCTTTGGTCGTGGCGAGTGCTTCGTCGAGCGCTACCTGGACAAGCCTCGCCACGTCGAGACCCAGTGCCTGGCCGACAACCACGGCAACGTGGTCGTCGTCTCAACCCGCGACTGCTCACTCCAACGGCGCCACCAGAAGCTGGTAGAAGAGGCGCCCGCGCCGTTCCTGTCCCGTCAGCAGAACGCCGAGATGGTCCGCGCTTCCAAGGCCATCCTGAAGGAGGCCAAGTACCGAGGTGCCGGCACCTGCGAGTTCCTCGTCGGCCAGGATGGCGTCATCTCCTTCCTGGAGGTCAACACCCGACTGCAGGTGGAGCACCCCGTCAGCGAGGAGGTCACCGGCATCGACCTGGTCCGCGAGCAGTTCCGCATCGCCAGCGGTGAAGCGCTCGGCTATACAGACCCCGCCCCCCACGCTCACTCGATCGAATTCCGGATAAACGGCGAAGACGCCGGCCGCAACTTCATGCCCGCGCCTGGTGTTGTCACCAGTTTCCGTCCGCCGTCCGGTCCGGGCGTGCGGCTGGACTCCGGTGTCGAATCGGGTGACGTCATCGGCGGAGCGTTCGACTCGATGCTGGCCAAGCTGATCGTCACCGGCAAGGACCGCACCCAGGCGCTGGCTCGCGCACGTAGGGCGTTGGCCGAGTTCGTCATCGAAGGCATGCCTACGGTTCTGCCGTTCCACCAGGCGGTCGTCGCCGACGAGGCCTTCGCGCCCAAGAACCCCGCCCAGCCATTCACGGTGCACACCCGCTGGATCGAGACAGAGTTCGTCAACAACATCGCGCCGTACGGCGGAGTCATCGCGAGTGCTCCCGAACAGGCCGGCGAGCGCCAGAGCGTGGTCGTCGAGGTCGGTGGTAAGCGCCTCGAGGTGATTTTGCCCGGTGGACTGAAGTTCGGTGGTGGCGGTGGCGCCATGAAGAAGAAGGCTCCCAGACGGTCCGGGGGCGGCAAGGCCGGAGCCGCTTCCTCGAGCGACGCCCTGACCACACCTATGCAGGGAACAATCGTCAAGATCGCGGTCGAGGAAGGCCAGGTCGTCGAGGTCGGCGAGCTCGTAGTGGTCCTGGAGGCGATGAAGATGGAACAACCCATCAACGCCCACAAGGCCGGCACCATCACCGGTCTGACGGCCACGGTGGGCCTGACTGTGACCAACGGCGTCGTGATCGCCGAGATCAAGGACTGAAACCGCCTTACGTAAGTCCGACAAACCGCGAACACCGGCTTGGGTCGTGACATCGACTGGGGCGCGAATGCACGGCAGGGGCTTGCGCAGGAGCTCGTGCGTCCGCGTCGGCTACGGAACGTAGAGCCGACTCCTCGACGTTCCGCGTGCGCGCATCAGCGTCGAGCGTGACGCGTACACCGAGCGTCCGTGGACTCGACGTCTTCATCCGTCTGAAACCAACGCGCAACAGTGATGGGACAGGCTCCGGGAATGGACCACACCGCGCCGGACGCTGGCACATCCGGGTTGGCATGCGAGGTATGCGGCCGGCTTCCCCATCCGCGCAAGCTGCGTCTGACCCTTGCCAAGCTGACCGCTGTCTTTCCGGTCGAGCTGCTCCTGCACGCCCTGGTCATCTACTTCACACGTCCTATGCGCTGACCGTGACCATCCTGGCCATCACCACGACCGTCCTGGTGATCTGGGTTGTCGAGCCGTCCGCGATACGCCTGCTGACGCGGTGGCTGCACGCGCCCGCCGTGCACGCCCAAGAACGGCTCCACGAGGCCGAGTCACTCTGGCGAATTCGTGTCACGCTCGAGGACGAGCCCGGGTCCCTGGAGGCGATCACCCACGAGATGGCCGCGCTGCGCGCCACCATCTTGGATCTTCAGGTGCACCCGCTGGTGGATGGCGCCCGGGACGAGATCGTGGTGGGGGCCGCTGAGCACCTCCGCGGGGAGGACCTGCTTCGCGCCATCCAGCGCGGTGGTGGCCTGGACGTCCACGTGTGGCAGACGACAGTGCTGGCCCTG
>JADGOX010000007.1 GCA_017882745.1 Mycobacteriaceae bacterium | reverse complement strand
TCCACGAACACGAGAACTCACAACCGTCGCTGATGAGCGGAATTTGCGGGCAGGACGGCCGCCTCCATACCGGCGCGCTCCGATGCTGGCGACTACAGCCGCCAGCCGGCGAGAAGCGCGCTCAGTGCGTCGGTCCACAGGTGTTGCGCGTGCGCCGACGGCAAGTTGCAGCGCAGCTCAAGCGCGGCAAGACCTTCGCAAAGGGCGTGAAATTCCCACGTGGCATCCGGGACGGACCGGTGCCCGAGGCCGCCGTTGTCCGACAACCGAGCGATGCGTGCGTGCAGGCTGCCGAGTGCCACGGTGGCTGCCCCTGCGAAACCTCGGGCCTCTTCGGATGACAGCGCATCGCGCTGCACCCCGATGCGGAACAGGGCGGGGTGTTGCAGCGCGAAGGTGCGAAACCCGACAACGCCGGAAGCGACGAGATCGGCCGCAGGGTCCTCTGTCACGGGAAGCGCCTCCACGGCGGCCCCCAGCAGGTCGAACGCGCGCGATCCGAGGGCCACGACCATTCCCAGTTTGGACCCGAACACCGTGTAGACCGCGCGGCTGGTGGTACCGACTTCGTCCGCGACCCGGCGTACAGACAGTGCTTCTGGGCCCTCCGTCTCGACGATGCCCTCTGCTGCATCGAGCAAGGCCGCACCGGTGCGTTCATCATGTAGTCGGGGGCGGCCCATGTTTGACAGCGTACCGTCACATCGTTACGGTACAGTGTAACGAAAATCAAGGAGCACGATATGCCCGACAGAACCACTCCCCTCGCCTACGACCAGGAGGGGTCCGGGCCGGTAATCGTGTTCGTGCACGGCCTGACGTTCAGCCGCGCCACCTGGCGTCCGATCACTGCTCGCCTCGCCGACCGTTTCCAATGCATCAGCGTGGATCTGCCTGGGCACGGCGAGACGCCAGGACCGCCGCAACCCCTTGATGCGGTCGCTCACAGCTTGCATGACACCCTCACCGCGCTGAGGATCGACCGTCCGGTCGTGGTCGGGCACTCGATGGCCGTTGCGATCGTTTCGATGTACGCGGCGAAATACGCCACCACGGGTGTGGTCAACGTCGATCAACCGCTCAACGTGCGGCCCTTCGCCGAGATGGTCCAGCGGATGGCACCCGCGCTGCACGGGGATGGCTTCGACCTAGCGTTCGAGCCGATTCGTCAGAGCATGGGCGTCGATGCGCTGCCCGCCCCGATGCGGTCGCAGGTCGCAGCGACCCAGACCATTCGCCAGGATCTCGTCCCCGGCTATTGGGCCGAGCTGCTCGCGGAGACACCAGCCGAGCTGCAACGACGTATCGATGCGGTCGCCGACGCCATTGCGGTTCCGTACCTCGCCATCATGGGCCAGACGCTCAGCGATGTGGACCGCGAGCATCTCCGAAGACACGTGCGGGGTGCACAGATCGAGGAGTGGCCGGGGCGCGGCCACATGGTCCACCTCGCCGAGCCCGACAGGTTCGCTGAACGTCTCGCTGCCTTCGTCCGAGACTGTGCGGACCTCTGACCAGAACAATGGCAGAAAATGGACGTCGACAGCCAAGCCAAGACCCGCCATCGGCACGAGCGCGCGGACCGCGGCAATAGAAGCGGATGTTCCACCGCTGCAGCGGTCGCCCCATTCACAGGATGTGCAGATGTGGACCGAGGCGTTGCTCACCGTGGTCGGCGGTTTTGGTCTGGTGCATCGATGTCGAGTTGGGGTCGGTAGTACAGGCCGAGGTCGAAGTCGGACTCCGGCGTGTGCTCCCCACGAGCCCGGCGACCACGAGCAGTACCCCACCACGCCGTCAACCCCAAATCAGCCGCTGCCCCAGCGTCCGCAACGGCTCGTCATCAACCACCCGCACATCATGCCGGACCAGCCCGCCCCCTCGCGGTGGTGCGAGTCTCGATAGGGGGCAATCGATACCGCTGGCTGGCGTGTCGTCAACAATCGTCGTTTGGCGAACCCGCTACGGAACGACGAAAACCATGTTTGGTCCAGGTCGGCGCGGCCTCCGCGCGTGCCCGTAGAGCGATCGCCCAACGAGACGACTCGAGCGCAGCTCATGTCGTGGACTCGGCTGCGGCTGGGCGCTTCGCTGGCCTCGGTTGCCTTTCGTCGTGCGCTCACCTAGACCGCAAGGGTGGACAGGACAAGCGTGGACCCACCAAAATGTCGGCCACGTGTTCCTAACAAGGCGCCAGGGGGGGTCATGACATTCCGTGGCAAATGGCGAATCAGAAGTACAGGGAATCAGTCCTGCCAGTTATGCGGCCAGCCCACAACACCTAGCTCGGCTCAGCGGGGGTGCAGGGAGACAAGCGTGAGCCAGTCCCCGCATAGGCCCCGCACTCGACTCGTCGCAGTGCTGGTTTCTGTCGGACTTGTGGCAGCGGTGTCGGGCTGCAACACCAGCACCAATGGTTCAGTTGTCGGTGGGCATACATCACCCACCGCCCCAACTACGAATCAAGCGCCAAGCATCACAAGCCCCAGTTCCACGCAGCCCGTCCTGACCATAGCCCCTTCCACTTCCGCGGAGTCTTTGCCTGGTCCATCCAGTCCGACAGGGAAGGGAACCTACGTGACGAAAAACCCAGGCATCTTCGTTGGGTTCTGGAACGCGCATGGGCGCCATCTGATGGTCAACTCGGACGGATCAGCGACTGTGGACTATCGATCGTACGTTTCTTGCAGCGAGAATCCGATGCCGCCGTGCGATCAGGTCACGGGCGGTGTGATTGTGGATGGTGGGCACGTCACCTTGCTCATTACTCAGGTCGTCACGGCGAACCGCAAGTCGACGGCCACGGCCATCGTGCTCACCAGTTCTGACCCGAAGTTCCGAAGGGGGTCGGAGCAGACATTCGTGCTCGACGGTGACGTCATCACCTGGACAGCCTTCGGTACGTTCTGCGACGAGAAGGCCAAGAGCGACACCTGTGGCGCTTGAGAACCCGACTTCAGAGATAGGGAGTCCCGTCGGATTGCGGGCCCGATCGATGAACAAACCGAGGCCGAGTATGGCTTGTGAGCCCAGTCGCCGTCTCTGACGCGCGCTGCAGACGACGACCTTCCCTCCTTCGGTTGGGCGTAGCAGCCCTTCTCTGCCCGTATCAGGATCCTTCTCAGGACGCCCGGCGATCCCACACAGGTCACCTGAACCCGCGCCGATGTTTTGAAGTGTTCTGGTCCTGGGCTCCCGCGCAGGCGGCAAGGACCGTTTGAGTCCGAACTGACGCGTTAG
>JADGOX010000075.1 GCA_017882745.1 Mycobacteriaceae bacterium | reverse complement strand
GTGGCCGAGAAGACGAAGCAGTCCCCAGCAGAGGTGGATCCCGCGCACCCACAGGCCGAGCACGGCGTGCTCGCACACTCGGAGTTTCGTCCCGTCAGCGAGATCCCGCGTGTCAAGGGGAAGTTCCAGATGGTGAGCGACTACCAACCCGCGGGAGATCAGCCCGCAGCCATCGCGGAACTCGAAAAGCGCATCAACGCCGGGGAACCCGATGTGGTGCTGCTCGGTGCGACCGGAACGGGCAAGTCGGCGACCACGGCGTGGCTGGTCGAGAAGGTGCAACGCCCGACGCTGGTGCTTGCGCCGAACAAGACGCTTGCCGCGCAGTTGGCCAATGAGCTGCGCGGCTACTTCCCGCACAACGCCGTCGAGTACTTCGTCTCCTACTACGACTACTACCAGCCCGAGGCCTACGTTCCGCAGACGGACACGTACATCGAGAAGGACTCCTCGGTCAACGACGACGTCGAGCGCCTGCGGCACTCCGCCACGATGAGCCTGCTCACTCGTCGCGACGTCATCGTCGTCGCCTCGGTGAGCTGCATCTATGGCCTCGGGACGCCTCAGGAGTATCTGGACCGCTCCATCGGGCTCAAGGTCGGTGACACCCTGGACCGAGAGACCTTGCTGCGTGCGCTCGTTGACGTGCAGTACACCCGCAACGATCTCGCGTTCGCCCGCGGGACTTTCCGCGTTCGGGGAGACACGGTGGAGGTGATCCCCGCCTATGAGGAGCTGGCGGTGCGGATCGAGTTCTTCGGTGACGAGGTCGAGTCGCTCTACTACCTGCACCCGCTGACCGGAGATGTTGTCCACGAGGTGGACGAGACGAGGGTGTTCCCCGCTACCCACTACGTCGCCGGGCCTCAGCGGATGGAACGCGCCACCCGGGACATCGAGGCCGAGCTGGAGACCCAGCTGGCGAAGATGACGAGCCAGGGCAAGCTGCTCGAAGCGCAGCGGCTGCGAATGCGCACGACCTACGACCTGGAGATGATGCGGCAGGTCGGGTTCTGCTCCGGGATCGAGAACTACTCCCGCCACATCGACGGACGTGAGGCGGGTTCGGCCGGCGCCACCCTGATCGACTACTTCCCGGAAGACTTCCTTCTGGTCATCGATGAGTCGCACGTGACGGTGCCCCAGGTCGGTGGCATGTACGAGGGGGACATGAGCCGCAAGCGGACCCTCGTGGAGCACGGGTTCCGCCTGCCCAGCGCCATGGACAACCGGCCGCTGCGCTGGGATGAGTTCCAGGACCGGATCGGGCAGACCGTGTACCTGTCGGCGACGCCGGGCAAGTACGAGATGGCCCAGGCCGGCGGCGAGTTTGTCGAGCAGGTCATCCGGCCCACCGGGCTGATCGACCCGAAGGTGGTGGTCAAGCCGACCAAGGGGCAGATCGACGACCTGGTACACGAGATTCGGCTGCGCAGCGAGCGCAACGAACGAGTCCTGGTCACGACGCTGACCAAGAAGATGTCGGAGGATCTCACCGACTACTTGCTCGAGCTCGGTATCAGGGTGCGCTACCTGCACTCGGAGGTCGACACGCTGCGACGGGTGGAGCTGTTGCGCCAGTTGCGGATGGGTGACTACGACGTACTGGTCGGCATCAATCTGCTGCGCGAGGGGCTGGACCTGCCGGAGGTGTCCTTGGTGGCCATCCTGGACGCCGACAAGGAAGGTTTCTTGCGCAGCGCGACCTCGCTGATCCAGACGATAGGCCGCGCGGCACGCAACGTGTCAGGTGAGGTTCACATGTACGCGGACCGGATCACCGACTCCATGCGCCGGGCGATCGACGAGACCGATCGTCGACGGGAGAAGCAGGTCGCGTACAACACCGAGCGCGGGCTTGACCCCCAGCCGCTCCGCAAGAGAATCAACGACATCCTCGATGTGGTCTATGCCGAGGCGGAAGACACCGAGAGCGGGGTCTCCATCGGTGGTTCTGGCCGGAATGCCAGCCGCGGCAAACGAGCCACCGGCGAGGCGGGCCGGGCGTCGAGCGCCGGTGTGCTGGAGGGCCGGGCACCCGGTTCGATGCCGCGCGCCGAGCTGGCCGACCTGGTCCAGCAGCTGACCGAGCAGATGATGTCCGCCGCCCGCGACCTGCAGTTCGAGCTGGCCGGACGGCTGCGTGATGAGATCGCAGACCTCAAGAAGGAGCTGCGCGGTATGGATGCGGCGGGTGTGACCTAGCCCCCGCGGAGCACCGGGGGTGAAGCAGCTCGGTCGTTCCGACGGACCACTCAGCCGAACTCCGCAAGGGCACTCTCGCGGACGGTGTGTCCAGTACGCTCCTTCGCTAGGTGGCGGAATCCGGTGGGTGAACGCGATCCGTTGACGGTCGGTTACGCAAGCACGGAGGTACAGACGTGTCGCTTGGACGGAAGGCGCCCACGGCAACCCGGGGACTGCAGGTGTTCCTCGGGGTCGCAGTTCTGCTGGTCGCGGTGCTCTCCGCAGCGTGCTCGTCGATCAGCACGAACAAACCCAAGCCCGCTGGATGTCCGGACGTACAGACGGTGTTCGTCCCCGGAACCTACGAGACTCATGTCGGGGCGGACCCAGTTGTCGCGGTCGGACTGCTCAAAGCGGTGTCCGACCGCATCGTCGCCAGTGCCGCCCCTGACCGGGCCGGCATCTACTTCGTGCCCTACCCGGCGCAGTTCACCGACCTGGCGAACTACCAGCAGAGTGTGGCGGCCGGGGCCAAAGCCACCACCGACGCGATGGCTGCGACGGTGAGCCGATGCCCTGACGTCAGCTTCACCCTGACGGGCTTCTCCCAGGGCGCAGCCGTGGCTGGCGACGTGGCTACCCAGATCGGCCAGGGCGGGGGACCGGTCGCCGCCAAGAGACTGCTCGGGGTCGGTCTGGTGTCCGATCCCAACCGCAACCCGAGCACCGAGAAACTTATCGGTCCGGCGGTGGAGGGAGGCGGCCTGGCGGGTGCCCGAGCCAAGGATTTTGGTGCCGTCGGCGACCGGGTCGTCACCTTCTGCGTGGCCGGCGACCTCATCTGTGCCATGCCCAACGTGGCCGGCGACCCCGCCAGGCTTGCCTTGGCGCTCGCGCAGCTCGGGACATACCTGACCTCGCAGGTGCATTCCTCCTATGGCAGCTACAAGGTCGACTCCGGAAACACGGCCACGAGTTGGCTGGCCAACTGGCTCAACGAGAAGATCGCGGCAGCCCCCAAGGGATGACCACCCCAAAGGGAAGCGCCACTCAGCTGGTGATGTCCTTCGTGGTGAACCGCGCCCAGGCCAGTGCCCCGAGCGCGGTGGCGTAGGCCAGCGCGGAGAAGGTGCCCCGCACCATCTGTGACCAGTCGATATCGGCCGACAACAGGCCCGTCCACGCGTACGCGTAGTGCGTGGGGAGCCAGTTTCGTAGGCCTTCCAACGCGGGGATGCCGTCCAGGATCTCCGAAACGATCGTGACCATCACCGCACCACCCACGGCACCCAGGGGTGCATCTGTGGCGACCGAAAGCAGCGATGCCAGGCCGGCCACCCAAGACAGGCTGAGTGCGATATAGACCACTGCGAGCACCAGACGCAGTACCCCGGTGCCGAAAGGCAGGGGATCGCCCAGCGGGCCGACCATTCCCGCCGTGCCGTACACCGCTGTGCCGACAGCGAGCGCTACCGCCGGAAGCAACAACAGCGCAATGACGGACAACAGGCCGGCCACAGTCGCTTTCTGCCGAAGCAGACGGGCGCGGGGAACCGGAATGGCCAGTAGATAGCGCAGGCTCGACCAAGAGGCTTCGCTCGCCACTGCGTCACCGAAGAACAACGCCACCACCACGACCAGCAGGAAGCCGATGGACACGAACAAGGTGAACACGGTGAAGTTCAATCCGCCGGTGGTCGCCCGATCGACGAAGCCACCGGAGCGGCTCTTGCTGTTCGTGCTGTTGCCGACGGTGAAGGCGAGGACGAGCAGGAATGGCAGCAGCACGAGAAACGCCAGGGTGATCTGTGTCCTGCGCCGAGTCAGCTGGCGCCGCATCTCGGTAGGCACCCGCAAGGTCCGGTCCGCCTGGTACCCGTCAGCCCGGCCGTCTACTGCCACACGTTCACTCATCTTTCGCACCTTTGCGGT
>JADGOX010000074.1 GCA_017882745.1 Mycobacteriaceae bacterium | reverse complement strand
GAGGGCGTCCGCCAACCAGCTCCAGCCCACCTCGGGCAACAGCGGGTCCGTTGCCACGTCCGCATCCAGGTCCGCCTGGATGTAGGCCACCAGCCGCAGGGTGCCGCCCCACGCCTCGTGGCCGTCGGGGTCATGCAACAGTACGAGCCGGCCGCTGGCGTCGGCGTGGTCGCTTGTGCTGTGGCCATCCTCGTCTCGGTCCACGACGACTTCGGCACCCAAGCCGTAGGTGTACGGCGCTAGTTTCTGCGGTGGGCGGATGGGCCCCAGCTGGATCTCGGACCGTGCAGATGCGCCAGCGAGCTCCGACACTGCTCTGCGAAACTCCTCTGGCTGGGCCAGCACATCGGACATGGTCACATAAATAGACGCTAGACGTGGACGGGCTGCGGCAATCGGAGGCGCGCCGTGCCTCTGCCCATTCGTCGTCACGTGCCATGGCAGCATGTAGGGCACGATGAGGACACGATGAGCACACAAAGCAGCAATTCAGTCATCTCGGTCACCGGGTCGCGCCGCAACCTTCCCGACGCCCCGTTGCTGGCGGCGGCACGGGGACACGAGCCCAAACACCGGCCGATCTGGTTCATGCGTCAGGCCGGCCGCTCCTTGCCGGAGTACCGAAAGGTCCGCGCGGGCATTGGGATGCTGGACGCGTGCTTCACCCCGGAGCTGGTGTGCGAGGTGACGATGCAACCGGTACGGCGGCACGGGGTGGACGCCGCGATCCTGTTCAGCGATATCGTCGTTCCCCTCAAGGCGGCAGGTATCGACCTGGACATCGTTGCGGGCACCGGTCCCGTCGTGGCGGAGCCCGTCCGCACCGCAGCCGATGTCGCCGCATTTCCCACGCTTCGCGCCGAGCAGCTCGCGCCCGTGGCTCGCGCCGTCAGCCTGCTCGTCGAGGAGCTGGGCTCCACGCCGTTGATCGGCTTTGCGGGTGCTCCGTTCACCCTCGCGTCCTACCTTGTCGAGGGTGGCCCGAGCCGAAACCACGAGCGCACCAAAGCGTTGATGTATTCCGATCCGCAGACGTGGCACGCACTGCTGGGTCGTATCGCCGACTCGACCATCACCTTTCTCACCGCGCAGATCGACGCCGGAGTCGACGCCGTTCAGTTGTTCGACTCCTGGGCGGGGGCCTTGTCGCTGGCCGACTACCGGGAGTTCGTGCTGCCGCATTCCGCGCGGGTGCTCGACGCAGTGGGGTCGGCAGGCGTGCCCCGCATCCACTTCGGTGTCGGCACCGGGGAGCTGCTCGGCGCCATGGGTGAGGCCGGTGCCGACGTGGTCGGTGTCGACTGGCGTGTGTCTCTGGAGTCCGCTGCCAAGCGTGTCGGCCCCGGCAAGGCGCTGCAGGGAAACCTGGACCCGGCTGTGCTCTTCGCCGGGCCTACGGCGGTGGCGCGGGAGGTCGCCAAAGTCCTGGCCGATGGCGAGGCGGCACGCAGAGCGGGCGCCATCGGACACATCGTCAACCTGGGCCACGGCGTGCTGCCGGACACCGATCCAGAGGTGCTGACCCACGTGGTGGAACTGGTGCACAACTCATGAGCCGACACTCAGGTCCAAGCCCACTGACCGAGACGTCTCGAGTCCCGTCGGTCGCCGTGATCGGGGCGGGGATCTCGGGATTGGCTGCCGCACATCGGCTACGCACGCTGCTCGGTGCGCAAGCCCGGATCACCCTGTTCGAGCAGACGGGACTGGTCGGTGGTGTGCTGCGGACGGAGTCCCTGGCGGACCGCCCATTCGACGTGGGTGCCGAGGCGTTTCTGACCCGACGTCCAGAGGTTCCCGCAATGCTCGCCGAGCTCGGACTGAGCGAGCAGGTCGTGCACCCCGGTGACGCACGGACGAGCGTGCTCGCGAACGGGCGGACGGTCGGTCTGCCCGCGCGCACGGTGATGGGCATTCCCTCCACTGCGGACACCATGGGTGAGCTGCTCTCTGCGGATGCCTTGCGGTACATGGCCGCCGAGCCTGAGCGGGCGCTGCACTGGGAGGTGGGCTCCGACGTCTCGGTCGGTGAGCTGGTTCGCGAGCGATTTGGCGAGGAGGTGGTCGCACGCTCCGTGGATCCGCTGCTCGGTGGCGTGTACTCGGGTCTCGCGGACTCACTGGGCGTCCGGGCTACCGTTCCCGACCTCGCGGACGCTCTCGATGCGGGTGCACCGAACTTGCTTGCGGCCGCCACCGCAGCCCTTCCTGTTCAACAGCCGGGTGTTCCGGTATTCGGGGCGCTGCGCGGGGGCTACTCGAGGCTGACGCTGGCACTGGAGGAGGCGGCCGCAGCGACCGCGCGCTTGTCCGTCACGGTGACCGGCCTCGGCTCGGATCAGCAGGGCTGGTGGGTGGACACCGCGGACGGGTCTCGCGAGCGGGTGGACGCGGTCGTGCTGGCCGTGCCTGCGCCGGCGGCACACAAGCTGCTCGCCTCGGCAGCACCATCGGCCTCTCGCGCGGCCGCCGGAATCCCGCTGGCCTCCTGTGCGGTGGTCGGCTTTGCCTTCGCGGCTCAGGAGGTGGACGCGCAGCTTCCTCAGACATCGGGACTGCTCGTCGCAACGGGAGAACCCCTGCACTCGAAGGCGTTTACCCATTCGAGCCGCAAGTGGCCGCATCTGGCCGATGGCGAGGTGCTGCTGCTGCGCGCCTCGCTGGGACGTTTCGGCGATGTGGCCGCGCTGCAGGCGGACGACGCAGAGCTGGTGGCCCGAGCGCGGGCCGATCTCGAGGCCCTGCACGGCATCTCGGCTCTTCCGCTGGACACCATCGTGCAGCGGTGGGAGGGAGGGCTGCCGCAGTACGGTCCGGGCCACCCAGCTCGGGTCGCCGCCCTCGAAGCTGGCGTGGCCGAGCACCCCGGTCTGGCGGTCGCGGGGTCGATGCTGCACGGGGTCGGTGTCCCCGCCTGCATTGCCACCGGGTGGGCCGCCGCCGAGAGTGTCGTGCAACACATTTCTGCGGGTGCGCGCTGAGCGGGTGTGGTGGCACCATAGGTGCATGGCACACCTTGACTACGACACGCTGAACTCCCAGATTCGCTACACGATGTTCTCGGTCTTCAAGACCCAGCCGGGCGTGCTGGGGGCCGACCGCGGCGACGCGGCTCGGGAGGCGAGTGAGTTCTTCGATGCCCTGGAAGGCAAGGGCGTCGTAGTGCGTGGTGTCTACGACATCGCCGGAATGCGAGCCGACGCCGACTGGCTGGTATGGACCCACGCCGAGTCCATCGAGCAGTTGCAGGCGGCATACTCCAGCCTGCGCAGGGACACCGCGCTCGGGCGTGCGAGCGTTCCCGTGTGGTCGAATACGGCCGTGCACCGGCCTGCGGAATTCAACAAGGGCCACGTGCCCGCGTTCATCGCAGGGGAGGAGCCGGGCAAGTACCTGTGTCTGTACCCGTTCGTGCGCTCCTACGACTGGTACCTGCTCCCGGACGAGGATCGACGCAAGATGCTCGCCGACCACGGCAAGGCTGCCCGCGGGTACGCCGACATCCGCGCAAACACAGTGCCCGCGTTTGCACTCGGCGACTACGAGTGGCTGCTGGCCTTCGAGGCTCCCGAGTTGCACCGCGTCGTCGACCTGATGAGGGACCTGCGGGCGACCGAAGCTCGGCTCCATGTTCGCGAGGAGGTCCCCTTCTTCACCGGGCCGCGGGTACCCGTCACGGAACTGGTCGCGTCGCTGCCCTGACTCTCAGGGTGTTGGCACCAAACGCATCGAGATCGAGTTGATGCAGTACCGCTGGTCGGTCGGGTTGTCGTAGCCCTCACCTTCGAAGACATGACCTAGGTGGCTGTGGCACGCGGAGCAGATCACCTCGACGCGCTTGGCCCCTAGCGAGTTGTCCTCCTTGAGGATCACCGCGTCGCTGTCGGCGGGTGCGAAGAAGGACGGCCACCCGCAGTGCGACTCGAACTTGGTGTCGCTGCGGAAGATCTCAGCACCGCACGCGCGGCACTCGTAAGCGCCTGTCGTCGTCGTGTCGGTGTACTCGCCGACACCCGGCCGTTCGGTGCCCGCATCACGGAGCACGGCATACTCGGCTGGAGTCAACTTCTCGTGCCACTCCTGCTCGGAGTACACGACGGATGGGGTGGAGTGCGTGGTTCGACTCATGTCTACACGCTAATCCGAAGCGCGATCGATTGCAGTGTGCCTAGAGCAGAATGCTGAACATCGCCACAATGGCGTCCGACAGCGCATAGAGGACGCCGAGCAGGAGCAGCACCACGACTCCGACGGCAATGAGTCGTCGCAGGCCAGCAGCGCGGTTGGCCGAGCGGGCGAACTCTCCCACGTTGGCCAGGTAGCCCTCTACCGTGAAACCGGGTCGGGAGGTCTCGATTCGGTCGAGGTGTGCGGCGAAAGCCTGGGCGTCGGGGTCATCAGGATCGAGACCCACCAAGTCCTCGCTGAATCGGCCGGGCGGGGGAATCGCGTCCTGCGCCCCGCCCGGTCCGGGACCGGTCACACTCATGCAGTCCAAGGTAGCGCTTGCAGTATCGGAACGGTTCGGGAACTCACGGAGGGCAGATCGTGCCCTCCTGCGGTCGGGTCCCGTCGACGACGTACGCGCTGACTGCACTCCTTGCGCATTCGGAGGACAGAAACACCTGATGTCCGGCATTCTGCCAGCGGAGGATGGTTGCGTCGCTGCCCGCTTGCTGGAGATTGGTGATGACCGCCTGCACCCCAGCCGATCCGGCAGCGGGGTCGGCGGTTGCGCTCAGCACCAGCGCTGGGGGGACGGTGTTGAGCTTGCTCACCGGCGGGGCAGTGGCGGGAGTGGGCCAGGACAGGCACAGCAGCAGGCGTGCCGCGGCATCGGCGCCAAACAACGGAAAGTCCTTGCGCCACTGCGCAACCAGAGTAGATACCTGCCCGGGAGAGGGCCGTAGCGCCGCGTCGCTGCACCCGGCTACGAAGTCGGCGTCGATCTGAGTGCCAGCGTCGCCGGGAACCTCGCGTCCGGCAGCCTGGTCAAAGTAGCTGAGCAGTGCGCGTGCGTCGCCTGCGCCAGCACTCGCCAGCGCCGGCGCCAGACCGTGCGTGCCAGAGGGGGTGAGCAACGCCTGGCGGACGGCGCGCAGGATCGCCCCGGCAGAGACGCGTCGCCCATCTGCGGCCGCGAGGCCGTCCGTCGTTCGCGCGCGCTGCATGAGGTCGAGGACTGCGCCTCGCGGGTCGGCGCCGAGGGGGCACGCGGTGGCCAAGCACTGGGTGGAGAAGGCGGCGAACGCGGCCTCGGCCCCCGTCGCCTGGTTCTTCGCCAGGCTCACCTCGTCGGCGCCGGGAACCGCAGGGGAGTCCAGCACCAGCCGGGAGACCTGCTGCGGGTGCGAGACGGTGTACCGCAGTGCGACCGAGGCGCCGTCGCCCATGCCCAGGAGCGCCAGCTGGTTGACCTTCCACGCGAGTCGCAGTTCCTCGAGATCGGCCACGGCATGCGCGGTGTCAAAGCCCAGCTCGGCGGGGCTGATCACGTCGGTACAGACCTGCGTGGCATCTCGGCCCAGCATCAGGGTGGCGGCGAGGGGGTCGGCAGGGGTGGCAGCAGCAGGGTCGACGTTCTCGATGGCGGCGCGCTGATCAGGCTTCAGGCAGGACAACGCCGCTGAGCTACGGACTCCTCGACGGTCGACGGCCACCATCGGTCGGGTCGCCAATGCGGCTGCGCCGCCGGAAGCGGCCAAGGTGGCCAGTGCGCCGGTTGAGGCGTGCTCGGCACCGGTGGTGAGCACCAGGGGTGCAGCGTCGCGCGGCGTGCTGGCCGTACGGGCACGCAGCAGACCCAGGGACAACTTGCCGGCAAGCTGTGGATCGAGCGGAACAGCTAGGTTGGCGCATTCGAAGACCAGCCCTGGCTGTCTCGAGGTAAGGGCCAGCTTGGCCAACATGCTTGTTGTGCAGTCAGTCCAGTCCAGCTCGGCGACAGGTGCCTGCAGCGCGGGGTACTCCGACTTCGGAGCGGCTGTGGTCGAGGGTGTGGCGGCAAGTCCGGTATCGACCACCGCGACGGATGGTCGGGCCGACGGCCCCGCGCTGCAAGCGGCGAGGCTCGCTGCGCCGAGGAGTGTGGCCAGCAGCGCCAGCGCGAGACGTCTCACCGGGCAAGCATGGCAGAAGTTGGGTGAGAGCAGGGTGATCCGCCGCTGCGCCTATCGCTCCCGCACCCACCGCAGCAGCATTGTTCCGTCGGAGTCGAGCAGTGTGTGACCCAAGGTCATGGCGCGTGGTGCCACGCTCATCCCTGCGGAGATTCGTCCCGCTGCACCCGGTGCGAGCACCGGGGTGGTCGTCAGGCAGAGCTCGTCGACGAGGTCCGCGGAAATGAGCTCGCCGAACAGCGTAGGACCACCCTCGCAGAGCACCCGGTACAGCCCCAGCTCGTCGAGCGTGGCAACTGCGGCCCTCGGATCCACGCGCTCGTCTCCGACAATCAGGATGGTGGCCCCTGCCGCACGCAACAGCTCGCGCTGGTCCACGTCGGCGCGTTCCGTAGTGAGCACGAGCGGCGGCACGTCGGTGTCGGTGAACAGCGGCGACGTCGTGTCCAGCCGGGCAGTGGCGGTGACGACAGCTATGGGGGGCACCGCTGCTTGGCCACGGGCTACCCGCGCGTCGTGCAGGTCCGCACGGGACCGCGCCCCGCGGTAGCCCTCAGCGCGCGCGGTACCTGCGCCGACGAGGATGACGTCCGCCAGCTCACGAAGCAGCCCGAAGACCTGCTTGTCGGCCGGGGTGGCCAAACCTGCCGACAGCCCGTCGACGCTGCTGGCTCCGTCGATACTGGACACGAAGTTCGCCCGCAGCCATGGCCGACACAAGGCCTCCGGATAGGCGTAAAGGGCGTGCAGCTGCTCTGTGGTCAGTTCGTCGACTGGTGTGGGCGCAGCAGATGTGGGAAAGGACTCACCCGAGGGCAGTAGTAATCGCACAGTGTTGATCAGAACACGCCGATATTCTGGACGGTATGCCCACCCAGCTGGTTGACCGCCGTCCGCAGCTCAACCAGGGCCAATTGGTCGCCTCGATGGTGCCGCCGCCCCGCTTCGACGATGTCCGTTTCTCCACCTATCGGCCCGATCCCGCAGAGCCGAGCCAAGCGGCGGCGGTCGTTGCGGCAGAGGCGTTCGCGCGTCAGATCAATGAGCGGCAGCCGGCGAAGCGCGGAGTGTTCGGCCGGAAGGCTCCGGTGACGGGTGCGGGGCTCTACTTCGACGGCGGCTTCGGCGTCGGCAAGACTCACCTGCTCGCTTCCCTGTGGCACGCGGTGGACGGGCTCAAGACCTACGGAACGTTCGTGGAACTGACGCACCTTGTCGGCGCACTCGGCTTCGCGGCCACCGTTGAGCGCTTGTCCACCCATCGGCTGCTCGCGATCGACGAGTTCGAACTCGATGATCCAGGCGACACCATGGTGGTGTCTCGGTTGCTCTCTGAGCTGGCCGCGACGGGGGTGAGCGTGGCCGCGACGTCGAACACGCTGCCCGGACAGCTGGGGGAGGGCCGCTTTGCCGCGGACGACTTCCTGCGGGAGATCCAGGTCATGGCTGAGCGTTTCAGCGTATTGCGCATCAACGGGCCCGACTTCCGTCACCGGGATCTGCCCGCCGCACCCGACCCGGTGTCCGACGAGGATCTGGCTGCCGTGGCAGCCACGGTGGATGGAGCCACACTCGACCAGTTCGACAGCTTGTGCGAGCACCTGGCGACGCTGCACCCCTCGCGTTACGGGGCGCTGATTCACGACGTACCCGCGGTGTACCTGAGCGGGGTGCACGCTGCCACCGACCAGGCGATGGCGTTACGACTGGTGGTGTTCGCCGACCGTCTGTACGACGCCGACGTCCCGGTCATCGTCTCCGGCGCGCCGCTGGACTCGGTATTCACTCCGGAAATGCTCGCCGGCGGCTACCGCAAGAAGTACCTGCGGGCGACGTCCCGCTTGATTGCACTGTCGCGGCTGCAGCCTGCTGCGTCGTGATCGCATTTCCGTAGGACCCTGAACGGCAGCCATCTCCTTGTCCTGCTATGCGTCGGTCAAGGACGCTCCAGGACGTCGATGATCGCCGCGAGCGACTGTGGGTCCATGGTGATCCTGCTCGCAAGCACGGCGGGCCTGAGTCGTTGACTCCGGGCCGCTCGCAGCAAGAGCTGGAACGCCGCTGGAATGGAGACCCTCGCGCTTTGGGCGAGCATGCCTGCGGCCTGGTCGAGCACCGCCTGCTCGGCGAGCACAGCGTTCAGTTGCGCAGCGGAGGTCCTCTGCCGCGCAGGCGCCGGAGCCTGGGTGAGCACGATGGTGGCCAAGTCAGCGAGGGTCTGAGCGGTGACGCTGTTGCGTGCCGTTCCCCAGGGCTCAGCGGTGTACAGCGTCAGCGAACCGAGCGCCCGCTGCTCCAGGCGCAACGGAAACGCCCGCGCGCCACGGATCCCTGCGGCGGTCGCCGACTCGTTGAACCGTGGCCACCGGTTGTCGTCGGTCACGTCATCGACGAGGACAATGCTGCCGTGTCGCGCGGACTCGACGGCTGGAGCCGAGGAGGCGAGGTCGGCGTGGCGCACGTGCGAGTCCGGGATTGCTGCCAGGACATGCATGGTGTCGTCGGCGTCCGCAATGAGCAGCACCCCGAGGGAGGCATCCACGCAGTCGACCGCATGGGCGACCAGGCGCTCGAGGGCGACTACCGGCGCGTAGTCGGTGGTCAGCAGTGACGCCATCTCGCCTACCGCGAGTTCGTTGCGGTTGGTGCTCATGTGGGCCTCCATAGTTGGCAGGGCGTCATCGGCACGGACGTGTTCACGGGCGAGTCCGCGCGAAATCGATGTTGCCCGCGACGACGTCGCGGGCAACATCGAGGATCGGCCGCTGGCTGGCGAACGCCGCTGCCCGCAGTCGGGCCAGTGCTTCGGGAATGGGCACGCCCACCTGCACCGCGACCATGCCAGTGGCCTGGTGCACCTCGCGGCGGCCGAACAGTGGCTCCGGATTCTGTGGTGTTGCGCTTATGCTGTCCTGGCCGGCCAGATCAACGAGCACAGCGTGCGCGAGGGTCTCCGCGATCAACAGTGCGCTGGTCATCGCTTCGTCACTCAGGGCGCGGGCAGTGCGACGGTAGAGTTCGAGGACTCCGAAGCGCACCCTGCCGACCTGCAGCGGAAACGCGAAGACCGATCGAGCACCTGCCAACGTGGCCTCGCGCGCAAAGCCGGGCCACCGCTCCATCGCCTGGTCGCTGTCGAGGTCGACCACCTGCACTGGTTCCCGGGTGCGAAACGCGTCCACGCAAGGACCCTCGCCCAGGGTGAATTGCAGCTCGTCCAGTTGCTGGACGACGGCATCGGTGGCGAAAACCACCTCTCGGGCTTGGGCCCCGCCCATCACTGCTACCGCGGCCCCATCGACGTCCAGGACTTCCACACACGTCTGACACAGTCTCTGAGTGTGGGTGACGTCGGCGCCAGCCGAGGAGCCCACGTCGGAAGATGCGTGCTCGCCGCCGCTACCGGTCGTGCGGCTAGTTTCCATCCGCCGCCCCGTTTCCCTCCACTCAGGCCAGCACCTGACTCCGACAACGATTACCCAGTATTGCAACTATCCCAGGACGGTGCTGGATGCAGGGGCAGTTGTGGCTCACCGAAACCGGCTGGCGAGCGCGCATGGGCTTCAGCGAAGTTCGATCTCCAGTTTCGTTCCGCTGCTCGTCGACAGACGCAAGGAACAGTGCATCAACTCGAGCAGGCTTGTCCCGTCTGCGATTTGGCGAGGCTCCTACGCGACTTCGGTCACTTTGCTCACGGCGACGCTGAACTTCATCCGCTCGAGTTCGCGTCGCCAGAGCGCACAGGCGACCACCATGGTCCCGGTCGACGGGTTCCGTGCTTCCTCGCTGCCGTGCACGACCGCCACCAGTGCGGCACTGAGCACACTGACCCTGATGTGGTGATGCTGGGACAGGTCGACGAGCGCCAGTCGCGCCCGTTCCTGGGTGCAGTGCTGCAGCGCGGCCAACATGCGAACCGCTTCTGCGCTCAGACGTTGATGCAACGCGCTTCGGGACTCCCGTCCAGCACCGGGATCGGCGAGTTGAGGTTGCTCAGCGCTGGGTGTTGTCACGGTCTGCACGTCACTCTTTCGCGGAACTGTTGCGGGCCGCTTCGCCCGGTGGGATTCATTACGCCGCT
>JADGOX010000073.1 GCA_017882745.1 Mycobacteriaceae bacterium | reverse complement strand
GGCGGCCCCGGCGGCCTACCCCCAGCTGCACCACGCCAGCAAACCGGTACGCGCCGCTTCCGCCGCAGCGGGTGACGGCTCGGCGATGTCGCTGTGGGCGGGCCAGACGCACTCCTTGTCGCGAGAGATGCCCGCCGCCGAGCTGGTACGGACCCTGCTGACGGAGGCCCGCTACGCCCTCCGAAGCGTCCCGCTCGACTGACGGCTTGCGCGAAAACCGTACGGGCTAGTTGGTCAGGACGATCTTGCCTGCCGTGTCGCCGTCCAGCATGGCCCGCAGACCCTGCTCTGCCTCCCGCATGGACAGCTCGAGGCCGATCTCCGGGCTCAGACCCTTGAGCGCGCAGAACGACAGCAGGTCGGTCAGCTCGCCGCGGGTGCCCATGGTCGAGCCGACGACGCGGATCTGCAGGAAGAACAGTCGTTGCAGGTCCGCGTTGGCGTCCGGTCCACTGGTGGATCCGGAGACCACGATGATGCCGCCCGGCTTCAGCGAGCGCATCGAGTGAGCCCAGGTCGCCTTGCCCACGGTCTCGAAGACCCCGTCGACCTTGTCCGGCAGCCGAGCCCCGGACTCGAAAGTGGCATGCGCGCCCAGTGACTCGGCGAGCGCCCGCTTGGCTTCGGTTCGGCCGGTTGACCACACGCGCAGGCCCGCTGCCCGGCCGAGTTGGATCAAGGCGGTGGCCACGCCACCGGAACTGCCCTGTACCAGCATCGTCTGCCCAGGACGCAGGCCCGACTTGACGAAGATCATCCGATAGGCGGTGAGCCAGGCCGTGCCCATGCACGCCGCCTGGCTGAAGCTCAGCTCAGCTGGCTTTGCCAGCACGTTGCGCGCAGGCACGATGACCTTCTCGGCAAAGGTGCCCTGGTGCTTCTCGGTCAGCAGCGTGCGTTTCGGGTCGAGCGTCTCATCGCCCATCCAGCCTTCGGTGGCGATCACCGAGTGGATGACCACCTCGGAGCCGTCGTCGAGCACGCCGGCGCCGTCGCACCCCAGTGTCATCGGGAACTGGTCCGGCTTGATGCCAACGCCCCGCAAGGTCCACAGGTCGTGCATGTTGACACTCGCCGCGCGAACGTTGACGGTGACCCAGCCCTCAGGGGCGGTGGGGGCTTCGCGCTCGCCGATGCGCAGTGCATCGAGGGGGGCGTCGGCATTGGGCTCGGCTGCATAGACGGCAAACATGGATCCCAACCTAGTCACTCGGGGCTAGAGTCGCTCAGGTGCATGGCCTGATGAGTTGGTGGGACGGGGTGGAGCTCTGGCTCGTCGGGCTGCCCTTCGCTCTGCAGGTGGCGGTGACGATGGTGGTGGTGCTGCCCTTGTGCGCGGGTGCCGCGATCGTCGTGGATCGTGGGGTGGAGGTGGTGTCCGCGCTGCTGGGCGGACGCACGAGGAGATCTGGGGACGAGCAGCGCGATGAGTAGGGGTAGCGGGCGCTCGGGTTAGGCTGTTCCCCCGATGAAACGCTTCCAGATGAGTCCTGCCGCCAGACTCAATGCCGCGTTGTTGGCGCTGGTCCTGCTGGTCCTGCTGGCGTGGCTCATCAGCGTCCTGTAGGCGGTCCGTATCCGGCTACTCCGGCGGTGGCCAGACAGACGTCCATGCTCGGTGGTCGATGGCCAGTGCTGTCACCGCTGCGGGGAGATGGCCAGTGACCACGTGCTCCAGTGTCGTCTCCTCCAGGATGCCGCGAACGGCGGCGCGCAGGGCCACCCACACGTCCGGCAAGTGCGCAGCGGCACCAGGGTGGACCAGTGCCTCGGGCCGCTGGCCGTTGATCATCGCCAGGGGACCGTCGATCACGCGCACCACGTCGGCGAGGGTGATCGACCACGCTGGGCGGGCCAGTCGATGTCCGCCGTCGGGTCCGCGGCGGCTCGCGACCATCCCGCCGCGACGAAGCTGCACGAGTATCCCGTCCAGGAAGGTGCGCGGGATGTCCTGTGCCTCGGCGATGCCCGCCGCCTTGACGACTGTGTCCTCCTGCGCGACGGCCAGTACGCACATTGCGCGGATCGCGTAGTCGGACTTGGCAGTGATCTGCATGAGGTGATCCTGCCTCACCGCATTGTTGACGGGAACGGTCAACAATGCAATCATTGCCAGATGCCTCGGTCCTGTTCATGCGTGTCGCCTGAACCGCGGTTCTTGGTGCGCCGTCTGCACGTCGACCTGATGCGTCTCATGAATTGTTGCTGTCGGTGCGGGAGCTAGTCCCCGTTCCGATTGCGCTGTGCCGTTAGGTCAGCCCAGCAGAAGAGGCTTTTCGCATGCATATTGATCCGTCGTTGTCCCTGGCGGGACTACTGGTCGGCCTGCTCGTCGGGCTGACCGGCATGGGTGGCGGTGCGTTGATGACGCCGATCCTCGTCCTCGTGTTCCACGTGACTCCTCTCGCTGCGATCTCCAGCGACCTCGTGACCAGCCTGGTCATGAAGCCGGTGGGAGCGGCGGTTCACCTGCGCAGGCGCACGGTGCAGACCGGCCTGCTCGGTTGGCTGGCGCTGGGAGCAGTGCCCGCGGGCTTCCTGGGGGCGACGATCATCGGTCTCTTCGGGCAATCCGCTGCGGTCCAGCACAACCTGAAGATCGCCATCGGAGTGGCACTGGTCGGGTCGTTGGGGTCCACCGTGTTCCGGCTGATTCTCGACCGGCGTACCGGTATGCGCGGCGACACCGGACCACTGGTTGTCCGCCCGGTCCGCACTGTGGTGATCGGTGTGATCGGCGGGCTTGCGGTGGGAATGACCTCGGTGGGCGCGGGATCACTGGTGATCGCCTTGCTGCTACTGGCCTACCCGCGCCTCAAGCCGGCCCAGCTCGTCGGCACCGACATCGTCCAGGCAATTCCTTTGGTGGGTGCCGCAGCCCTGGGGCACCTGATCTTCGGGCAGGTGCAGTTCGGGGTGACTACGTCCCTGCTGGTCGGGGCACTGCCGGGCGTCTACCTGGGGGCCAGGCTGTCCGCTCAGGCGCCGGCCGGCTTCACCAGACCCGTCGTCTCTGGGGTCTTGCTGGGTTCCGCGCTCGCATTGTTGTCCGCACCCACACCGGTGCTGCTGATCGGGGCGGCTGCCGCAGTGGCGGGAACCTACGCTCTGGGCCGTCCGCGTCGTGGCGGCAGCATGGCTCTCCCGGACGCCGACGCCGCGTCTGCTCAGCGACAGGCCGCCCCAGCGGTGCTCGGGACATGACCGGCGCGCACCGCCTCTTCTACCCGTAGTCCTTTCGGTTTCTGTACATCACTTCTGCCCGTCACTGTGGGCAGAGCCCTTCCTCGACCCGTCATGGAGCAAAGAACGATGCATTCTGCGCGCGTACGTCTGATTCTGGCCAGTGTGCTGGCCGTGCTCACCCTCGCCACCGCGTGCGGCTCGAGCAACTCCGGTTCGGTGGCTCAGGCCGCGACCCCCGATGCCAAGGCCGGTGAGCTGAGGCTCGGATTCTTTGCCAACGTGACCCATGCGCCGGCACTGGTCGGGGTCGCCGAAGGCATCCTGGCCAAGGACCTCGGTGCCACCACGCTCTCGACCCAGGTGTTCAACGCCGGGCCGGCCACCATCGAGGCGCTGCGAGCAGGCTCGCTGGATGCGGCGTACGTCGGGCCGAGCGCTGCGATCCTCGGATTTTCTCAGACCAAGGGGCAGGTCCTGCGGATCGTGGCGGGGGCCGCGTCCGGTGGGGCACAGCTTGTCGTCCGCGACACGATCGGTTCTGCGGCCGAGCTGAAAGGCAAGACAATTGCTTCGCCTCAGCTGGGGAACACCCAGGATGTGGCGCTGCGCGCCTGGCTGGCCAAGCAGGGTCTCAAGACCGGTGTGAGCGGCGGCGGCGACGTCACGATCGCGCCGCAGGACAACGCGACGACCCTGCAGCTGTTCAGGGACGGGAAGATCGACGGTGCGTGGTTGCCCGAGCCCTGGGCATCCCGCTTGGTGGTCGACGCGAAGGCCAAGGTCCTGGTGGACGAGAAGTCACTCTGGCCGCAAGGACAGTTCGCCACCACGCAGCTCATCGTGCGGACCGAGTTCCTCAACGCCTACCCGGGCACCGTCAAGGACCTGCTGACGGCCAACCTCGACGCGATCGACTTCATCACGGCCAACAACGGCAAGGCCAAGCAGGACACTAACGAACAGATCGGGAAGCTCGCCGGAAAACCGTTGAGCCAGAACGTCATCGACCGTGCGTGGCCCAACCTGGCTTTCACTGCGGACCCGCTGGCGTCCACCCTGCAGCGCTCCGCCGACGATGCTGTGGCGGCCGGAACCACCCAGAAGGCAGACCTCAGGGGCATCGTCAACGTGACAGTGCTCAACGGTCTGCTCTCCGCTCGCGGGAAGCCTGCCGTCAGTGACGCCGGACTGGGCCGGGGCTGACCCGTTGTGACCGCATTGACGACGGCACAGGTGCCCAGTCGCGTCGAGTCCGCCGCAGTGCGTCTTGACCGGGTCAGCAAGACCTTCCGAGGCAGCGCACTGCCCGTGCTGGACGGAGTCTCGCTCACCGTCCAGCCTGGCGAGCTGGTCGCGCTGCTGGGCGCCTCCGGCTGCGGCAAGTCCACGCTCCTCAACATCATCGCCGGACTGGACAAGGCCAGCTCCGGAGCGGTGGAGGTGGCGGGTGACCGTGCGGCGTTGATGTTCCAGGACGCGGCATTGTTCCCCTGGCTTACCGCCGGAAAGAATGTTGAGCTGGCTCTCAAGCTCCGGGGCCTCGGGCGGACCGAACGCAAGGAAGAAGCTCGTCGGCTGCTGGCCGTGGTTCGCCTCGACAACGCCTTCGACAAGCGTCCGCACGAGCTCTCCGGCGGCATGCGGCAACGGGTTGCGCTCGCCAGGGCGCTGGGCCAGCGTCGCGAGGTGCTGTTGATGGACGAGCCCTTCGCCGCGCTCGACGCCATCACCCGTGACGTGCTGCACGACGAGCTCATCCGGATTTGGGGCGAGAGTGGGATGGCGATCGTCTTCGTGACCCACAACGTCCGCGAGGCGGTGCGACTCGGGCAGCGGGTGGTGCTGCTCTCCTCCCGGCCCGGCCGGGTTGCCCGTGAGTGGACGGTCGACATCGACGGTGAGCGACGGATCGAGTCGCCTGCCGTGGCTGAGCTGTCCACCGAGATCACCGCTGTGCTTCGTGAGGAGATCGTGCGCCATGGCCGTCATTGACACCGGTTCGCTCGAGGCAGGGCTCGACGCGCTGGCCACCGAGACCACGCAAGCGCCGAGCCTGGCTCAGCGACTCCGGCAGTCGGTGTTGCCGCCGGTGGCTGCCGTGGTACTGGTACTGGTTGCGTGGCAGATCTACGCCGGCACCAGAACCGGTGCGGCCAGCTACAACACGCCCTCGCCCACCGACGTGTGGAGCACCTTCACCACGCAGTGGTCCTCGGGGTCGGTGTGGGAGTCGGTGACCAACAGCCTCCGTCGCGGGTTGATCGGCTTTGCAATTGCGGTGATGGTCGGTGCGCCCCTGGGGCTCCTCATTGCCCGGGTTCGCTTGGTGCGCACGGCGATCGGACCGATCGTCAGCGGACTGCAGAGCTTGCCTTCGGTCGCCTGGGTGCCTGCGGCGATCATCCTCATCGGACTTACGCCCGGTGCCATCTACTTCGTCATCCTGATGGGCGCGGTGCCCTCCATCGCCAATGGTCTGGTCGCCGGGCTGGACCAGGTACCTCCCCAGTACGCACGGGTGGGCACGGTGCTGGGGGCCAACCGCTTGCAGTCCATCCGCTATGTGCTCCTGCCCGCGTCCTTGCCGGGGTTCGTCGCCGGGCTGACGCAGGGCTGGGCGTTCGCCTGGCGTTCGCTGATGGCCGCCGAGATCATCTCTTACTCTCCAGCACTGGGGCGCAGCCTCGGTCAGATGCTCAACCAGGGCCGTGAGCTGTCGGACCTGAGCCTCGTCGCGACGGCGATCATTATCATCCTGGCCGTCGGGGTGGCGATCGACGTGCTGCTGTTCGCGCCCCTGCAGCGATGGGTGTTGCGCAGCCGGGGACTGCTGGTACAGCGCGACTAGCCAGACGTGATGGGCTCTACTCGGCGGGTACCCAGCTGGCCGGTCGTTTCTCGGCAAAGGCGCGTATCCCCTCCTGGGCCTCGGCGGAGGCGAAGAAGGATGCCGACAGGGTCAGCTTGTCCGCGAACTGTGCTGCGAGGTCCCCGCTCCCGGCGCTGAGCATGGCCTTGGTGGCAGCCAGTGCCTGGGGGCCTCCCTTGGCCAGGGCGGAGACGTAGCGCGCCACCGCTGCGTCCAGGTCGTCGTCGGCCACGGCGGCGGTCAGCAACCCGATGTCCGCGGCGCGCGCCGCATCGAACACCTCGCCGGTCAGAAACAGCTCCTGCGCGGCCCGAGGCGTGATCCGGGGTAGCACGGTCACGGAGATCACGGCCGGCACCACGCCGATGCGCACCTCGCTGAAGCCGAAGGTGGCTTTGGCCCCGGCGACGGCGATGTCACAGGCTGCGATCATCCCGATGCCTCCGGCGCGGGCGGGTCCTGCGACCCGGGCAATCACCGGCTTCGGGTGCTTCCAGAGGGTCTGCAAGATCCGAGGAAACTCGTTCACGCCCTGCTCAGATGCTGAGGCGCCCTGCGACTCTGTCAGATCCATCCCCGAGCAGAACACGGTCCCGGTGTGGGTCAGTACCACCACCCGCACCGCCTCGTTGTCCGCACAGTGCTCGAGGTGGTCGAGCAGCTCACGGCGCAGCTGGGCAGACAGGGCATTGCGGTTGCGCGGTGAGTCGAGGGTGATGGTGGCGACCCCGGAAACGAGCTCGAGGTGGACCAGCTCGTTGTCGCTGTCAGTCATGCATGCACCCTACGACCGTCACTCAGGCCAGGTTCACCGCGTTCCGCTCGACCGCCGAGAGTGCGTCCCCGACCAGGCCTGCAGCGAGGGTGTTGCCCGCGGCCGGGTCGATGAGCAGGAAGCTGCCGGTGCGCCGGTTCAGCGCGTAGTCGTCTACCGCCAGCGGTTCCGCTGTACGGATGCTGACGCGGCCAATCTCGTTCAGCTCCAGCGTGTCCGGGCTTGGCACGGATTCGAGGGCCTGCTCGTCGAAGCGTTCGTCGATGCTGGAGACGACTGCCTGGGTGGTGCGGGTGCCGTGCTTGATCAGGACTCTGGCGCCCGGCCGCAGTGGTTGCTCGGCCAACCAGCACACCGTCGCGTCCAGCTCGGTGACAGGTGTGGGGGCGTCGGCAGGGGAGGCGATGAGGTCACCTCGAGACGCGTCAACCTCGTCGGCCAGGATCAGCGTGACACTGCGGCCCACCTCGGCGGTGCTCAGCTCGCCGTCTGCCGTGTCGATCCGCAGCACAGTGGTGCGGGTGCCGGAAGGGAGCACCACGACTTCGTCACCCGGCGACACGATCCCGGCGGCGATCTGCCCGGCGAACCCGCGGTAGTCGGGAAACTCAGCCGTGCGTGGCCGGATCACGTACTGGACCGGCAGGCGAAGACCCACCCGGTGCGGCTCGGCATCGACCGGCACCTGTTCGAGGTGTTGCACCAGAGTGGGGCCGTCGTAGAACGGGGTGTGTTCGGACCGGTTCACCACGTTGTCTCCCCGCAGAGCCGAGACGGGGATGGTGGTGACAGCATCTTCGGACCAGCCGAGCTGGCTGGTGAGCGCGTTGAACTCCGCCGAGATCTCGGCGTACACGGTGGCCGGATCCGCGACCAGGTCGATCTTGTTCACGGCCAGCAGCAGTCGGGGGACCCCGAGCAGGGCGAGCACCGCGGCGTGCCGGCGGGTCTGGGAGATGACACCCTTGCGTGCGTCGACCAGCAGGATCACCAGCTGCGCGGTGGAGGCGCCGGAGACGGTGTTGCGCGTGTACTGCACGTGTCCGGGAGTGTCCGCGAGCACGAACGAGCGGGCCGGGGTGGCGAAGTAGCGATAGGCGACATCGATGGTGATGCCCTGTTCCCGCTCGGCACGCAAACCGTCCACCAGCAGCGAAAGGTCCGGCGTCGACAGGCCCTTGTCCACCGATGCGCGGGTGACGGCGTCGATCTGGTCGGCGAGCACCGACTTGGTGTCGTAGAGCAATCTGCCCACCAGAGTCGACTTGCCGTCGTCGACGCTGCCGGCGGTGGCAAGACGCAGGAGCTGGGTGGTACTCATCAGAAGTAGCCTTCTCGCTTGCGGTCTTCCATGGCGGCCGCGGAGACGCGGTCGTCGGCGCGGGTGGCGCCACGTTCGGTGACCCGGGAGGCGGCGACCTCGGCCAGCACGGCCTGCACATCGGCGGCGTCGGACTCGACCGCCCCCGTGCAGGAGCCGTCACCGACGGTCCGGTAGCGCACAGCGAGGGTGCGCACCTCCTCGTCGTCGCGGGCACCGAACCACGGCCCCTCGGTGAGCCACATGCCGTCGCGAAGGAACACCTCACGCTGGTGTGTGTAGTAGATGCTGGGCAACTCGATGTTCTCGCGTGCGATGTAGCGCCAGACGTCGAGCTCGGTCCAATTGCTCAGCGGAAAGACCCGGACGTGCTCACCGGGAGCGTGCCTGCCGTTGTAGAGGTTCCACAGCTCAGGACGCTGCCGCTTGGGATCCCACTGCCCAAATCCATTGCGGAGACTGAAGATTCGCTCCTTGGCCCGCGCCCGCTCCTCGTCGCGGCGGGCACCTCCGAACACAGCGTCGAACTTCCCGTTCGCGATGCCGTCGAGCAGGGGCACGGTCTGCAGCGGGTTGCGGATTCCGTCGGTCCGCTCGGCCAGCCGACCGTCGTCGATGTAGTCCTGCACGCTGGCGACGTGCAGGCGGAGGTTGTGCTTGGCCACCACGTTGTCGCGGAAGTCCAGCACCTCCTGCAGGTTGTGGCCGGTGTCGACGTGCAGCAGCGCGAAGGGAACCGGAGCAGGCCAGAACGCCTTGATGGCCAGGTGCAGCAGCAGCGTCGAGTCCTTGCCGCCGGAGAACAGGATCACCGGGCGCTCGAACTCCCCGGCGACCTCACGGAAGATGTGGATGGCCTCCGACTCGAGAGCCTCGAGCGTTGACAGCCGCGCCGCGTAGGTCTGCGGCTCGAGGGCGGCCAACGCGCTCACTGGTGCAACCCGCACTCGGTCTTGGCCTTCCCCGCCCAGCGTCCGCTGCGCGGGTCAGTACCGGCCAGGGGCTTGACGGTGCACGGGGCGCAGCCGATGGAGGGGTATCCGGCCTCGACCAATGGGTTGACCAAGATGGAGTGCTCCTCGATGTAGTCATGCATGTCCTCATCGCTCCACGCGGCGATGGGGTTGATCTTGACCAGGCCGAAGGCCTCGTCGTAGGTGACGAGCGGGGTGTTTGCGCGGGTCGGTGCTTCCACCCGACGCACTCCGGTGACCCAGGCGTCGTAGCCCGCGAGGGTGCTCTTCAGCGGTGCCACCTTGCGCATGGCGCAGCACCGGTCGGGCTCGCGTGCGAACAGGTCCTTGCCGTGCGTGGCATCCTGCTCCGCCACGCTGAGCTCGGCCTTGGCGTTGACGATCCGCACGCCGTACACCTGCTCCACCGCGTCACGGGTGCCGATGGTCTCCGCAAAGTGGTAGCCGGTGTCCAGGAACAACACCTCCACGCCGGGACGCGCCTGGGCGCAAAGGTGCACCAGCACGGCGTCCTGCATGTTGGAGGCAACGATGAAGTGCTCGCCGAACGTGGCTGCCGTCCAGGCCAGCACCTCTGCGGCGCCGGCTCCCTCCAGCTCAGCCGCACCGCGTTCGGCGAGACCACGCAGGTCCAGGCCGGTGGTGACGCTCATCGGATCACCTCATCTGTTCTCTCGGGAGTGTTCGTCAGCTTCTTCAAGGAAAACGCCTGTTGGCAGGCCGCACATCGCCAGGCGCCGTGGGGTAGCGCAGCGCCGTCCGCCGCGTCCGGACGAAGGTCCTCGTCACCGCAGTAGGGACAGTAGAAGGCAACAGCGCGCGCGCTCGACGTGTTCCCGGCGGGACCGCTCATCGCAGATCGGGCTCCTCCGCGCGCTTCACCCACTGGGCGAAGCGCTCACCCGGCTCCCGGTGCTTGGCGAAGTTGCGCACGACCCGCTCGACGTACTCGCCGATCTCCTCGGTGGTGATCTTGTGGCCGCGCAGCTTCTTTCCGAAGCCGGAGTCTGCGCCGAGGCCGCCGCCGAGGTGCACCTGGAAACCCTCGACCGGGTTGCCCTCGGTGTCGCTCATCAGCATGCCCTTGAGGCCGATGTCGGCGACCTGTACCCGCGCGCAGGAGTTGGGGCAACCGTTGATGTTCACGGTGATCTGGGTGCCCAGCTGTGACTCCAGGTCGCCCAGTCGCCGTTCAAGGTCGGGAACGAGTGTCTGCGCCCGAACCCGGGTCTCGGTGAACGCGAGCTTGCAGAACTCCAGACCACTGCAGGCCAGCACGTTGCGTCGCCAGGCCGAGCCACGGGCGGGAAGCTCCACGGCGTCGAGCTCGCTGATGAACGGCTCCAGGGTGGCATCGGGGACGTCGAGCACCACGAGCTTCTGGTACGGAGTGATGCAGACGCGGTTCGAGCCGGCCCGTTCCATGGCGTCGGCGACGGCAGCGAGCTTCGTGCCGCTGACCCGCCCCGCCACCGGAGCGACCCCGACGGCGTTGAGGCCGTCGCGCTGGCGCTGCACGCCGACGTGGTCACGGATCTGTGTCTGCGGCTCGGGGGCCGGGCCGTCGAGCAGCGCGCGGTGGAGGTACTCGTCCTCCAGCACCCGTCGGAACTCCGCGGGGCCCCAGTCCTTGATGAGGAACTTCAACCGTGCCCGCGAGCGCAGCCTGCGGTAGCCGTAGTCCCGGAAGACCGAAATGACCCCGGCCCAGACGTCGGAGACCTCGTCCATCGGAACCCACGCGCCGAGGCGCTGGGCGACCATCGGGTTGGTGGACAGGCCACCACCCACCCAGAGGTCGAACCCGGGGCCATGCTCGGGGTGGTTGACGCCGACGAAAGACACGTCGTTGACCTCGTGCGCCACGTCCTGCAGCCCTGAGATGGCCGTCTTGAACTTGCGCGGGAGGTTCGAGAACTGCGGGTCGCCGATGTACAGCCTGACGGTCTCCTCCAGCGCCGGTGTGCCGTCCAGAACCTCGTCGGCGGCAACTCCGGCCAGTGGCGAACCCAGGAACCCGCGGGGGCAGTCGCCACAGGCTTCGGTGGTCTGCAGCCCGACGCGCTCGAGCCGACGCCAGATCTCCGGCATGTCCTCGATCCGGATCCAGTGCAGCTGCACGTTCTCCCGGTCGGTCAGGTCAGCAGTGTCACGGGCAAACTCGGTCGAGATCCCGGCGATCACCCGCAGCTGTGCGGTGCTCAGTCGGGCTCCGTCGGTACGCACCCGCAGCATGAAATGACGGGCGTCGAGCTTCTCCTCGTCCTCCATACCAGTCTGGGTGGCGTCGAGTCCGGGTGCACGCTGGGTGTAGAGGCCCATCCAGCGGAAGCGGCCGCGCAGGTCGCCGCCGTCGATGCTGTCGAATCCCTGAACTGCGTAGATGTTCTCGATGCGAGCCCGGACGTTGAGCGCGTCATCATCCTTCTTGGTGCGCTCGTTCTGGTTGAGCGGCTCCCGGTATCCCTTGGCCCACTGGCCCTCGGACTTCTTGCGCCCAGCGCGTGGGGCGGCAGTGCGGTCCGTGGTGGCGGTCATTCAGTATTCCTCCGGGAATGGGAGCACCGGAGGCTGACCGTGGGGCTACGACCCCTACGACGCGTCCGGCGTCGGCAGGGTGATCTTGCTCAACGACGGGAAAGCGGCATGCAAGGGCAGATAGCGCTGGAGACACGCTGAAGGTCGACGTGGCGACGCGCCACGAGCACAACCCCTGCACCGATCATGAGTGAGAGTGTGCCACGTCCGGGTTGCAGAGCCGAGCCGATGCATCGTGACCTGGACCACTGCGTCCGCCCTGGGAGACTGACGGGATGGCCAGCACACCGCTCGACGGCGAACCCGCACCCTCTGACGGCGCGCTGCCGGCACGTGCTCTGGCGGGCTTGGGAACCCGCCCGTTCGGCGTGTACGTGCACGTCCCCTTCTGCGCGACACGCTGCGGGTACTGCGACTTCAACACCTACACCGCCCAGGAGCTGGGGAGCGCCGCTTCGCCGGAGTCCTGGCTGGAGGCCCTACGGATCGAGCTCGACCTCGCTGCCGCGGTGCTCGGCGCACCGCCCAGCGCGGACACGGTGTTCGTCGGAGGCGGTACGCCGTCCTTGCTCGGCGCCGATGGTCTCGCGCAGGTCCTCGACGCGGTGCGTTCCTCCTTCGGGCTGTCCTCCGGCGCCGAGGTGAGCACCGAGTCCAACCCGGAGTCGACCTCGGCGGAGTTCTTCGACGGCATTCGCGCCGTCGGCTACACCCGGGTGTCGCTGGGCATGCAGTCAGCGGCGGCGCACGTGCTGCGGGTGCTGGATCGCACGCACACCCCGGGTCGTCCGGTGGCCGCTGCCCGCGAAGCTCGGGCCGCGGGGTTCGACCACGTCAACCTCGACCTGATCTATGGCACCCCCGGAGAGACAGAAGCGGATCTCGATGCGTCGCTGGCCGCCGTCCTGGACGCGGATGTTGACCACGTGTCCGCGTACTCGCTGATCGTCGAGGACGGAACCGCCATGGCGCGCAAGGTGCGCCGCGGCGAGCTGCCGATGCCCGACGACGACGTCCTCGCCGAACGATACGAGCGCCTGGACGCGGGCCTCGCTGCCGCCGGGCTGCGCTGGTACGAGGTGTCCAACTGGGCGCGCGACGACGGGCCCGCACGGTGCCGGCACAACCTGGGTTACTGGGACGGCGGCGACTGGTGGGGTGCGGGGCCAGGTGCGCACAGTCATGTCGGCGGGGTTCGCTGGTGGAACGTCAAGGCGCCCGCCCGGTATTCGGCGCTCTTGGCGTCCGGTGTGTCGCCCGCCGCGGGCCGGGAGGTACTGACGGCCTCGGAGCAGCACACCGAGCGGGTGATGCTCACCGCGCGGCTGCGCACAGGCTTGCCGGTGTGCGAGCTCGACGCAGCGGAGCGTGCTGCCGCACAGACCGCAGTGGGCGACGGACTGCTCACTGACCGCGGAGATCACCTGGTGCTCACCGATCGCGGTCGCCTTCTCGCCGACGCTGTGGTTCGCAGGATCTTGGTGAGCGACAACGGGCGGTAGGTCGACCCGGGCTACACGCCTGAGCGCAGCGCGTCCAACTCGAAGACCCGCGCGTGCAGGATCGTCCGGTTGCGAAGTGCCGAACGGACCGCCCTGTGCAGGCCGTCCTCCAGGTAGAGAACGCCGTGCCACTGCACAGCGTGCGGGAACAGGTCGCCGAAGAAGGTCGACTCCGCAGCGAGGAGGGAGTCGAGCTCCAGCACCTTCTTGATGGTGACCAGCTCGTCCAGCCGAACCTGGCGTGGCGGGATCTTGGACCAGTCCTTGGTCGAGAGGCCGTGCGGCGGGTAGGGCTTGCCCTCCTGCACGTCGCGGAAGATCACGAGCTGGTGGCCCGTGGGGGGACGTCGGGATACATGCCTGAAGTTTACCGGGCTGTGGGCCGGATAGAATGTGGGGTGTCGGCCACGAGGGGCGCCCGGGAAAGATCTGGAGGTGATGAACGATGTCGAGCACCGATGATCGCCGTTTTGCCGTGTTGCGTGCGATTGTGGCCGACTACGTGGCCACCCAGGAACCCGTCGGCTCGAAGGCCCTGGTCGACCGTCACAACCTCGGTGTGTCGAGCGCCACCGTTCGCAACGACATGGCTGTCCTGGAAGACGAGGGATTCATCGCTCAGCCACACACCAGTGCGGGCCGGATCCCCACGGACAAGGGCTACCGCCAGTTCGTCGACGGCATCGCCTCGGTCAAGCCGCTCTCTGCCGCCGAGCGCCGTGCCATCCACAGTTTCCTGGCGACCGGCGTCGACCTTGATGACGTGCTCCGCAAGGGAGTTCGGCTGCTCGCCCAACTGACCCGCCAGGTCGCCGTTGTGCAGTACCCGACTCTTTCGGTGTCCTCCGTGCGGCACCTCGAGGTGGTGGCGCTCACCCCGGCTCGACTGCTGCTGGTGCTCATTACGGACTCCGGCCGGGTGGATCAGCGCATCGTGGAACTCGGCGACGTCCTCGCCGAGCCTGCCCTGCGCCGACTGCGCCGGCTGCTCGGCGGCGCGTTGGAAGGCAAGCGTCTCACTGATGCGTCGATCTCGGTCTCGGAGTTGGCCGAGGAGGCGCCACAGGACTTGCGGGATCCGGTGCTGCGGACCGCAACCGTACTCATCGAGACCTTGGTCGAGCACCAGGAGGAGCGGCTGGTGCTGGGAGGCACCACCAATCTCACCAGCTCCTCGGACTTCACTGCGTTTCCCGGTGCCATGCGCTCAGTCCTCGAAGCACTCGAGGAGCAGGTGGTTGTACTCAAGCTGCTTGCCGCCGCACAGGACCCCGGTGCGGTCACCGTTCGAATCGGGCACGAGAACGAGGCGGAGCAGATGCGCGCCACGTCGACGGTGTCCATCGGTTACGGCGCCACAGGAACAGTCCTGGGGGGAATGGGCGTTGTGGGACCGACGAGGATGGACTATCCGAGCACGATTGCCTCGGTGAGCGCCGTCGCGCGGTACGTCGGTGAGGTGCTGGCAGGACGCTGAGAGGTGTTCAGCACTTCGCGGACAGTGCCTCACCAGCACGTGACGCTGCAGGACAGATGGTTTCACGCAAATCGTTCACGCACGAGTGAGCAGTAAAGGATGCAGGGAAGACGTGGCACGGGACTACTACGGAACACTCGGTGTGGGCACCAAGGCAGGTGCCGACGAGATCAAGCGCGCTTATCGGAAGCTGGCCAGGGAGCTGCATCCCGACGTCAACCCCGACCAGGCCGCGCAGGCACGCTTTCGTGAGGTGACCACCGCCTACGAGGTGCTCGCCGACCCGGCCAAGCGTCAGATCGTCGACCTCGGCGGGGACCCGTTGGAGAGCGCCGGCGGCGGAAACGGTGCCGGCGGGTTCGGGGCCCAGGGCTTCGGCTTCGGCGACATCATGGACGCCTTCTTCGGTGGCGGAGCGGGTGGCGGAGGAGGACGTGGACCGCGCAGCCGCGTGCAAGCGGGCTCGGACGCCCTGCTCCGTGTGGAGCTGACCCTGGCCGAGTGCGCCAGCGGCGTCGCCCGCGAGATCAGCGTGGATACCGCGATCCTCTGCACCGAGTGCACCGGAGAGGGAACGGCCAAGGGCACCAGCGTCGTCCGCTGCGACACCTGTGGTGGAGCGGGGGAGGTCCAGTCGGTGCAGCAGTCCTTCCTTGGTCGCGTCGCAACGTCCCGGACCTGCCCGACCTGTCGCGGCACAGGTGAGACCATTCCCGAGCCCTGCCAGCAGTGCGGCGGCGACGGCAGAATCCGTTCGCGCAGGAACATCACGGTCAAGGTCCCTGCGGGTGTCGGTGAGGGTATGCGCATCCGGCTCTCCAGCCAGGGCGAGGTGGGCCCCGGCGGTGGGCCGGCCGGTGATCTTTACGTCGAGATCGTCGAGAAGCCGCACGAGGTGTTCATCCGCGACGGCGACGACCTGCACTGCACCATCCGCGTCCCGATGACCGACGCAGCTTTGGGTACCAAGGTGGGCTTGGACACGATCGACGGGCACGTCGAAGTCAGCGTGGAGCCGGGTACGCAACCGGGGGCGGTGAGCACCCTGCGCGGACATGGCATGCCGCGGCTGCGCAGCGGAGTTCGCGGAGACGTTCACGTCCATCTCGACGTCGTCGTGCCGCACAAGCTTGACCACAAGCAGAGCGAGCTACTTCGGCAGTTCGCCGAGCTGCGGACGCGTGACCAGGTCGAGGTTGTCACCGCAGGGTCCAAGCAGAGCGGCGGGCTGTTCTCCCGGCTGCGGGACACCTTCAGCGGTCGGTAGTGGCTCCGCCGGTGTTCCACCTCGACCCGCTGCCCGCAGGCGGGGACGCCGCGATCCTCGACGGTGCGGAGGGTCGGCACGCCGCCACGGTCCGACGGATCAGGGTGGGTGAGCGGGTGCTGCTCACCGATGGTCGCGGTGGTGTGGCCGACTGCACCGTCACCGCGGCGGCGCGCGACGTGCTCGAGCTGGTGGTTGCCCGGCGCAGTGAGGTGCCGGCCGCCGAGCCTCGAGTGACGGTTGTGCAGGCGCTACCCAAGGGGGAGCGCTCCGAGCTGGCCGTGGAACTGGCCACCGAAGCCGGGGCCGACGTGATCATCCCGTGGCAAGCAAACCGCTGCGTCGCCCGCTGGCAGGGGCCCAAGATCGACAAGGGCGTGCAGCGTTGGCAAGGTACAGCGATCCAGGCGGCCAAGCAGTCCCGCCGTGCGCACTTCCCGCAGATCGGGGAGCTGCACACCACAGCGCAGGTCGCGGAGCTCATTGGCGCGACCGTTGCGGATGGTGGCCGTGCGCTCGTTCTGCATGAGTCGGCCCGCGCTCCCTTGACCTCATTGACCTTTGCCGTGCCCGCCGTTGTGCTGGTCGTGGGTCCGGAGGGCGGGATCGACGACGGCGAGCTGGCCATGCTGACCGCCCGTGGGGCGACTGCGGTGCACCTCGGGCCCACGGTGCTGCGCACCTCCACGGCCGCAGCGGTGACCTTGGGTGCGCTGGGTGCACTCACCGCGCGGTGGGCGGAACCTCCCTTCGACTGAGGTCGGTCGGCGGGCGGCGCGTATCGACTGCGGCAACGACCCGTCGCGGCGCACCGCCTGGACACCGTGCCCGCGCCGTAGGCTTGCGTCTATGGCTGACCCTGTCGCTGACTGTCTGTTCTGCAAAGTCGCCGCCGGCGAGATTCCGGTGACAGTAGTGCGCCGTGGTGACAACACGGTTGCATTCCGGGACACCGACCCGCAGGCGGACACCCACGTCCTGGTGATCCCCACCACGCACTACCCCACTGCGGCCGAGCTCGTCGCGCAGGATCCCGTGCTGATGGCCGAGTTGATGGCCGATGCGGTGCGGGTGGCCGAGCAGGAGGGTCTGATGGAGGGCGGTTATCGGCTACTCACCAACACCGGCGACGATGCAGGTCAGACCGTGCACCACATGCACGTGCACGTGCTGGGCGGTGGACCGCTCGGGGCAATGACGGGTGGCGTGATCACGACAGCGGGATAGGATGAGTACGACATGGACCATGTGACCTCCACCCTCGTCGTACCTGAAGCCGATGTGCTGCCGTTCCTGGGTTCCGCCGACGCCAACCTTCGTGTGCTGGAGGAGTTGCTCACCGCCGACGTACACGTCCGGGGCAACGAGGTTCGGCTTTCCGGGGAGCCCGCTGACGTAGCTTCTGCCGAGCGGGCGGTCTCCGAGCTCATCGAGATGGCACGACGTAACCCCGAGCTCACCCCCGAGGGAGTTCGGCGCACGGTGGGCATGCTCACGCGGGACAGTGGTTCCTCCCCAGCTGAGGTGCTCAGCCTTGACATCCTGTCGCGCCGCGGCAAGACCATTCGGCCGAAGACGTTGAACCAGAAGCACTATGTCGACGCCATCGACACACACACCGTCGTGTTCGGCATCGGACCCGCAGGGACCGGCAAGACATATCTGGCGATGGCCAAGGCTGTGCACGCCCTGCAGACCAAGCAGGTCAGCAGGATCATCCTCACCCGGCCGGCGGTGGAAGCGGGTGAACGGCTGGGGTTCCTGCCCGGCACGCTCAACGACAAGATCGACCCTTATCTGCGTCCGCTCTACGACGCGCTGCACGCCATGATGGACCGGGAGGCGATTCCCAAGTTGATGGAGGCGGGCACCATCGAGGTGGCACCGTTGGCATACATGCGCGGCCGCACCCTGAACGACGCGTTCATCATTCTCGACGAGGCCCAGAACACCACCGGTGAGCAGATGAAGATGTTCCTCACCAGGCTTGGGTTCGGTTCCAAGATCGTGGTGACCGGTGATGTGACCCAGGTCGACCTGCCCGGCGGGTCGACCTCGGGGTTGCGGGTCGTCCAAGACATCCTCGAGGGCGTTGACGATGTGCACTTCTCGATCTTGACCAGCAGTGACGTGGTCCGGCACCGCTTGGTATCCGACATTGTCGATGCGTACGAGCGATTCGAGGCCGAGCCGGTTCGCGTGCCACCGGTCCCGGTGCGTCGCCAGCAGCGCCGAGGATCCGCTCGATGAGCATCGAGGTCTCCAACGAGTCGAACATCGAGGTCTCCGAGGCCGCGCTGATGAAGGTCGCCGAGTTCGCGCTCGGGCGCATGCAGGTGCATCCCGCGGCGGAGCTCTCCTTGGTTCTGGTGGACTCCGCCGCGATGGCGGAGCTGCACGTGCAGTGGATGGATCTGCCCGGCCCCACCGACGTCATGTCCTTCCCGATGGACGAGTTGCGTCCCGGCGGCCGACCCGACGCGGCCGAGCCGGGCCCGTCGATGCTCGGGGACATCGTTCTGTGCCCCTCCTTCGCCGCTGATCAGGCGGAGGCCGCAGGGCACTCCCTCGAGGAGGAGCTGCTGCTGCTCACCGTGCACGGGGTGCTGCACCTGCTGGGCTACGACCACGCCGAACCGGACGAGGAGAAGGAGATGTTCGCCCTGCAGGACCAGCTGTTGGCGGACTTCCACAGCGCGCAGCGCCGTGTGGCACGGCAGGCGGCGCTTGACGAGGCGGACCAGCGGCTGCTGGGCACGGTCGGACTGGACGGCAACGGAGACGACACCAGGTGAGTGGCCCGCTCGCCATGATCATTGTTGCCCTCGTGCTCGTCCCGTTCGCCGGGTTGTTCACCGCGCTCGATGCGGCACTCAGCACGGTGTCCCGGGCACAGGTCGCCGAGCATGTCCGCAACGACCGCCCGGGAGCCAGCCGACTGCTGGCCGTGGTGTCGGACAGGCCCCGTCACGTCAATCTGCTGGTGCTGCTCCGGCTCGCCTGCGAGGTCGGTGCCACAGTGCTCGTGACTGTGGCGGCAACGCGAGTGATGCCGCTGGCTTCCGCGATTGCGGCATCCGCAGGAACGATGCTGGTGATCAGCTACGTGGCCATCGGTGTCGG
>JADGOX010000338.1 GCA_017882745.1 Mycobacteriaceae bacterium | reverse complement strand
CGGGACGGTGTGGAACGACTTCGCAGCAGGTGGCGGCGGCACCGTGGGCACCATCGACACAGACGAGCTGGGACTGCCCGGAATCGAGATCCAAGCCCTGCAGGACGGGAAGGTGGTCGACACCACCACCACTGCCGCCGACGGAACCTTCAACTTCTCGAAGCTGACCTCGGGGAGCTACCAGCTCCGCCTGCCGGCCAGCAACTTCGCGGCACCCTTTGGCGGAGTCTCCTGGCTTGGCCCCAACCTCATCACCCCGGCTATCCTCATCGCCTATCTGTGGGTCTGGGCCGGCTTTGCCATGGTCCTCATCGCCTCAGGCCTCGCAGCCATCCCACGTGACGTCCTGGAGGCGGCCCGCATCGACGGCGCTTCGGAGTGGCAGGTGTTCCGGAGGGTCACCGCTCCCCTGCTCGCACCCGTTCTCATGGTCGTCTTCGTCACCTTGGTGATCAACGTGCTCAAGGTCTTCGACCTGGTCTACGTCATGACCCAGGGCACCGGCAGCGGGCCCTCGGCGACGGTGTTGGCAGTGCAGATGTACCAGCTGTATGCACAGGGCAGCTACGGCAGCTCCAGCGCCATCGGCATCGCCCTGGTGCTCCTCGTCCTCCCGGCGATGCTGTTCAACATCCGCCGTTTCCGAACGGAGCAGAGTTGACCACCGCAGGGAACGACATCGTCACCGGAAGCAGCAACCGGAGTCTCGCGCAGCGCCTGATGGCGCGCCTGACCGGCAGCACAGTCACGATCCTGCTCATCGTGATTGCCCTGCTCTGGTTGCTGCCGACCTTCGGCCTGCTGATCCAGTCCGCCCGCGACCCGCAGTACTTCTCGACCAGCGGGTGGTGGTCAGCACTGGTGCATCCCGCACAGCTCACAGCCGAGAACTACTCGCACCTGCTGTCGAACTCGGCGATCACCAGCTCCTTCCTCAACACCGTGGAGATCACGGTGCCGTCCACGCTGGGAGTCGTGGTGATCGGCGCACTCGCGGGATACGCCTTCGCGTGGCTGGAGTTCCCGGGCCGCGACTGGCTGTTCCTCGCGGTCATTGCGCTGCTCGTCGTCCCCATCCAAGTCGCGCTCATCCCGGTGGTGAAGCTCTACAGCTCGGTGGGCGTGTACGGCTCCATCACCGGTCTCGTGGTTTTCCACATCGCATTCGGGCTGCCGTTCGCCATCTTCTTGTTCCGCAACTACTTCGCCGGAATCCCCAAGGACCTGCTGGAGGCGGCACGGATGGATGGCGCAGGCGAGGTACGCATCTTTCTCACCGTGATCCTGCCGCTCGGCCTGCCTGCCATTGCCTCGCTGGCGATCTTCCAGTTCCTCTGGGTCTGGAACGACCTGCTCGTCGCGCTGGTGTTCTCCGACTCCTCCACACAGCCACTGACGGTGGCGCTGGCCTCACAGATGCGCGCCTTCGGTGCAAGCATCGACATACTCGCGCCTGGGGCGTTCCTCTCGCTCATCGTTCCGCTGATCGTGTTCTTCGCCTTCCAGCGGTACTTCGTCCAAGGCGTGATGGCCGGCTCCGTCAAATGACGACGTCTGTCCCATAACCATGCGTGCCGTCATCTCCCGCGTGTGCAGCGCCAGTGTCACCGTTGACACCGAGGTCGTCGCGGCGTTCACGGAGCCCGGGTTGCTCGTGCTCCTCGCCGTTGGCCTCGACGACGACCTCGACTCGGCTGCCACCATGGCCCGCAAGATCGCCGAGCTTCGCCTGCTGCGCGAGGACCGTTCGGTCCTTGACGCCGGCGCACCGGTCCTCGTGGTGAGCCAGTTCACCCTGTACGGCGACACCCGCAGGGGGCGCCGCCCCTCGTGGTCCGCAGCGGCACGTCCGACGCACGCCAAGGCGCTGGTGGAAGCGGCGCTGGACGCACTGCGTGAACGGGGCGTACGCACGTACTCCGGCCGCTTCGGCGCGGACATGGCCGTGGCCTCCGTGAACGACGGTCCGTTCACCGTATTGGTCGAGACCTGAGGTCTGTTCTCAGGAAGTTCTCAGCCATACTCTCCTGATCCCGCAGGTCAGCGCGGTGCGGCGGCTTTCGCCCAGGGAACTTTTTCCAGGTTGCCGGACGTTGAACACTCTGAGAAGCCAACGATTCGGGAGGCATGCACCATGACTACCCTCAGCACGACCGAGCGGCCGCGAACAAGCAGCGACCTTGACGCGCAGAGCCCCGCAGCAGACCTGGTCCGCGTCTACCTGAACGGGATCGGGCGCACAGCACTTCTGACTGCCGCGGACGAGGTAGAGCTGGCCAAGCGGATCGAGGCCGGACTGTATGCGCAGCAGCGCCTCACCGGCGGCACCAAGCTCACCGCCGCGCGCAAGCGTGACCTCAACACCGTGGTTCGCGAGGGGCATGCCGCCCGGCAACGTCTGCTGGAGGCGAACCTGCGCCTGGTGGTGTCGCTGGCCAAGCGCTACACGGGCAGGGGCATGCCGCTGCTGGACCTCATCCAGGAGGGCAACCTCGGGTTGATTCGCGCCATGGAGAAGTTCGACTACGCCAAGGGCTTCAAGTTCTCCACCTACGCCACCTGGTGGATCCGTCAGGCAATCACCCGCGGGATGGCAGACCAGAGCCGCACCATCCGCCTGCCCGTCCACCTCGTCGAGCAGGTGAACAAGCTGGCGCGGATCAAGCGCGAGCTGCACCAGCAGCTCGGCCGCGAGGCGACGGACGAGGAACTCGCCAGGGAGTCGGGTATCCCGGAGGGCAAGATCGCCGACCTGCTCGACCACAGCCGTGACCCCGTGAGCCTGGACATGCCGGTCGGCAGCGATGAGGAGGCCCCGCTGGGTGACTTCATCGAGGACGCCGACGCCACCGACGCGGAGAGTGCGGTCATCTCCGGATTGCTGCACTCGGACATCTTCTCCGTGCTGGGAACCCTGGATGAGCGTGAGCAGCAGGTGATCCGCCTGCGCTACGGCCTGGACGACGGACAGCCCCGCACGCTCGACCAGATCGGCAAGATCTTCGGGCTCTCCCGTGAACGGGTCCGTCAGATCGAGCGCGAGGTCATGGGCAAGCTCCGGGTGGGCGACCGCGCGGACCGCTTGCGCGAATACGCCAGCTGACCCGCGCTTGGCGCCCCGCCCCGTTGACGACGGTGATCAACGGCGGTGAGGGCGCGAAGGGGCGTCGGCCGGTCCGGTAGCGTGACGCGAATGAGCATTGCGACCACCCACATGCCGCTGTTGCCACTCAGTGACGACGGCACCGAGTACCGCCTGATCAGCACCGAAGGCGTGCGCCTCGTGGACACCGAGCTCGGGACCTTCCTGCAGGTGTCGCCGCAGGCGCTGAGCGAACTGGCGAAAGCCGCGATCACCGACATCCAGCACCTGCTGCGCGCCAGCCACCTCCAACAGCTGCGCAACATCATCGAGGACCCCGAGGCCAGCGGGAACGACCGCTTCGTCGCCCTGGACCTGCTGCGTAACGCCTGCGTCGCGGCCGGCAAGGTGCTGCCGATGTGCCAGGACACCGGAACCGCGATCGTGATGGGCAAGAAGGGCGAGCGGGTTCTCACCGGGGGTGGTGATGAGGCCGCGTTGTCCGAAGGCATCCGACAGGCCTACGCCGAGCTCAACCTCCGCTACTCCCAGATGGCCCCACTGACCATGTGGGACGAGCGCAACACGGGCACCAACCTGCCGGCCCAGATCGACCTGGCGGCGGTGGACGGCAACGAGTACCACTTCCTGGTCATGGCCAAGGGTGGCGGCAGTGCCAACAAGACCTTCCTCTACCAAGAGACCAAGACGGTGCTGAACCCGCGGCGCCTGGCGGCGTTCCTCGAGGAGAAGCTGCGTTCACTCGGCACTGCGGCGTGCCCTCCCTACCACCTCGCCATCGTCATCGGTGGGCTCTCTGCGGAGCAGAACCTCAAGGTCGCGAAGCTGGCGTCCGCGCACTACCTCGACACACTGCCCACCGAGGGCTCCCCGTCCGGCCACGCGTTCCGCGACACCGACCTGGAGTCACAAGTACTGGAGATGACACGGCAGTTCGGCATCGGCGCCCAGTTCGGCGGCAAGTACTTCTGCCACGACGTTCGGGTGGTTCGGCTGCCGCGGCACGGCGCTTCCCTGCCCATCGGCATCGCCGTGAGCTGTTCGGCCGACCGGCAGGCCAAAGCGAAGATCACGGCCGAAGGCGTGTTCCTGGAGCAGCTGGAAAGTGACCCGGCAAGGTTCCTGCCCGAGGTGGGACACGAGGACCTCCCGGGCGACGTCGTCAACATCGACCTGAACCGGCCCATGGCGGAGATCCGCACCACGCTGAGTGCCCTTCCGGTGAAGACCCGGCTCTCCCTGTCCGGGCCGCTGGTGGTGGCCCGCGACATCGCCCACGCCAAGATCGCCGAGCGGCTCGAGGCCGGCGAGGAAATCCCGCAGTACCTGAAGGACCATCCGGTGTACTACGCGGGCCCCGCCAAGACGCCGGAGGGCTACGCGTCCGGATCGTTCGGGCCCACGACGGCCGGCCGGATGGACGCCTACGTCGAGCAGTTCCAAGCTGCGGGTGGCTCCTTGGTGATGCTCGCCAAGGGCAACCGAAGCAAGCAGGTGACCGATGCCTGTGCGGCACACGGCGGTTTCTACCTGGGCTCGATCGGCGGCCCGGCCGCACGCCTGGCCAAGGACTGCATCACCTCCGTGGAGCTGCTGGAGTACCCCGAGCTCGGCATGGAGGCGGTGTGGCGGATCGAGGTGCAGGACTTCCCCGCGTTCATCGTGGTCGACGACAAGGGCAACGACTTCTTCGCCGGCACCGAGGCCCCCACGCTGCAGATCAGCTTCCGGCGCTAGCGCAGGCGCCGTGGCCCCAGGTCGGCCCTGCTCGGCTCGGGTCCGACGCGCACCCGCGCGGCGGTGACGGTCGCGCCGTCGGTCGACACGAGAATGGGGCCGCACGTCAGCTCTCGAATCTCGCGCACCTCCTCGGCGAGCGCGGCGATCCGACGGACCAGGGCCACCAGTGCGTCGAGATCGGCCGGTTCGCTGCCGCGGTAGCCGGTGAGCAGCGGAGCCGCCTTCGGCGCCCGAACGAGCTCCTCAGGTGAAGTGAGCGGCAGCACCCGGTACGCGCGGTCACCCAGCAAATCGGAGATGACTCCGGACAGGCCGAAGGAGATCAGCGAACCGAAGGACGGGTCGTCCTGCACACCCACAGTGCAGTTCACCCCTTTGGCCGCCATCGTCTGCACGTAGACCGAGCTGTGGCCGGAGACCTCCACCATCTCGTCGTAGGCCGTGCGGACGGCGTCCGCACCCGCCAAGTCCAGACGGACGCCAACCAGGTCGGAACGGTCGCGCCACTGCTCCCCCATCGCCTTCACCGCGACTGGGAACCCGAGCTCGCGGGCCGCGGCAACAGCATCCTCGGGTCCCGCGGCCACCCGGAAGGCCGCAACATCTACCCCGCAGGTGCACAGCAGTTCGGCTGCCTCCTCGTCCGTCAGCCACCGGCCATCCGGGTCCTCCGCCAACCAGCCGTCCACCAGCCCCTGGGCACGATCGATGTCGACCAGCTCGTCATGCGCGAAGAGATGCTCCTCGACGACAGGTCGCGCCCGCCACTCCGCGTAGCGCACGGCCCGCGACAAGGCCATCACGGCGCGTTCGGGTCCGGGGTAGGAGGGCACGGAACCACACGCCGGATAGCCGTCGGGGCCGAGCACGGCCAAGGAGTCCGGAATCCCTTCGGCGGCAAGAAAGGTGGTGACCACCGGCTTTTCCGAGCCGGCCACTGCCGCGCGTAGGGCGGTCGCATACGCCGCGCCGGGAATCGCGACTGGAGGGACGAACACCGCGATGAGTGCGTCCACGTCCGGCGCGGCCAGGGCTTCCTCCACCGCCGCGGCAAACTCCTCGGGACCCGCCCCTGCTCCGACGTCCACCGGCTCGTTCACCACCACCAGCCCCTGACTCCGTGCGGCGTCCGCGGCGAGCACACCCATGGCTGTCGAGTTACCCACCACCGCGACGCGAGGGCCGGCGGGGAGCGGTTGGTAGCCGAGCAGCAACGCACTGTCGAAGAGCTGGGCGATGGACTCGACCCGGATCACGCCGGCTTGCTCGAACAACGCCTGCACGCTCTCGTCGTCCACCTCCACGCTGGTGGCCGCCAGCCCGGCCGGTACCGCGTGCCGTCCGCTCTTGACCACAATCACCGGCTTGTTGCGGGCCACGCGCCTGGCGAGTCGCGAGAACTTGCGCGGGTTTCCGAAGCTCTCCAGGTACAGCAGGACCACGTCGGTCGCCGGGTCGGAGTCCCAGTACTGCAACAGGTCGTTGCCGGAGATGTCCGCGCGGTTGCCCGCCGAGACGAAGGTGGACAACCCCAGACCACGCTCGGCTGCGGCCGCCAAGATCGCAATGCCCAGGGCACCGGACTGGCAGAAGAAGCCGACCCGGCCCGGAACTGGGAGCACCGGCGCCAGAGTGGCGTTCAGTGCGATCTTCGGATCGGTGTTGGCCACCCCGAGCGCACTCGGACCCACCACCCGCATCCCGTGCGCACGCGCGGACTGCACCATCCGTCGTTCCGCTGCCAACCCCTCGGGCCCGGACTCACCGAAGCCCGCCGAGATCACCACCAGCGCCTTCACGCCCTTGGCGAGACAGTCGTCCAGCACTGCCTCCACCCCGCTGGCCGGCACCGCGACGACCGCCAGGTCGACGTCATCGGGAATGGCCCGCACCGACTCGTAGGCCCGTACGCCCAGCACCGAGCGGTGCTCGGCGTTCACCGGATACACCGGACCGGTGAATCCGCCGGCCAGAAGGTTGACCAGCACCGCGTGCCCCACCTTGAACCGGTCGGTCGACGCCCCGATCACGGCCACTGACCGTGGTGCGAGGACGTTGCGCACGCTGCGCGCTTCGGAGGCCCGCTCACGGAAGTTACGCACGGTGAGCAAGGCCTCGGAGGGGTCGATGGCGAACTCCAGGTGCAGCACGCCGCCATCGAACGTCCTCTTGATCTGGTAGCCCGCCTCTTTGAACACCCCAAGCATGGTCCGGTTCTCGGACAGGACCTCTGCGACAAAGGACCGGATACCCCGCTCTGCCGCTGCCGCGGCCAGGTGCTCCAGCAGCACCGACCCCAGTCCGCGACCCTGGTGCGCGTCCGCAACGACGAAGGCGACCTCGGCCGAGAGCCCGTCTCCGACCTCGGCCAAGCGGTCATAGCGACCCACAGCGATGATCTCGCCGCCGAGCAGTACCAGGACGGCAACCCGATCATGGTGGTCGACCGTGGAGAAGCGTGCGAGGTCTCGTTGCGACATGGTGGGGTACGGACCGAAGTAGCGCAGGTACCGGGTGTGCTCGGACAACCCGCTGTGGAAGGCGACGAGCGCATCCGCGTCTTCGGGGGTGATCGGCCTCAGGTGCACGGTGCCACCATCGGAGGCGAGGGCGTCGCCCTCCCAGTGCTTCGGGTAGTCGTGCGAGTCCCACGTGGTCTTGTCGGACAACCTTGGGTCGGGCATGCCAGCCATCTCCGCCTCTAGTCCCTCGGGTCTTCCGGATCAAGTCCGATGAGCGGGAACACCGCTCGTCGGGTGTCCCGGATACTGCTGTCCACCTTGGCAGTTGCCGGATCAGTTCCCCCGGCAACGCCGTCCCACGGTGCGAACGACACGTCGCCACCCTCACCCATCGTCGTCGGCAGGGTCACCCGGGGAGCAAACGGGGCGACGTGCGCGGTCCAGTCGGCAGGAATCGGAGTGCTGACGTCGACATCGCGGTCGAGCACTGCGGCGAGCAGGTGTGTCCACGAGCGCGGCACCACGCGCAGCAGGCCGTAACCGCCACCACCCACGGCGAGCCATCTTCCTTCTGCGGTCTCCTCGGCGAGCGCGCGCAGAGCCTGGAAAATCGCCTGGTGTCCGTCGACACTGAGCAGCATGTCGGCGAGCGGGTCCTCACCATGGGTGTCCACGCCGCATTGAGTGACCAGCACCTGCGGGCGGAACTCCCGTACCACCCCCGGGACCACGGCATGGAATGCCCGCAGCCAGGAACTGTCACCGGTACCAGGCATGAGAGGAAGGTTGACGGTCGTTCCTGCGGCCTCGCCCTTGCCCACCTCCTGTGGCCAGCCGCTGCCCGGCCACAGCGTTGCCGGGTGCTGGTGCAGCGAGACCGTGAGTACGCGGGGGTCGTGCAAGAACGCGGCCTGCACCCCGTCGCCGTGGTGCACGTCGACATCGACGTAGGCGATACGGTCGAATCCGTGGTCCAGCAGCCACCCGATGGCGATGGCCACATCGTTGTAGACGCAGAAGCCGGACGCGGAGTCGGCCATCGCGTGGTGGAGTCCACCACCGATGGAGACGGCGCGTTTGGTGCGCCCCTCCGCAATCTCCCTGGCCGCCAACAACGAGCCGCCGGCGAGCAGCGCACTGGCCTCGTGAATGTGCTCGAAGATCGGGTTGTCCTCGGTGCCGAGCCCGTGGCCCACCGCCTGCAACTGGCCCGGGGCCCCTTTGACCGCCGCGAGGTAGCCGGGCGTGTGGATGCGCAGCAGCTCGGCGTCGGGCGCGGCCTCCGGACGCAGTGTCTCCACCCCCTCGAGGAGACCGAGGCTGGTGGCGAGGCGCATGGTCAGGTCCAGCCGGATGGGATCCATCGGGTGGTCCTCGCCGAATCGGTAACTGAGGTAGTCGGTGGTCCATACCACCGCCGCTGGCGTCCGGGTCATGGGAGCGACGCTACTGGTTAGTGAGCCCGTCCACCCTCTGGCGGTCTATAGACTCGGCGCCGACGAAGGGGTGTGAGAGTGAACGACCTGGTCGACACGACTGAGATGTATCTGCGCACCATCTATGAGCTCGAGGAAGAGGGTGTCGTTCCACTGCGGGCGCGCATCGCTGAGCGCCTCGACCAGAGTGGCCCGACAGTGAGCCAGACCGTGGCCCGGATGGAACGTGACGGACTGCTCGCGGTTGCCGACGACCGGCACCTCGAGCTCACCGCAGAGGGCCGGGCAGTCGCGGTCGCGGTGATGCGCAAGCACCGGCTCGCCGAGCGACTGCTTGTCGACATCATCGGGCTCGCGTGGGAAGAGGTGCACGCGGAGGCCTGCCGCTGGGAGCACGTGATGAGCGAGGGTGTTGAACGCCGACTGGTGGAGGTGCTCGACCACCCGGCCACCTCGCCGTACGGCAACCCCATCCCAGGGCTGGCCGAGCTGGGCTCCGACCGTGCCCTACCCAGCACCGGGACCCTGGTGCGGCTGACCGACGTGGCCGCCGGCTCCTCGGTCGCGGTGGTGGTTCGTCGTATCTCTGAGCACGTACAGACCGACATCCCGGTGATGGCGCAACTGCGCGAAGCGGGCGTTGTTCCCGACGCACGGGTGACCGTGCAGCGCGATGCCGCCGGGGTGACCATCACCGTGGCCGGGCACGCGGGCGCCCATCTGCCGCTGGACATGGCCCACGCAGTGCAGGTCGAACCGGTCTAGTCCTGCGCACGGCCCAGTTCTGGTTCGCCCACGATCTGTAGGAGATTTCAGTGAAGTTGCTCGTCACCGGAGGAGCCGGCTACGTCGGCAGTGTCTGCACCGCACTGTTGGTCGAACGAGGCCACCAGGTCACCGTCCTGGACGACCTGTCCACCGGGCATGCCGACGCCGTCTCACCTTCCGCGAGGTTCGTCGAGGGTGACGTCGCCACCCACGCGGCAGCGCTGCTCGCCGAAGGCATGGACGGGGTGCTGCACTTCGCCGCGAAGTCCTTGGTGGGCGAGTCCGTCGAGCATCCGGAGCTCTACTGGTTCGGCAACGTCGTCACCTCCCTGAAACTGCTGGAGGCGGTGCGCGCTGCCGGCACCCCGAGGCTCGTGTTCTCGTCCACCGCCGCGACCTACGGCGAGCCCGAACAGATCCCCATCACGGAGGACGCGCCCACCCGGCCCACCAACCCCTACGGCGCCACCAAGCTGGCCATCGACCACGCCATCACCTCATACGCCAACGCCCACGGGCTTGCGGCGGTGAGCTTGCGTTACTTCAACGTGGCCGGCGCCCACGGAGGCTTGGGGGAACGCCACATCGTCGAGACTCACCTGATCCCACTCGTGCTGCAGGTGGTCACGGGTCAGCGCGAGCACATCACCATCTACGGTGACGACTGGCCCACACCCGACGGGACCTGCCTGCGTGACTACATCCACGTGCGTGACCTCGCCGAGGCGCACCTGCTGGCCCTCGAGCACGCGACCGCCGGCGCTCATCGCATCTACAATCTGGGGACGGGCACGGGTTTCTCCGTGGTCGAGGTGATCGAGGCCTGCCGGCGAGTCACCGGCCACCCGATCCCCGCCCAGGTCGCGGCGCGACGGGCGGGCGACCCCGCTGTTCTCGTCGCCTCCAGCGCCAGGGCTACGGCCGATCTGGGATGGCGACCGGAGCTGACCTCGCTCGACACGATCGTCGGCGACGCATGGCAGCTCATTCAGCAGCGGGCGGGCGTGGCGTAGAGGGCACCAGCGCCACGCCGAGCTCGGCAGCGATTCCCAGTGCCGTGTCCGCGAGGTCGCGGAGAACCTCCGGCGGCAGACCACCGGACAATGCTGAGTCCAGGAGATTCGCCATGCGATGCCCGGGCATGCTGGTCAGCGCCGCGCGCAGGGCAATCCCAGCGAGCGGTCCCTCTCCCCGCACGTAGCAGCTGTAGGCCACCAGCACCGCAGCCTCCGCACGCTCAGGGTCGGGCAGCGCACGGCAGAGCTGAAGCCACAAGCGCTCAGCGGCGTGAACGTGCTCTCCGACGGCAAGCCCAAAGCAGGCGTCACGCACCAGCGGATCGGAGAGCGCCGCTCCGATCCGCGCGATCTCCTCATCCAGTAGCACCTCGTCGGCGTTGAGCTGGGCGACAGCAGCGAGTACCGTCTCGAGGTCGTGACGCACCGCACGTTGCCCGGTCGTGTCTCTGGCCAGCAGCGCCGCATCCAGGGCAGGACCGATCAGGTCTGCGCGTCGCGACAGATACGGCTCAGGATCGCGACGAAGCAGCTCGTCGAGTTCCTCGCGCGCACCGTGAATCACCCGACCCTGCGCCACGTGGGCGGCGCTCACCATCGACGACTGTGGGTCGGGCAGCGTTCCCCCGCGATGGTCGTGCTCGTCGTAGCCACGCCAGCGTGCACCCGCGACGACCCGATCTACCACGTGCGCATCAAGCAGCTCAGTGCCCACCTCCTCGCACGCATCGCGCAACGCGGCGAGGAGCTCGCGGTGCGGCGGTGTGGCTCCCGCTGCCCTGTCCTCCACCACGATCACGATGATCGCCGGAGCAGCGCGCCGGGAACACAACACGGAGATCTGCTCAACCAGCGCGGCCTCACCGTCAGGATCGACACGCAGCGGATCCGGCAGATCCAGGCGCATCACCAGACCCACCCGGCTGGCGGGGTGCCCCTCCATACAGAGGACGACGAGAGAGCGTGACGGGTTGAATCCGAGAAGGCCGGGGACTGACGCGATGAGGTCGCCGGGCCTGCAGATCCGGATGGTGGTCGGAGGCGGTGTCGTTGATGTGGTCATGGCGACCCACGGTGCCCGGTGCGGGCTGCGGCATTTCTCGCCTGAGGCCGTCATGTGGACAACTCACGCGATGTGGACAACTCGCATCGAGCACGCGAAGCAGCGTCGAGCCTGTCGGGATGACCTGCTACTGCCAGCCCCGTTCGCGGTACTCCACCAGTCGTGCCCGTTCGTCGCCCAGCATGCCGCCTTCGCCATGACCAGGCAGAAACGTTGTGCTGTCGGGGAATTGGCCGCCAAAGATGCGTTGCTCAAGGCTGTCCATGATGGTCTCGAAGTCCCGTTGAGACGTAACCCGGCCAGGACCTCCCGCGAACAGGGTGTCGCCGGTGCACAGCACACCCGCTTCCTGTACGTACAGGCACGAGCTGCCGGGTGAGTGTCCTGGAGTGTGTAGAACCTGGATTTCCGTGCCCGCCACGCTGATCCGCTGACCGTCAGCCAATGTCCCGTGGGTGAGTCCCGGGTGGGTCATCTCCCAGAGCACCTCGTCGGCCGGGTGCAGCAGCACCGGTGCATCCAGCCGCTCACCGAGCTGTGGCGCGACGGTGACATGGTCGTTGTGGCCGTGCGTGCAGACCACCGCCACCACTCGCCGACCGGCAACCGCGTCAATGATCGGTTGGGCGGTGTGCGCCGCGTCCACGACCACCACCTCACTGTCGTCACCGATCAGCCAGATGTTGTTGTCGACGTCCCAGGTGCCACCGTCCAGGCTGAACGTGCCGGAGGTGACGACCCGGTCTACTCGCACGGTCACAGGATCACCACGGAGCGCAGTACCTCACCGGCGTGCATGGTGGCAAAGGCCTGTTCGACCGCATCGAGGGTGATGCGTTCGCTGACGAACAGTTCCAGCGGCAGCCTGCCCTGCTGGTACAAGTCCACCAGCATTGGGATGTCTCGCTCGGGCAAGCAGTCGCCGTACCAGGAGGACTTCAGCGAGCCACCGCGGGAGAAGAAGTCGACCAGCGGCATTTCCAGGGTCATCTCCGGGGTGGGAACACCGACGAGAACCACCGTACCGGCCAGGTCACGGGCGTAGAACGCCTGCTTCCAGGTCTCCGGGCGCCCGACGGCGTCGATCACTACATCCGCACCGAAACCACCGGTCAGCTCCTGAACAGCGGACACGACGTCCCCCTCGGAGGCGTTGATGGTGTGCGTGGCGCCGAGGTCGGTGGCCCACTGCAGCTTCTTCGCGTCGCGGTCGATGGCGATGATCGTGCTCGCACCCGCCAGCCGTGCCCCGGCGATCGCGGCATCTCCCACTCCACCGCAGCCGATCACGGCCACGCTGTCGCCTCGGCTGACGTTCCCGGTGTTCATCGCGGCACCCATCCCGGCCATCACCCCGCATCCGAGCAGCCCGACCACGGCAGGGTCCGACGAAGGGTCCACCTTGGTGCACTGGCCTTCGTGCACGAGCGTCTTGTCCGCGAACGCGCCAATGCCCAACGCCGGTGTCAGCTCGGTGCCATCGGCCAGGGTCATCTTCTGCGCCGCGTTGTGGGTGTCGAAGCAGTACCAGGGCCGGCCCCGCCTGCACGCCCGGCACTCACCGCACACCGCACGCCAGTTGAGCACGACAAAGTCGCCCGGCGCGACGGCAGTGACCCCGGCGCCGACACTCTCCACGACGCCGGCGGCCTCGTGGCCGAGCAGGAAGGGGTACTCGTCGTTGATGCCACCGTCACGGTAGGTGAGGTCGGTGTGGCACACCCCGCAGGCCTGGATGTCGACGACTACCTCCCGCGGCCCGGGGTCGGGGATCGTGATGTCGACGAGCTCCACCGGAGCACCCTTGCTCCTGGCAATCACTCCGCGCACCTGCTGGGGCACCTGTCCCACCTCTCGTGTCGAGTCAACGTCTGCGTCTCATCGTTTCAGACTCGAGCAGCGGAAGCGACCGATCTCGCGTGCATCGGGCAGGCGACGGTGGGCCGCGCGTGAACCGTCGAGCACCGGGTGGACGCGGTCTTCGACCACCCGACCCTGCCTGAGGTCCACAGGCTCGCCGCCTTCTCCCCGTGATCCGGCGGTCGCCCTGCGCCGGTGAACGGAGGAATGTGTCACCCCTGGCCCAGCGTTGAGGGACAATAGTAGGTAAGCGAGCGGAAAGGGGTCGATGGCCTCCCATGAACGAGCACCAGGATGAGCACATGAACGAGCCCGAGAACTCCGGCGAGACGTCGACGATGTATGAGCTGGAGTTCCCCTCCCCCGAGCTGAACGCCGCCGATGGCCGCGGCCCGGTACTGGTCCATGGCATGGAGGGGTTTTCCGATGCGGGCCATGCCATTCGGATCGCCACCACGCATCTGCGTGAGAGCCTGGAGACCGAGCTGGTGGCGTCCTTCGACATCGACGACCTGCTCGACTACCGCTCACGGCGCCCCGCAATGAGCTTCGAGGGCGACCACTTCGCCAGCTACGCCGAGCCCTCACTGAATCTCTACGCCGTCAAGGACTCGTCGGGCACGCCGTTCCTGCTGTTGGCCGGGATGGAGCCGGACCTGCGCTGGGAGCGGTTCATCACAGCCGTGCAGTTGCTGGCCGAACGCTTCGGTGTTCGACGCACCATCGGGATCAACGCCATCCCCATGGCAGTGCCGCACACCCGTCCCTCCGGAGTGACCGCACACGGTTCCTCGACGGACCTGGTCCGTGGGTACGAGCCCTGGGTCGGCAACGTGCAGATACCGGCCAGCGCGGCATCCCTGTTGGAGCTGCGGATGGGCCAGGCCGGCCATGAAGCCATGGGTTTCGCCGTGCACGTTCCGCACTACCTCACCCAGACCGATTACCCCGAGGCCGCGCAGACGCTGCTCAGCCACCTCAGTGACGCCTCCGGGCTCTCTCTGCCGCTGGATCAGCTCACTACGGCGAGCGCCCGCGTGCGGGAGCAGATCGACGCCCAGGTCACCGGCTCCGATGAGGTGGCGGCTGTGGTGCAGGCCCTGGAGCGCCAGTACGACGCCTACGTCGGCTCCCAGGAGCGCACCTCGTTACTCGCCGCGAACGGTGAGCTGCCCACCGGCGACGAGATCGGCGCCGAGCTGGAACGTTTCCTCGCGCAGCGCACCGGCCAGGACCCCTCGTCCGGAACGGGCACTCCCGAGGTCCTCTGACTCCGTGGTCGGCGGGGGTGTGTGCGCCGACCACGGACAGGTCCCCGGCGGCAGCTGCACATTCCTGCTGCAGGACGTGAATCTACATCCACTTCGGGTCACGGTGAGCCCGCTCACTTAATCGGTATTTCAGATGCCAATTCAATACTGTGAACATGTGCAGCTGACCCGCTTTACCGATCTGGCGCTTCGTCTTGTCATGCGCCTGGCCGTGATCGATACCGCAGCGGCAGCACACACTCCGACCACCCGCCTGGTGGCCGAACAGATTGAGGTTCCGTACACCCACGCAGCAAAAGCGGTGGCTCGACTGCGCGCACTGGGCGTCGTCGAGACCCGCCGGGGCCGTGGCGGCGGCTTGAACATCACCGAGTTCGGTCGCCACGTGTCCATCGGCTGGCTCACCCGGCAGCTCGAAGGCGAGCACGAAGTCATCGAGTGCGAGGGAGCGCGCCCCTGCCCGCTTCGTCACGGCTGTCGGCTCCGCACCGCGTTGGCCCGAGCCAAGGAGGCGTTCTTCGCGGAACTCGACCCCCTCACCCTGGCCGATCTCACCACCGCCCCCAGCCGGGCGATCCTCATCTCCATGACCCCTCGTTCGGCCCGCTAGAACACATCGCCGTCTCACGTCCCTTGGAGGATGCAACGCTGTCAACACAGTCGACTGAGATCGTCCGGGCCACCCTGCCGGTGATCGGCGCCGCAATCGGCGACATCACCCCGGTCTTCTACCAGCGCATGTTTGCAGCGCATCCCGAACTCGAACGGGACCTGTTCAACCGGGGCAACCAGGCTCAGGGAGACCAGCAGCGTGCCCTTGCCGGAGCCATTGCCGGGTACGCCACCCTGCTGGTGACCGAAGACGCGCCGAGCCCGCAGGCGATCCTCTCGAGGATCGCCAATAAGCACGCCTCACTCGGCATCACCGCCGACCAGTACCAGATCGTGCACAAGTACCTGTTCGAAGCCATCGTGCACATCCTCGGCGACGCGGTGACGGAAGACGTGGCCGGAGCCTGGGACGAGGTCTACTGGCTGATGGCCGATTCCCTGATCGCCATCGAGAACGACCTGTACGCCGCCTCCGGTGTCGAGCCGGGGAAGGTCTGGCAAGAGGTTACGGTGCGCCGCCGCGTGCAGGAATCGCCCGACACCGTGGCATTCATTCTTGGTTCTCGGGACGGGTCGCCGCTGTGCGATTTCCGCCCGGGCCAGTACATCTCGGTGTCTGTGGCCCTGCCTGACGGGGCGCGGCAGATCCGCCAGTACAGCCTGTCGAGGGCGCCGATGCACGACGCGTGGCGCATCACCGTCAAGTCGATCCCGGAGACAGTGGCCCCCGACGGCACAGCAATTCCGGCGGGCGAGGTGTCCAACTTCTTGCACGAGAACGTCTTCGACGGGGACCTGCTGCGCGTCTCGCGACCATTCGGCAACTTGGTGCTCGACGACAGCGCGGCACCATTGCTGTTGATCTCCGCTGGAATCGGCTGCACCCCGATGGTCGGCATGCTGCACCATCTCGGAGCCACCAGCGCGAGCCGTCCGATCTCGGTGCTGCACGCGGACCGCTCCCCCGCTCGGCACGCCCACCGTCGTGAGCTGCAGGAGCTGGTCGACCAGATCCCGTCGGCGACCCTGCACCACTGGTATGAAGACCTGGGCGCCCGGCCCTCCTCCGACACCATCACGCTCGGCAGGATCGACCTTGACACCGTCGATCTCCCGTCCGACGCGCAGGTCTACCTCTGCGGGCCGATGCCGTTCATGGAATCGGTGCGCAGCTCTCTGATCGAACGCGAAGTACCCGTCGACCACATCCACTACGAGGTCTTCGGTCCGGACCAGTGGCTGGTCGCCAGCTGACGAGCCCAAGGGCGGTCGCCGAGTCCAGGGTGTTCACCCGTGCGCTAGGCAGTTGGCCATCCAACCTTTACCCGGTGGAAATCCGACGCTGACGTGACGGCAACGCTGCGGGCGAAGGCTTAGCACATGCAATGGGACGAGATTCCAGAGACTGGGCGGACGTGGCGAGTACGTGCGCGACTGGCTGACCGACCGGGCACGTTGGCGACCTTGGCGACACACCTCGGGAAACACGGGTGCAACCTGCTCTCTGTCGCAGTGTTGCCAGTGGCGGGCGATGCGAACTCCCCCGAGGAGACAGCCACTGTCGTCGACGAGCTGGTGCTGCACGCGCCGGCGACGCTGACCGAAGAGGAGCTGACCAACCTCGTCGAAGCTCACGGCGGTCGGTGCGTGGGGATCAGCTCGGCCTCCGTCCGGGATCTCGTCGACGCACAGACAACTGTGTTGCGCGCAGCCTCCGACGCGCTGTCCGGGGCCAGCACGGCGTACGAGGCACTGCGGCGGGTGCTCGGCGCCGACTGGGTTCGTCCCCTCGCTGACGATGGTGACCTCGACCTACCGGCCGCAACAGCCGCCGACGTGGTGGGTTCGATACAGCTCGAACCCGGAGGACACCGGGCCACGATCACACTCGACACCGGCGATCGGGTGGTGGCCGCCAGGGAATGGGCGCCGTTCACCGACGGCGAGCTGTCGCGCGTACAGGCGCTCGCCAGGCTGCTGGTCACGGTCGGCCGCCCATCCGATCTACCCGTCACAGTCAGCGCCGCCTTCGGTGCGAGCGTGGTGGTGCGGATCGCCCGTGAGGCCGACACAGCCGCCTTGGCGGACATGCACGGTCGTTGCAGCAGGGCAACACTCTTTGCGCGCTATCACAGCGGAATACGACGGCTGCCGGATGGTTGGGCGCAACGACTCCTGCAGCCGCCCCGCGGGCACACGCTCGTCGCCGTCGCCGGATCCGACGTGATCGGATTCGCTCAACTGATACCCAGCCTGGACGATCCACGGTCCGCCGAGCTGTCACTGCTGGTCGAGGACTGCTGGCAACGCCAGGGTGTGGGTGCCGCCCTCCTGACCGCCATCCACGGACGCGCCCGCGGCCTCGGGATCGGTGAACTGATCGGACTGTGCCTCCCCGACGAAATGGGAGCCGCGCGCACTGCCGCCCGGCTCGGACTGGTCACCTCGACCCGCGTCGAGTCCGGCATGACACGGCTCGCCATCACCGTCGGGGCAAGCTCGCTTCCCCAGGTACGGGAGTCTGAGCCGCCGGCAACCCGTGAGGCCAAGCTTCCTCCTCGTCGTACCGCGGAACCCGTGCACAGGTCGTCGCCCGCGGACCCGCTCGTCCGTCAGCTCACGTCACTCGACGCCCAGTTCCTCAACGCCGAGACCTCGACGACGCTCACCCACGTGGGTGTGATGGCCATACTCGATCCGTCGACTGCTCCAGGTGGTGCCCTGACGGTGGACGACCTCCGGGCACTGATCGGCAGCAGACTGCATCTCATTGATCCTCTTCGGTGGAAGCTGCGTCAGGTCCCCCTCGGGCTCGACCTGCCCTACTGGGTCGACTCGACGTCACCGGACCTGGAACACCACATCAGGGAGATCGGCCTGCCTGCGCCCGGTACCGACCAACAGCTCGCGGAGCAGGTTGCCCGCCTGTCGGAGACCCCACTGAGCCGCGAACACCCCTTGTGGGAGTGCTACCTGGTGCACGGACTGTCCGGCGGCCGCCAGGCGCTCTACATGAAGGTGCACCACGCGGTCGTCGATGGCGTCTCCGGTGCCGAGGTGCTGGCCGTGATGCTGGACCTCAGTCCAGAGCCGAGCGAGGTGCCCGCACCGACCGTCGCTGCGAGTTCAGAACCCGCGCCTGGCATCGCAACCTTGTTGGGCAAGAGCGCGTGGCACTTGGCGACGCGCCCCGCCCAGCTACTCATGGCTGCCCCCACGATGTTGCCGCACCTGCTCGAGTTGCCGGGCGCCGTCACCATGCCCGGAGCCGGTGCGCTCGGCGCCGTGGCGAGCCGGGTGGGCCGTCTCACCGGACTGGCCAGCGACAAGAATCTGCCCCCGCGCGCACCGACTCCCCCTCACACCCCGTTCAACGACCCCGTCACCGGGCACCGGAGCTACGCCTTCACCTCCCTTCCGCTCGCGGAGATCAAGACGATCAAGAAGGGCATGGGGCTCACCGTCAACGATGTGGTGATGGCGCTGTGCACGACCGCGCTGCGGCGCTGGCTGATCGATCACGACGCTTTGCCCGACGCTCCGCTCGTCGCGGCGATGCCTGTCTCCGTGCGCACCCAGGAACAGATGGGCACCGGAGGCAACCAGATCTCGTTCATGCTCTCCGCCATACCGACGAACGAGCACGATCCAGAACAGCGCGTCCGGCTCCTGAACGCCTCGCTGGCGGCAGCCAAAGAGCGCTTCCGCGGGATACCTTCGACGCTGCTGCACGAGTGGAGCGCGGCATTGCCGCAGCTCTTCCACGGAATGGCCTCTCGCGCGTTCTTGCGGGCCGCGGCCCTGGGCGCCCCGCCCTTCAACCTGTTCATTTCCAACGTTCCCGGCCCACAGCTGCCCCTGTATGCCGCGGGCGCGACCGTCACGGGGACCTTCCCTTCCTCAGTGGTGAGCGACCTCGGCGGCGGCATCAACATCACGGTGATGTCCTACAACGGGCACGTGGACTTCGGCATCCTCGCCTGCCGCGAAGTGGTGCCCGACGTCTGGGACCTGGTCGACCACCTCCACGAGGCACTCGCTGAGCTGACCGGACTCTCCGACCCCGCTGCACCCTCCGTGACTGCCCCAGCGCCCGCTTGCGGCGGCGTGCGGAGCAGCGCCGAACCCGCACCGAGCTTTGTCGACGCCTGATACCCACCACCTCGCGTCTGCGCGGTCCCCGAAAGTGGACGCGTGCAGCGCTACCCTGGCCTTGCTTGACCTCATCGAGATGTGATGTTCGCTCGCTGACGCAGCAGGCCGGGTAACGTCCGCACGAGGTGCGCGCGGACATGATCCGGGTGGAAAGGTTCGGACCCAGCGGATGACCAGCGAAGCCGACGCAGAGTCCGGTGCCCGTGGAACGGCCCCCGTGACGCGGCCTGCACGCCCGGGTCCCCCGACGCGTGTCGTGGTTCCGCTGCCGCGTCTGTCGCCTTCGGTGCGGCAGTTCCTTGCGGAGGAGACCGGCAGCGCGATGTTGCTGCTCGGCGCGACGGTGGCGGCTCTGGTCTGGGCGAACGTGCCGGGCTGGTCGAGCTATGAGTCGGTGTGGTCGACCGTGGCCTCGTTCCGAGTCGGCGACCTCGCCCTCGAGCTGGACCTGCGCCACTGGGTCAATGACGCGGCGATGGCGATCTTCTTCCTCGTCGTCGGACTGGAGATCAGCCGCGAAGTCACCGTCGGCGGGCTACGCAGCGTCCGCGCAGTGGCAGCACCCGCGCTCGGAGCCATCGGCGGACTGGTGGTGCCCGCACTGCTCTACCTGCTCATCAACCACGGCGGTCCCGGAGCCCACGGCTGGGGCATCGCGATGTCCACCGACACGGCGTTTCTCGTCGGGATCCTGGCCTTGTTCGGCCCCCGCTGCCCGGACCGGCTGCGACTGTTCCTGCTGACCCTGGCCATCGTCGACGACATCGGAGCCATCGTGGTCCTCGGGGTCTTCTACACGCCCACGGTCTCCCTCACCGCCCTGCTCGTCGCCAGCCTGCTCGTCCTCGCCCTCGGCACACTCCGCTGGCTCGGAGTCTGGAGACTCACCCCGTACGTGCTCACCGGCCTCGCGCTGTGGGTCGCCGTCTACGCCAGCGGAGTCCACCCCACCCTCGCCGGCGTCCTGGTCGGACTGCTCCTGCCCACCCGCACGATCGAGTCCACCCAAGGCGACCGGATCCGCGTCTACGGCAGGGCACTGATCGAACGCGCCGGGCCCATGCAGGCACGGCTGGCCGTATCCGCCGTTCGCGCCACGGTACCGGCCAACGACCGACTCCAGGATGCCTTGCACCCGGTGAGCGCGTTCCTGGTCGTGCCCGTGTTCGGGCTCGCAAACGCGGGCGTGCACCTCAACGGGGAGCTGTTCAGTGCCGCGCTCACCTCGCCGGTCACCCTCGGGGTCATCACCGCCCTCGTCCTCGGGAACACCCTCGGCATCACCACAGGCGCCCTGATCGCACTCCGCACCGGACTCGGGACACTGCCCGGAGGCATCCGCTACGGCCACGTCATCGGCGGAGCGGTACTGGCCGGCATCGGTTTCACCATCTCCCTGTTCATCACCGACCTGGCCTTCGACTCCACATCGCTACGAGATCAAGCGAAGATCGGTGTACTGATCGGTTCGCTACTGGCCGCGATCCTCGGCTCGATGCTGCTGCGCTACCTCGGCGAGCGCCTGCCGTTGTGCACTCTCGACGACGAGACCGTCATCCCGCCCCTACCTCCCCGCCCCTGGCGTGACCCCTCCGCCGCCACTACTGCGTAGAGAGCGGGCCACCGCCGCACGCAGGGCCCGCAGCTCCAGTCGGCCGGTGTAGGAATCGGGACCGAGGAACAACGTCGGCGTGCCGTGGACCCCGAGTGCCGCGCCCGCGGCGTAGTCCGCCTCGATGGCCTCGCCGAAACGCTGCACCCCCGCGCCCACCATCGTTGCCGGATCCAGCCCCAGATCCAGCGCGTAGCGGGTCAACTCGGCGTCACCCAAGCGATCCTGGTGAGCAAACAGGACATCGTGCATCGCCCAGAACGATCCTTGCTCAGCGGCTGCCTCCGCAGCCAGGGCGGCGGTCAACGCGTAGGGGTGCGGCTCGAACATCGGGAAATGCCGGAACACCAGCCGCACCGCACCTTCTGAGCCGTCGACCAGCTCCCGCAGCACCGGAGCCGCCGCAGCGCAGTACGGACACTCGAAATCACCGAACTCCACCACAGACGTGGGAGCGTCAGGGTCCCCGTAGACGTGCCGCGCTGCGAACTCGGATTCTGTCACCGCGGGTCGCTCCATGCTCGAAGTGTCGGTGTGCCAACAACGGCCACCACGGTACCCAGACGTGCGCCGTTCGACGACAGGGCGGCAGCAGCCATCGGGCCGAAGCACGCCCGTGCCGCAACTCCTTTACCCGCTGGACATCAGCCGCTCACGAGGCGGCAATCCTGGGAACGGAGACTGCGAGGAGAGGAGGCCACCATGAGTGCACGAGACTCCCGCTCACTGCGACTGGTCCCCGATGGCGAACCGCCGTTGATGTTCCGGACCATTCACGGGTACCGGCGCGCATTCCGAATGACCGGCGAGGGGCCTCCGCTGCTGCTCATCCACGGTATCGGTGACAACTCCTCCACGTGGGCCGAGGTCACCGAACAGCTCGCGAAGCACTTCACGGTGATCGCGCCCGACCTACTCGGCCACGGCCGTTCGGACAAGCCGCGCGCCGACTATTCAGTCGCTGCCTACGCCAACGGCATGCGAGATCTCCTCACGGTGCTCGGGATCGAACATGTGACGCTCGTCGGGCACTCCCTCGGCGGCGGAGTGGCGCTGCAGTTTGCGTATCAGTTCCCACACATGGTCGAGCGCCTCATCGTGGTTGCGCCCGGCGGAGTGACCAAGGACGTCAACCCCGCGTTGAGATTCGCCGCCGTGCCAGTGGCCAACCAGGCCCTCCGGCTGCTGCAGCTTCCCGGATCCATGGCGGCCGTCCGGCTACTCGGCACGGTCGTCGACTTCCTCTACCGCGGACCATTTGCATCCGCGACCGTCTTCCACGACACCGGGGACCTCATACGTGTCCTCAGCGACCTACCCGATCCGACGGCGCGGGAGGCCTTCCTCAGAACCCTGCGCGCAGTGGTCGACTGGCGCGGGCAGGTGGTGACCATTCTCGACCGGTGTCACCTGACGGCCGAACTCCCCGTGCTGATCATCTGGGGCGATCTGGACAGCGTCATCCCCGTCAAGCACGCCTACCTCGCGCACGCCGCGATGCCCGGATCTCGCCTCGAGATCTTTCACGGGAGCGGCCACTTTCCCTTCCACGACGATCCGGTCCGCTTCCTGCGGGTGGTCGAGGACTTCATCAGTTCCTCTCCACCAAGGGTTTTCGATCCACATGACTGGAGGCAGATCCTGATCGCGGGTGTCACCGAGAACCTGCCGACCGAGAATCCGTCCATGCGGGAAGCGGTGCTCGGGACGATCGTCGCCGACGACCGCAGTGCAACCTGAGCGAAGGCAAGGGCGCCGAGCTCGTCAGTGCGCGAAGCGTTCCCGCAGCTTGTCCAGGGTCCGCGTGATGCCCGAACCGTTCTGTTTGGGGACGCCCACGAGCTCGAGCACCTTGCCTGCCTTGGCTCCTGAGTAGTCGAAGGTCTCGGTGACCTGCGTTTGACCCGGTGTGGCTTCGGCCAGCTCCCATCGCCAGGAGTGCCCCAGGGGGTGGCGCCACTCGAGGAGCCGGTCCTGCTCGAACGCAGTGACGGTGCTGGTGATCCGGTAGGGCACTCCGTACATCTTCATGCCCATGGAGAACTTCGCCCCCACGCTGAGCTTCTCCGGGGCGGACACGGCGTCGCCCACGCTGCCCGAGCCGTCCAGCTCACCATGGTGTCGGGGATCGGACACCAGCGCGAAGATCGCGCCCGGCGAGGTGTTCACCACGACCTGGCGGGCGACCTTCCTCGGTCCTGCGTCCACTGTGGTCACTGCTGAGTCAGCCATCCCCACAACGTACGCAATGCCCGGTGCACCCGCCAGGCGGGCGAACAGGGCACGATGGGTTCCATCATGACGACACCTGCTCCGCCGACCTTGACCTCGATGATTCCTGCCAACCCTGACGAGGACTCGCTGTACGAGGCGTTCACGCAGTGGACCTTGCAACGCGGACTCACCCTGTACCCGGCACAGGAGGAAGCGGTGCTGGAGGTCGTGTCCGGCTCGCACGTCATCCTCGCGACCCCGACCGGCTCGGGAAAGTCCATGGTGGCGATCGGGGCGCACTTCGTCGCCATGGCCCAGGGAAAGCGCAGCTTCTACACCGCACCGATAAAGGCGCTGGTCAGCGAGAAGTTCTTCGCCCTGTGCGAGGTGTTCGGTGCCGAGAACGTCGGCATGATGACCGGCGACGCCGCAGTCAACTCCGGCGCACCCATCATCTGCGCGACAGCCGAGATCGTGGCCAACCTGGCGCTGCGCGAAGGAACCGGGGCACACATCGGCCAGGTGGTGATGGACGAGTTTCACTTCTACTCCGAGCCCGACCGCGGCTGGGCGTGGCAGGTGCCCCTGATCGAGCTGCCGGACGTGCAGTTCGTGCTGATGTCGGCCACCCTCGGCGACGTCACCTTCTTCGTCGAGGACCTCGAGCGGCGAAGCGACCGTCCGGTTGCCGTCGTCTCGGGCACCGAACGTCCGGTGCCGCTGATGTTCTCCTACGTCACCACGCCGCTGCAGGAGACCATCGAGGAACTCGTCTCCACCCAGCAGGCCCCCGTCTACGTCGTGCACTTCACCCAGGCCTCAGCGCTGGAACGAGCCCAGGCGCTGACCAGCATCAACCTGTGTAGCAAGGAGGAGAAAGCCGCCATCGCCGAGATGATCGGCGGCTTCCGCTTCTCCACCGGATTCGGAAAGACCCTGAGCCGACTGGTACGCATGGGAATCGGCGTGCACCACGCTGGGATGCTGCCCAAGTATCGGCGGCTGGTAGAGCGGCTGGCCCAGGTCGGGATGCTCAAGGTCATCTGTGGGACCGACACCCTGGGCGTGGGTATCAACGTCCCCATCCGCACCGTGCTCTTCACCGGACTGACCAAGTACGACGGCATCCGAACCAGGCACTTGCGCGCCAGGGAGTTCCACCAGATCGCTGGTCGCGCCGGACGCGCCGGTTTCGACACCCTGGGCACCGTGGTGGTGCAGGCACCCGAGCACGACGTGGAAAACGCGCGCCTGGTAGCCAAGGCCGGGGACGACCCGAAGAAGCTCAAGCGCGTGCAGCGCAAGAAGGCCCCGGAGGGCTTCGTGTCCTGGGGGCGGCCGACCTTCGACCGACTCGTGGCGGCAGAACCCGAGCAGCTCACCTCGCGGTTCAAGGTGACCAACTCCATGCTCCTCAACGTGATCAGCCGCCCCGGCGACGCATTCGATGCCATGCGGCACCTGCTGACGGACAGCCACGAGACTCCCGCGGCGCAGCGCAAGCACGCACTGTCGGCCATCGCGCTCTACCGGGGTCTGCGCGACGCCGGCATCGTCGCGGTGCTGCCTGAGCCGGACGAGCACGGGCGCTCGGTCGCACTCACCGTGGATCTGCAGCGCGACTTCGCCCTCAACCAGCCGCTGTCTCCCTTCGCCCTGGCCGCTCTGGAGCTGCTGGATCCCGAGTCCCCCAGCTACGCCCTCGATGCCCTGTCCGTCATGGAGTCCACTCTGGACGATCCGCGTCAGGTCCTCATGGCACAGCAACATGCCGCGCGCGGGGTGGCAGTGTCGGCAATGAAGGCCGAGGGCATCGAGTACGAGGAGCGGATGGAGCTGCTAGAGGAGGTGACGTGGCCGAAGCCGCTGGGCGAGGAGCTGCTGTTCCCCGCCTTCGAGACCTACCGTGCCGGGCACCCTTGGGTCAGCGAGTTCGCGTTGTCCCCGAAGTCGGTGGTGCGCGACATGGTGGAGAGTTCGATGACGTTCACCGAGTTCGTCAGCCAGTACAGCCTCAGCCGTTCCGAGGGACTGGTGCTGCGCTACTTGGCCGATGCCTACCGCGCGCTGCGTCAGACACTGCCGGAGTCTGCGCGCACCGAGGAGCTGGTTGACCTCACCGAATGGCTCGGCGAGCTGATCCGCGGAGTCGACTCGAGCCTGCTCGACGAGTGGGAGCAGCTGCAGAACCCGGGGGACGTCCCGTCAGAGCAACCACTGGAAGAGAAGGTACGGCCGATCACGGCCAACGTGCGCTCGTTCCGAGTGCTGGTCCGTAACGCGTTGTTCCGCCGGGTCGAGCTCGCAGCTCGCGAGCGTTGGGACGCACTCGACGAACTCGATCCCGAGGTCGACTGGGCGGGATCGCTGGATCCGTACTTCGAGGAGCACGACGAGATCCGTACCGGGCCGGACGCGCGGGGGCCGAAGCTGTTTCAGATCGAACAGCGTCCCGACCTGTGGCGGGTGCGCCAGGTGCTCGACGACCCAGCCGAGGACCACGACTGGGCGGTGCTGGCCGAGGTGGACCTGGCGGCGAGCGACGAAGCGGGCGAGGTGGTCCTGGAAGTGACCGCCGTGCAGCGGATGTAGGCGCTACCGACTACGTGTAGCGGCGCGCCGTTGCGTAGGGCAGGTACTGGATCGGGGTGAAATGGACCACCTGGCCGACGTCCGGAGCGTTCAGGACGCTGCCGTTGCCGTCATAGATGCCGACGTGGGACACCGGGTTGTAGAAGAACACGAGGTCACCTGGCTGCAGGTCACCACGGGCAACGTACGTACCGGAACGGGCCTGGTCGGCAGCGACCCGAGGGATGCTCACCCCCACCTGCCGAAACGCCCATTGGGTGAGGCCCGAGCAGTCGAAGCTGTTCGGCCCGTTGCCGCCCCACACGTAGGGGGCGCCGATCTTCGTCCTGGCGACGGCCAGTGCGCGTGCGCCGACTGAAGAGCTCCCCCCGGCCGACTGCGGTGGAGTCGAGGTGGAAGCGTTCAGCGACGTCGTGCCGGTGCCTGCGTTCCAGTAGACCGAGCCGCCCTGGAAGTCGCTCTTCCTGCCCCCCGGTACCGAGTACTCGTCGCTGGTGGGGAAGCCGAGCCACCCCCGTTCCCAGCTTTCTCCCGCCCAGGCGTTCTTGATGGCTCCATGGACCTCATGCGCGCCGGTCGCCGGTGACCAGTAGATGCTGCCGCCCTGGAAGTGGTTGAAGGCACCAAAACGTGTGGGGGTCGGCAACTCATGGGTGAGGGGCAGTCCGAGGAAGGAGTCGGTGGCTCCCATCGAGTTGTAGAACGCTCTGATCGCGCCCTTCACACTTCGGGCGTCCGTCTGCGGACTCCAATAGATCGCGCCACCCCAGAAGCTTTCGACGCGCCCGCCCCGCACGTCGTGTTCGTCGTTGGTGCAGCCCCCGAGAAATGACGAGCCTGCGCCCATACTTGTCCAGTAACCCCCGATGGCGCCGTAGGGCTGACAGCCCTGCGCTTGCGCTTGACCCGCAACTACTCCGGTGACCACTGCGGCGGCGACTGCCACCACAGTCACGGCGGCGCGCCAGCGGTTTCTTACACCCATCTGCGTCACCTGTCACTCTCTGCCGTTGGCGTGTCGCACAAAGTATCCGTATCGCGACGGTAACGGACATTACGTGAAAATGAAACTGATTCTGAAACATTGGCACCACAAACCACAGGAGTCCCAGGTCGCGCCTTGTGCCTGGGACCCCCGGAATGGAATCATCCAAGGAGATGGTTGCTTACTCTCGGCAACCACTCAGAGCCTGGGTCGAACGCACAACAGCGTCGTCGAGAAGGTTGCCACCCACCACAGGCAACGCACGCTGAACCCGACCGAGACGAAGGGCTTCACACGATGACCAGCAGCACGACGAGCAAGGACGGGGCGGTGACTCCGCCAACCACCGGCGGCACGGCTTCCGTTCCGATGACCCATCGCCAGATACTGGAAGCGCTCTCCGGGCTGCTGCTCGGCCTGTTCGTGGCGATCCTGTCCTCGACGGTGGTCTCCAACGCGCTGCCCACGATCCTCAGCGACCTCCACGGCGGTGAGGCCGCCTATACGTGGGTGATCACGGCCACCCTGCTCACCACCACGGTGAGTACCCCGATCTGGGGCAAGCTCTCCGACCTGTTCAGCAAGAAGCTGCTCGTCCAGCTGGCCTTGGTGATCTTCACCGTGAGCTCGGCAGTCGCGGGGCTTTCCGAATCGACGGGGATGCTCATCACCTGCCGGGCCTTCCAGGGGATCGGGGCAGGTGGTCTCACGGCACTCACACAGGTCGTCATCGCCGCCATGGTGTCGCCGAGGGAACGCGGACGTTACAGCGGTTACCTGGGGGCCGTCTTCGCCCTCGCCACGGTCGGCGGACCCCTGGTCGGCGGGGTGATCGTCGACACCAGCTGGCTCGGGTGGCGGTGGTGCTTCTACGTGGCCGTGCCGTTCGCAATTGCCGGAATCGTCGTGCTGCAGCGAACCTTGCACCTGCCGGTCGTCAAGCGTCCGGTCAAGATCGACTACCTCGGTGCCACGCTGCTCACCGGGGGCATCTCCCTCCTCCTCATCTGGGTCTCGCTCGCAGGAAAGAACTACGCGTGGGCTTCGCCGGACACCGCCGTCATGGTCACCGGAAGCATCGCACTGCTGGCCCTCGCCGTGTTCGCCGAGTCACGAGCGAAGGATCCGGTCATCCCTTTGCGGCTGTTCAAGGACCGCACAGTCGTCCTTTCCACGATCGGTTCGCTGTGCGTCGGTGTCGCCCTGTTCGGCGCCACCGTGTTCCTCAGCCAGTACTTCCAGATCAGCCGCGGTGTGTCCCCCACCAAGTCGGGCCTCATGACGCTGCCCTTCATCGGTGGACTGTTCATCTCCTCCACCGTCGCGGGACGGCTGATCACCTCGACCGGACGGTGGAAGCGCCACCTGATCACGGGCGGAATCCTGCTCACCGTCGGCTCTGCACTGATGACCACCATCCGCACCGACACCCCGTACTACCTGCTGGCCCTCTACATGGCCGTGCTCGGACTCGGCGTGGGAATGCTGCTGCAGAACCTGGTGCTCGCGGTCCAGAATGCCGTGACCATCAGCGATCTCGGTGTCGGGAGCTCGACGGTCGTCTTCTTCCGCACCCTGGGTGGCGCGTTGGGCGTGTCCGCTCTCGGTGCGGTGGTCAGCGCCCGGGTGACCCGCTTCACCGACGAGGGACTCGCGTCCTTGGGCATTCCCGCGGGCACCAGCGGCGGTGGGATCCCCAAGCTCGCCGCGCTTCCACCGGAAATCCGCCAGGTGGTCCAGGACGCCTACGGGCATGCGACCGGCAACATCTTCCTGTTCGTCGCACCCGCCGCCTTGCTCGCGCTCCTGGCGGTCGTGTTCATCAAGGAGGTTCCGCTGCGCCGGGGACCAGGCGAGGAGTAGCCGGGGGTGGTCGGCGTTACGGGCTATCCTTGACAGCGCATGAGTCCTTCTCCCCCACCCCCCTCCACGCCCACGTTGGCGGAGCTGCGCGCACGTCTGCCGCAGCTGATGCTCCGCGATGAGCAACGTCTGGGCGGGCGGCTGTCCACGGCACACAAGAGCAAGGACCCCGTCCGCTCACTTGCGCAGTTCGCCGAAGAGCTTGCCGCCGCCGAGGTACGGGTGGCCAATCGCCGCGCCGCGGTGCCCGAGCTGCGCTACCCCGAGCAGCTTCCGGTCAGCCAGCGTCGCGAGGACATCGCCGCCGCGATTCGGGACAACCAGGTGGTCATCGTCGCCGGCGAGACCGGCTCCGGCAAGACGACGCAGCTGCCCAAGATCTGTCTCGAGCTCGGGCGCGGGGTGCGCGGGCTCATCGGCCACACCCAACCGCGCCGGATCGCCGCACGCACCGTTGCGGAACGCATTGCCGAGGAACTCGACACCGAGCTCGGTTCCACGGTCGGCTACACAGTGCGCTTCACCGACCAGGTCAGCGAACAGACGCTGGTGAAGCTGATGACCGACGGGATTCTGCTCGCCGAGATCCAGCGTGACGCCATGCTGCGTCGCTACGACACGTTGATCATCGACGAGGCCCATGAGCGCAGCCTCAACATCGACTTCATCCTCGGCTACCTCAAGCAGCTGCTCCCCCGCCGGCCGGACCTCAAAGTCATCATCACCTCGGCGACCATCGACCCGCAGCGCTTCTCGGAACACTTCGGGAACGCCCCCATCGTGGAGGTGACGGGGAGGACCTTCCCAGTCGAGGTGCGCTACCGGCCCCTTACCGTGGACGTCGGCGAGCAGAGCATCGATCGTGATCCGGTGGACGCGGTGTGCGAGGCGGTCGACGAACTCGGCCATGCCGGTCCTGGGGACGTGTTGGTGTTCCTCTCCGGTGAGCGGGAGATCCGCGACACCGCAGATGCACTGCGGGACAGGAACTTACGAGGCACCGAAATTCTGCCCCTCTACGCACGGCTGTCCGCGGCCGAGCAGCACCGGGTGTTCACCCCGCCCCCCGCGGGCACCCGCCGCCGGGTCGTGCTCGCCACCAACGTCGCAGAAACCTCGCTGACGGTGCCCGGAATCCGCTACGTCGTGGACCCCGGCACCGCACGCATCTCGCGGTACAGCGTGCGCACCAAGGTGCAGCGACTGCCGATCGAACCGGTCAGCCAGGCCTCGGCCAACCAGCGGGCGGGACGCTGTGGCCGCGTGGCCGACGGGATCTGCATCCGCCTGTACTCCGAGGAGGACTTCCTCTCCCGCCCGGAGTTCACCGATCCGGAGATTCTGCGCACCAACCTCGCCTCGGTGATCTTGCAGATGAGCGCACTGGGTCTCGGCGACGTCGCTGCCTTCCCCTTCGTGGAGCCACCGGATTCGCGCAGCATTCGGGACGGCGTCGGACTCCTGGAGGAACTCGGCGCGCTGGATCCGAAGGAGCCCGACCCGCACAAGCGACTGACGCGCGCCGGACGCGAGCTGGCTCAGCTTCCGGTGGACCCGCGGATGGCACGGATGTTGCTGCAGGCACACCGCAACGGCTGCCTGGCCGAGGTACTGGTGATCGTCGCCGCACTGTCGATTCAGGACCCGCGTGAGCGACCGCTGGAGCATCAACAAGCGGCCGACGAACGACACGCCCGCTTCGCCGATCCCACCTCGGACTTCCTCGCCTACCTCAACCTGTGGAACCACCTACGGGAGCAGCGAAACGAGCTGAGCAGCAACCAGTTCCGCAAGCAGTGCAAGACCGACTTCCTGCACTGGCTGCGCATCAGGGAGTGGCAGGACCTGCACGGCCAGCTCCGCTCGATCGCCCGCGGGCTCGGCTGGACGCCCAACGCCGAACCGGCCGCACCCACCGCGGTCCACCAGGCGTTGCTCAGCGGCCTGCTCAGCCACATCGGGCTCAAGGAGGGCGAGAAACGCGACTTCCTCGGGGCCCGGGGGGCGCGGTTCGCGATCTTCCCCGGCTCCTCGCTGTACCGCAAGCCACCTCGCTGGGTGATGGCCGGTGAGCTGGTGGAGACCACTCGACTATGGGGTCGCACAGCCGCCCGCATCGAACCGGAATGGGTGGAACAGCTCGCCGGTCCGCTGCTGAAACGCACCTACTCCGAGCCGCACTGGTCGATCAAACGCCAGTCGGCGATGGCCTACGAACGGGTGACCCTCTACGGGATCCCGCTGGTGACCCAACGACCCGTGCAGTACGGCGCCATCGACCCCGAAGTCTCCCGGGAACTCTTTATCCGGCACGCCCTCGTGCAGGGTGAATGGCACACCCAACACCGCTTCTTCCACGCCAACCGGGCACTGCTTGCCGACGTCGAGGAGCTGGAGAACCGCGCTCGGCGCCGCGACATCGGTGTCGACGACGAGACGCTGTACGAGTTCTACGACGCCCGGGTGGACGCGGAGGTGGTATCGGCCAGGCACTTCGACACCTGGTGGAAGCAAGCGCGCCGCAAGGATCCCGAGCTGCTCACGTTCACCCCAGAGGTGGTGACCAACCCCGGCTCCGCCGCTGTGGTGGGCGGTGACTACCCGGACGCATGGCGCCAGGGTGAGATCCAGCTGCCGCTGACGTATTCCTTCGAGCCGGGTGCCGGTGCCGACGGGGTCACGGTGCATGTTCCCCTACCGCTACTCAACCAGATCCGGCCGATCGGATTCGACTGGCTGGTTCCCGGCATGCGGCTCGAACTGATCACCGCGCTGATCAAGTCGCTGCCGAAACAACTGCGCCGCAACGTAGTTCCCGCACCGGACTACGCCCGGGCGGCGTTGGAGCGGGTGAAACCTCGCAGCCAACCCGTGGTGTCGGCGCTCGCCGAGGCGCTGTGGGCGTTGAGCGGCACGGAGATCGGAGCCGAGTCCTTCGACTGGTCCGCGGTCCCCGCCCACCTCCGGATGACCTTCCGCGTCGTCGACGCCGAGCAGCGGGTCGTAGCCGAGGGCAAGGATCTCGAGGCGCTCCGGCGCCAGCTGCAACCCACGGTGCGCACCGCGGTGGCCCGGGCGGTGCCCGGGATGGAGCGCACCGGTCTCACCGCGTGGACCGTCGGCGCGCTGCCTCGCACGATCGAACAGCTCGTGGGCGGCCAACGCGTGCGGGGCTTTCCTGCGTTGGTGGACAACGGTGACAGCGTGGCAGTCCGGGTGCTGCCGAGTGAGGCCGAACAACGCCGCGCCATGGTCACGGGGGTGCGCAGGCTGCTGCTGCTCGGTATCCCCTCCCCCGACAAGGCAGTCGTCGGGGGTTTGAGCAACGCAGCCAAGCTGGCACTCGGCCAGAATCCGCACGGCAGTGTCGCCGCCCTGCTTGCGGACTGCACTGCGGCCGCGGTAGACGCGATCGTGGCGGAGTCGGGTGGAGTCGGGTGGGACGAGCAGGGATTCACCGCTCTGCGCGAACGGGCACGGGCAGAGCTGCGCCCCCGGGTCTCGGCTGTGCTGGCCGCCGTCCAACCTGTGCTGGCATCCGCCCAGGAGCTGCGGCTGACGCTGTCCTCGGCCACCGGTACCGCCGCCGAGGACGTGGCTGCGCAGTTGCAGGCGCTGGTGCATCCCGGTTTCGTTGCGGAGATCGGACCACGTCGACTCCCCGACGTGGTCCGCTACCTGCAGGCGGCGTCGCGTCGGCTGTCGTCCTTGCCCGGCAGCGCACCTCGGGACCGCGACGGCCTGGTGGTGCTCGGCCGGGTCAACGCCGAGCACGCAGCACTACTCGCCGCGCTGGCACCCGAACGGCATGCAGACCCCGACGTCGCCGAGCTGCGGTGGATGGTCGAGGAGCTGCGGGTGAGCTTGTTCGCCCAGTCCCTGCGCACCGCCTACCCGATCTCGGAGAAACGGATCTACAAGGCGTTCGACACTGTCCCCCGCTGACCGCT
>JADGOX010000337.1 GCA_017882745.1 Mycobacteriaceae bacterium | reverse complement strand
TGGCCGCACTGCGTCCAGGACACCGCGCTCACGCAGCTCGCCATCGACCGCCGGCTGACGCTGATTGCCTTCGAGGCGATGAACCACTGGGCCCGAGACGGCGGCTTCGGACTCCACGTCTTTCACAAGAACAACGAGCTGGCGGGCTACTGCTCCGTGCTGCACGCTCTGACGATCATCGGATCGACGGGTGACTACGGCCGTCGGCTGCGGGCGGCAGTCATCGGCTTCGGCGCCACTGCACGCGGCGCGGTCACGGCCCTCAATGCCCATGGGATCGATGACGTCCGTGTCCTCACCAACCGGGACGTCGCGGCGGTCGGCTCGCCGATCCACTCGGTGGAGATCGTGCAGTTCGAGCACGACGCCACCGACCCACACCGCAGCTACGCCATCACCGACAACGGCCGAGTGCCGCTCGCACCCTTCCTCGCCGAGAACGACATCGTCGTCAACTGCGTGCTGCAGGACACCGACGCACCGCTGACCTTCCTCCTCGAGGAGGACCTCGGCGCTTTCACACCGGGCGGTCTCATCGTCGACGTGTCCTGCGACGAGGGCATGGGCTTCAGTTGGGCGCGACCGACCTCGTTCAGCGACCCGAGCTTTGTGGTGGGTGACAATGTGCACTACTACGCCGTTGACCACAGCCCGTCGTACCTCTGGAACTCCGCCACCTGGGAGATCAGCGTCGCCCTGCTGCCCCATCTCCGTACTGTGCTGGCCGGTCGCTCGGACTGGGATGCCGTCGACACCATCGCGCGCGCCATCGAGATCCGCGACGGGGTGGTCCAGAACCCGAGCATCCTGTCGTTTCAGCACCGCTCAGCGGAGTATCCGCACGCAGTCACCGGTCCCTGAGGCACGGCTCCGGGACCAGGAGACTCGAGGTTGCGGGAGCGGGGTGCTTCCCGCACCAGAGCGCTGCTTGGTGAACAGATGGCTAACGACGAATGATCGTTATTGCATACCTTTTGCACCTGCCGCTGAAGCGCGAGTAGCGTTCCACTGACGGGTGCCAGCGGGCACAAGTGCCCTGTGGGGCGTGCAGCACAGCGAGGAGATCCACAAGTGGCCCGTCCGGCAGTGAGTGTCACCCAGGCCACTTCGGCGCCCACTCCCAACCGATTGCGGCGTGCACTGAACAGCCTCAGCCCCGAGGAACGTCGCAGCGCGGCCGGGATGCTCGCCGTCGTCGTCGGACTGCACGTGGTGGGCTGGGGGCTACTCCTCGTGGTCATCGCTCCCGAGAACTACCAGGTCGGTGGGCAGATCTTCGGCGTCGGCCTTGGCGTCACCGCCTACGTGCTCGGGTTGCGTCACGCCTTCGACGCCGACCACATCGCTGCCATCGACAACACCACCCGCAAGCTCATGGGCGAGGGAAAACGTCCGATGTCGGTCGGCTTCTGGTTCTCCCTCGGCCACTCCAGCGTGGTGTTCATCATGGTGGCACTCCTGTCATTCGGCGTGCGCGCGCTGGCCGGCGCACTCACCGATGACCAGTCGACGCTGCAGAAAGCCACCGGCATGTTCGGCACGGCCATCTCCGGCACGTTCCTGCTGCTCATCGGCGTGTTGAACCTGGTGGTGCTGGTGGGGCTCACCGGGGTGTTCCGCAAGATGCGTGCCGGGGAGTACGACGAGGCGACGCTGGAAGCACACCTGGACAACCGCGGCCTGATGAACCGGCTGCTGCGCCCCGTGATGAAGGTGGTGCGCAAGCCCGTCCACATGTACCCGGTGGGCCTGTTGTTCGGCCTGGGCTTCGACACCGTCACAGAGGTGGGCCTGCTGGTCATCGCCGGTGGCGCCGCAGCCTCCGGGCTGCCCTGGTACGCGATCCTGGTGCTGCCCATCCTGTTTGCGGCCGGAATGTCCCTACTGGACTCGATCGACGGCTCGTTCATGAACTTCGCGTACGGCTGGGCCTTCTCCAAGCCGGTGCGCAAGGTCTACTACAACCTGGTCATCACCGGCCTTTCCGTGGCGGTGGCCCTGCTCATCGGTGGCCAGGAGATCATCTCGATCCTGGTCGACAAGATGGAGATCACCACCGGCCCACTTGCGGCCATCGGCCAACTCGACCTCAACCTGATGGGCTATGTGGTGGTGGCCCTGTTCGTGCTCACCTGGGCGATCGCGCTGCTGGTGTGGCGCTATGGCAAGGTCGAACAGCGCTGGGACGTCCGGCTCGAGTCCTCCTGATCCCCACCTCCTTGACGGCGAGGCCCTGACTCCGTTTCTAGAGGGCCCGCACACTGCTCACGATCTGCCGCACGACTGCGGCGCTCAGTTCGTCGGGAACTCCACGCGCCGCGTAGACGACCAGCACGAACGTGCCCTTGTCGGCGCTCGGCATCGCGAAGGCATACACCGAGGCCGCGGGGGCGGCACAGTCCTTCTCCTTGGTCAACGGTGCGGTCACCTCGACCAGCGATCCGGCCTTGCCCGTAAGGGTTGTCACCACCTGCGGCGCACCCGTCTGCAGCGGGGGGGTGACGCCCGTGTTGTCGTCGGTGAATGCGACCTTCGCCCAGCGGGTCGCCACGTCGCGAGCACCTGCCGACGGATCCGCTTCCTTGGAACCCGTGAGGGCGGAGGCGGCCTTGGACGAGTACTGCGTGCAGAAGTCGCTCGCGAAGCTTGCGTAGCCCTTGCCGACGACCCGGTCGCCCGTCTTGGTCTCGAACCCGCCGATCGTGTCCTGGGAGGACACTTTCCAGCCGGCCGGGACATCGTAGGCCGCACCCCTGTCCGGCGAGGCCACCGTCTGCCAGCCGGAGATGACCGGCGGTAACGCCACCGCGGACGTCTTCGTGGTGGGCGGCGCAGTTGAGGTGGCCCGGGTGACGGCGGCAGCGTCCGGGGAATCTGACGAGCTGGAGCTGATCAGCGCGACCACGAGCCCGGCCACCAACAGCAACACCACCGCCGCCGCGGCACCTGCGACGGCGATGGCTGTGCCCGACTTCTTCTTGGACTGCTTGCCGTACGAATGTTGCTGCTGCCACCCACCATCCGGCTGCTGCCACCCATCACCCGGCAGCATCGCTGCGGTCGGGCCGGGGACGGGCTCGGCGGGAGGCCCCCAAGCAGGGGGCGGAGAGGGGGTTGCGACGCCGCCGTGACGCTCCGCCAGCGGTGCACCGAGCGCCACCGCAGCGTCGTAACCGGCTCCGACCACCCCGAACCGCGCGCCCACCAGCTCGGCGGCCAGGGGCGTG
>JADGOX010000336.1 GCA_017882745.1 Mycobacteriaceae bacterium | reverse complement strand
CGATCAGCCGGCCGCAGCTGGTCCGCGTGCGTCGCTTCGCCGCCCGGCCTGACTCGCCATCACGGCACCCTCGCCGCCGCCTACCGCGGAGGCCAACTCCCGAACGAATTCGGTACTTGCTGGGACTCGCGAGATGTCACGACCGCCATGCACTCCGTCGGTTGCGGCGACTCTCACGTGGCCGAACTCGTGTCGATGGGCACGGTGCAGGATCGCTCCGCCACGACCCCGGCAGACATCAGGAACTCGTGCTCCGAGTTGGCCGCGAGAGTTATCGGGCGTGCTGACCCAACCGCCGGCGGGCACCTGGTCGTCGGGGTGTCGCCGGATCCCGGTGACACGATTCTCTACACAATCCCGTCGCTGGAGATCGTCTGCTACCTCATGCCGGACGATCACTCGCTCACCGGAACTCTGGTGGGTTTGGGAGACCAGCCCATCCCGTTCACCACCTGACCACGAAAGGTCCAGTCGCTCGTCAACCCTCGATCTGCTCGTCCACGGGCGGTTCCTGCATCGGTGCGACAAACGCCAGGTGCTCCCGCTTGAGGGCGGGGTCGGCCCGCAGATGGTGCTGTTGGGTCGTGTCCGTCTTGCCTCTCTCCGGCCCCTGCTGCGGGCTTCGCGGTGCGGTCGTGCCGCGACGGATGAGGCTGGATCCGACGGACACCAACGAGGGCGGCTGGGGACCTGCGCTGTTGACCTGCTCGAGCAGCAACCGGGCGGCGATCCGGCCCTGGTCGCGGACGGGCTGACTGATCGTGGTCAGGTCGAACAGGTACGCGAAATCGTGTCCGTCTACACCGATCACCGACAGGTCACGGGGAACGGAAAAGCCGTGGCCGCGAGCGGCGTACAGCACGCCCATGGCGACCTCGTCACTGACGGCGAAGACCGCCGTCGGCGGCTCGCAGCCGACGGGAGGGGCGAACATCCGGTGGAACGCGGCCTCGCCGCCGTCCAACGAGAAGCCGGTGCGTTGAACCAACGCGGGGTCGGGCTCAATGCATTCAGCGCGCAGGGCGAGATCGTAGCCACGGTGCCGGTCGGCGGCGGCGGTGAACCCGTGCAATTGTTCCAGGTCATCGCCGAAGAAGGCGATCCGCCGGTGTCCGAGATCCAGCAGGTGCTGGGTGGCCCGCCGGCCGACCTCGACGTTGTCGACGAGGACACCGGACATGCCTTCGACCGCGGTGCCGACGGTGACCACAGGCACCCGAAGGTCCTGCATGGACGGCAGCGACGGGGCGGCGAGCGGCACGTTCAGCGCAAGCAGCCCGTCGACCCGTTTGTTCAGGGCGCGGGTGTCCAAACCGCCGGAGCGGCGCCCGCCACCCGCTCCCAGCGGATACAGCAGGAGGTCGTAGCCGTACTCGGTCAGGATCTCCTGGGCGCCTTCGATGACGGCGGAGAAGAACCACCGGGAAACCTTCGGTGCAATCACCCCGATGGCGTTGGTCTTCCCGGTCGTCAGCGCCGCGGCCGACGGCGACGGGAAGTAACCGAGCTGGGCAGCGGCCTGTTCCACCGCGACCCGGGTGGACGCGGACACTCCGGGCAGACCCCGGAGTGCCCGCGACACCGTGGCGGGAGAGAACCCGGACAGCGCCGCTACTTCGACGATGCCGGCGGGTTCGGCGAGGGGACCGGACATGGGCTGGTGATTCCGATCCGCTCGCGCTCAGCCCTTGACGCCGCCGGCCAGCAGGCCCCGGACGAAGTACCGCTGCAGGCTGATGAACACCACCAGCGGCACGACCATGGAGATGAAGGCACCGGCGGACAGCAACTCCCACTGATTACCCCGCGTGCCGGACAGATCAGCGATCGCGGCGGTGATCGGACGCAGGTTCGGGCTAGGGGCGAACACCAGAGCCACCAGTAGGTCGTTCCACACCCAGAGGAACTGGAAGATGCCGAAGGCCGCGATGGCCGGGACCAACAAGGGCAGCAACACCACAAAGAAGATCTTCACGTGGCCCGCACCGTCCACCCTGGCCGCCTCGACGATCGACGCCGGGACTTCCTTCATAAAGTTGTGCAGCAAGAAAATAGCTAGCGGCAGGCCGAAGATCGTGTGCGAAATCCACACCGGCCAGAAGGAGTTCTGCAGACCGAAGTTCACGAAGATTGTCTGCAGCGGAATCAGCGTGACCTGGATCGGCACGATCTGCAGGGCGAAGATCGCGACGAACAGGATGGTGCGACCCTTGAAATCGATCCAGGCGAAAGCGTAGGCCGCCAGCAACGCCAGGGAGATCGGGATGATCACCGCCGGGAAAACGATGACGAAGGAATTCAGGAAGAAGCCGCCGAGCCCGCCACCACCGCCCGCCCAGGCATTCGTGTAGTTCTCGAAGGTGATCCCCGGATTGGCGAAGAACGTCCACCAACCGCTAGTGTTGATGTCGACGGGCGGCCGGAACGAGGTGACGAACAGCCCGAAGGTCGGGATTGTCCAGAGAATCGCCAGGATGATGGCAACTCCTGACGCCCACGGCGACGACAATTTGGTCTTGGCGTCCTGCAAGCGCAACTGCCTCTTCAACTGGCGGGACGAGAGTTTCTCCTCGGGGGTGGCATCCGTCGTGATCGGGAGTTCCACCGCCGAACCGGACATGCTCATCGCATTTCCTCCGAAATTCTCATCTGCCGCACGTTGTACACGATGACCGGGATGATGATGATAAACAGCACCACAGCCAGCGCCGCACCGATCCCGGCTCCCGTTTGGCCCTGAGTGAACGTCTGCGTGTAGAACTCATTGGCCACCACCGAGGTGCCGAAATTGCCGCCAGTCATTGTTCGAACGACGTCGAAGGCCTTCAACGAGGCCATGGCCACCGTGGTGATGACCACGACAACTGCGGGCCGGATCGTGGGAATGGTGACCTTGCGGAACAGTTTGAAGCCGGTCGCACCGTCGATCTGCGCCGCCTCCACGATGTCGTCGGGAACCGCCTTGATCGCCGCGGACAGGACCGTCATCGCGAAGCCGGCCTGGATCCACACCATCACGATGATCAGGAAGAAGGTATTCCACGGCTGGGTCAGGAGGAACTGGTAGGGGTCGAGCCCAAGCCAGATCAGGATCTGGTTGAGAAGGCCGATCTGCGAGACACTGGCCTGCCGGTAGTCGTACATGAACTTCCAGATGATCGACGCGCCGACCATCGAGATCGCCAGAGGCAGGAAGATCAGGGCCTTGGCCACCTTTTCGAACCGAGTTCGGTCAACCAGGACCGCATAGATCAAACCAATAAAGGTGGCGAGAACCGGCACCAGGATGACCCACAGAACGCTATTGATCATGACCTTCTGGAAATAGGGATCCGTGAAGATCTTTGTGTAGTTAGCGAAGCTGAAGGTGATTTCACTGGTCTTCTGACCGGTTTCTGGGTTGATGATGGGCTTCCCGTCGGGGCCCACCGCCGTGGCTTGGACCTGGAACGACCGATAAATGGTGCCCAATGCCGGATACAGCAGGCCGAGCACGAGAGCGATCGTGACCGGGCCGAGGAAGCCGACGACGACCACCCAGTTCGGCACCTTGGGCCGGTCGATCAACCACAAAATCGCACCCATGATTGCCACGAACAGCACGATCGCGAAGACCATGACGATCAACTTGTCGCTGATCGACGTCGGGCTCAAAAGCCAATCCATCTCACACTCCCTTTCTCACACCGAGCGCCATAGCAGCGGCGGACCCACCAGGACTGAACAACATTCATTCCTCCCGAAGGGCCCGCCGCGTCAGGTCAGCTGCTGATGATCACCGAATCAACCGGCCGGCCAAGCGGCCTCGATGTTGTTCAAGGTGGTCGCGTCGTCCTGGTTCTGCGCAATCCACGCGGTCAGCTGCTTCCACTCGGCGCCCGAGCCAACCTCACTGGGCATCCGATCGGAGGCGTCGAAGGCGAATACTGCCTTCGGATCCTGCAAAATCGCGTACGAGAGCTTAGCGATGGGGGACTTGATCACCGAAGGGTCAAGCGCCTTGTTCCCAGTGATGTTGGTGCCGGCCGCAGCGTAGGCGTCGGACCAAGCGGGGGTCGTCACGTAGTACTGGAACGCCTGCACCTCAGGCTTGTCGTTGAACGCACCGGCAAACGTGCCGCCACCGAGGATCGGCTTTCCGAATTCATCACTCATGGTCGGCAGGTAGAACGCATACACGTCGCCGTCCTCGGCCACGTTGGTGCCGGCCGGCCAGAAGCTCTCGTAGAAGTTCGCCTGACGGTGCATGAAGCAATCGCCCTTCAGGATGGGCAGTCCACCGTCACCGAATGCCGTGGAGGCGATGGTCGCAACGTCACCGAATCCGCCGTTGACGTACTGCGGGTTCTTCAGGAACTTCCCGACCTCGGCGAGAGCCGAGGCGATCTGCGGGTCATTGAACGGGATCTGGTGGTTGACCCACTGCTCGTAGACGTCGGGCCCGCTCTGTCGCAGCACGATGTCCTCGAGCCAGTCGGTCGCCGGCCATCCGGTGGCGTCGCCCGAGCCGATGCCCGCGCACCATGGCTTCTTGCCGGTGGCGGCGATCTTGTCGGACAGCGCGGTCAGTTCGTCGAACGTCGTCGGCACCGTATAGCCGGCGGCGGCGAACGCCTTCGGCGAATACCAGACGAAGGACTTGACGTTGGCGTCGAGCGGCGGGGCAAAGAAGATGCCGTTGACCGTGCCGTACGCCTTCTCCTGCGCGCTGTAGTACTTGTCGACGTTGTCCGCCACGGCTTGCGGTGGCTTCTTGACCGCACCCGAGGACGAGACGATAGAGCTGAGCAGCCCGGGCTGCGGGAAGGCAGCGATGTCGGGCGGGTTACCGCTGTCGATCCTCACCTTGATGTCGGTCTCGAAGCTCTTCGAGGACTCCCACTGGATCTTCGCGCCGGTGCAGTCTTCGAACGGCTTGAAGGATGTCTGCCAGATCTGGTCCTCAGGAGTGGACACCGTGGTGTAGTAGTCGACGGTCTTGCCGGTCATGTCGTCCGGCCAGAGCTGCTTGATTTGCGTGCAGAAGTCACCGGTCGCCTCTGCGCCGGCGCTTCCGCTGGCGGCAGCGCTGCCGCTGGCGGCGGCACTCGTCGACGCGGCGCTCGTGCTGCTGCTGGATGTACTGCTGGTGCTACTGCAAGCCGACAGTGTCAGCGCGAGAGCGCTGATCCCTGCGACTGCGGCTGTGATCTTGCGCTTGTTGCTCGAGAACACTCTGGCCGACCTCCGCTTAGTCCGTGGGTTGCGCATGTGAGG
>JADGOX010000335.1 GCA_017882745.1 Mycobacteriaceae bacterium | reverse complement strand
GGACGTCGCGCTTGAGCTTGTCCTTGAAGGCCTCGGAGGCTTCGCCCTCGCCGTAGATCGGGGTGTCGATGAGACCGGGGGCCACGCAGTTCACGCGGACGCCGATGGCGGCGAGGTCGCGGGCAATCGGCAGCGTCATGCCGACGATCCCGCCCTTGCTGGAGGAGTACGCCGCCTGGCCGATCTGGCCGTCGAAGGCCGCGACCGAGGCCAGGGTGACGATGGCGCCGCGGGAGCCGTCGGCGTCGACGGGCTCGGTGCGACCCATGGCGGTTGCCGCAAGACGGATGCAGTTGAAGGTGCCGATGAGGTTGATCTTGAGGACCTTGGCGTAGAGGTCCAGGTCGTGGGCGGAGGAGAACTCCCCGTCCTTGCCCACGGTGCGGCTGGCCCAACCGACACCGGCGGCGGCGACGAGGCTGCGCAGCGGGCCCAGCTTCTCGGCGGCCTCGACCGCGGCGATGACCTGCTCGGGCTCGGAGACGTCGGCGCGCACGTACTCGCCACCGATGGACTCGGCCACGGCCTTGCCCTTGTCGTCCTGCAGGTCGAGGATGACCACCTTGGCGCCGCGAGCGGCGAGGGCGCGGGCGCTGGCCTCTCCGAGGCCCGAAGCCCCACCGGTGACGATGGACGATGTTGCAGTCAGGTCAAGCACTGTCATTACTCCTGGTTGTCGGCCGCAGAGGCGGCAGTGGTTCGTCCTGGCGGGTGCAAGACGAGGTTGAGCACCCCCCATCACACCAGTTGCGCGCTGTGGCCAACCCGGTACGGGTCGCGAAGGCGGCGTTTGTCGACTCCTCAGGCGGTGTAACGGGCAGGAAGCTCCTTGACGCCGTTGATGAACATCGACCGCAACACCCGCGGCGGGCCCGTCTGCGTGATGTCCGGCATCCGCTCGGCGATGACGTCGAACATGATTCGGATCTCGGCACGGGCGAGGTTGGCGCCCAGGCAGAAGTGCGGGCCGCCACCGCCGAACGCAACATGGTCGTTCTTGGCGCGGCGCACGTCGAAGGTGTCGGCGGCGGTGATGGCGTTGTCGTCCCGGTTGGCTGCCGTGTAGAACAGCACTACCCGCTCGCCCTTGGTGATCGTCTGGCCCCCGAGGACGTGGTCACGCATCGCAGTGCGCTGGAACTGCATCACCGGAGTGGCCCAGCGGATGATCTCCTCCGCCGCGGTGTCCAGCGGACGCTCGGTCTTGAAGATCTCCCACTGCTCGGGGTGATCGAAGAAGGCCTGCATGCCGTGGGTGATCGCGTTGCGGGTGGTCTCATTGCCGGCCACCGCAAGAAGCAGGAAGAACACGTCGAACTGCTCGTCGGTGAGCCTGCCGCCGTCGACCTCGGCCTTGAGCAGCCGGGAGATGATGTCCTCTTTGGGATTGGTCTTGTGTTCGGCGGCGAGCTCGTTGGCGTACATGTACATCTCCATCGAGGCGAGCTGGCTGTCCTCGGGGGAGGTCTGGAACTCGGGGTCGTCGAAGCCGATGAGCCGGTTGGACAGGTCGAAGATCTTGGCCCGGTCCTCGCCGGGGATGCCCATCAACTCGCACAGCGCCAGCAACGGCATCTCGGCCGCGACGTCCTTGACGAAGTCGCCTTCACCCTTGGCCAGGGCACGGTCGACGATCTGGTTGGCGAACTCGGTGAGTCGAGGTTCGAGGCTGCGGATCGTGCGGGGAGTGAAGGCGCGCTGGACGATGTTGCGCAGGTCGCTGTGCTCGGGGGGATCCATGTTGATCATCAGCAGGCGCATGATTTCGATCTGCGTCTCGTTCTGCTCCCGGCTGCCCGTGCTGAGGATCGCGCCTTCCTCTCCGGAGGAGAAGACCTCGGGCTGGCGGGAGATCTCCTCGATGTCGGCGCGCGTGGTGACTGCCCAGAAGCCCTCGCCCGAGGATCCTGGGTTCGGGTGCCAGCACACGGGCGCTTCATCACGCATGGTGGCGAACTCCGGTAACGGCGGCCCGTCGGTGAAGGTGTCTGGGTCGACCAGATCAATGTTGACGGGACAGCCGCGCCGAGTGGCGAGCTGCCCTTGCTCTGGTGCGGTCATGGGATGATCCTCCGAGTCGAGTGCGCTAGGTCACACGAACAGGGACCAAGGTAGTCAGCGCCAACGATGCGGTCAAGAATACGTTCTAGTTTTTCCCGCGAAGGAGTGCGAATGTCCAAGTCGCTCAACGTCACTGTCGACTCGACGTGTATCAGTTCGGGGTACTGCCGCAGGACGGCACCGGAGGTGTTCACGGAGGGGCCGAACCGCACGAGTGTGGTGACGGGCAACCCGGTGACCGACTCCGAAGAGGTCCGAGACGCGATGGAGGGCTGCCCCGTGGAGGCCATCTCCGCGGTGGACGCCGAGACGGGCGAACAAGTCTTTCCCTAGCCCAAGGTCGGTTGGCCACAACTAGGTTGCGCACAACTATGCGGTGGTCTACTGTTCATGTCATGACCGACGCCCTGGCCCTCAACCGACAGGTGTGCTTCGCGCTGTACTCGGCGTCGCGCGAGACCACCGCTGCCTACCGGTCGATGCTCGACAGGCTGGGCGTGACGTACCCGCAGTACCTGGTGCTCCTCGTGTTGTGGGAGCAGGACGGGCGCGGGGTGCACGACATCTGCGAGGCCCTGAACTTGGACACCGGCACCGTGTCGCCGCTGCTCAAACGCCTAGAGAGCATGGGGCTGATCAAGCGGGAACGGCTCACCACCGATGAGCGCCGAGTACAGATCCACCTGACCGACGCGGGGTCCGCGCTCAAGGCGCGGGCCGCCGACATACCCGCGCAGCTGGGCCGCGCGAGCGGGCTGTCCGTCGAGGAACTCACGCACCTGCGCGATGTTCTGTCCCGGCTCAGCGCCGCACTGCATTCCTCCACGAACCAGCATTCCTCCACGAACCAGGAAGAGCAACGATGAACATCGTCTACACCGCCGAAGCGCTCGCCACCGGCGAAGGCCGGAACGGCCACTCTCGCAGCTCAGACGGCTGTCTCGACATGGACCTTGCCATTCCCATCGAGATGGGCGGCTCCGGCAACGGCACCAACCCCGAGCAGCTGTTCGCCGTCGGCTACGCGGCCTGCTTTCACTCCGCACTCCAGATGGTCGCGCGTCAGGCCAAGGCGAATGCTGCGGACTCCGCCGTGGGCGCCCGCGTCAGCATCGGAACGCTCGACGGTGGTGGATTCGGTCTGGCCGTCACCCTGGAGGTCTCGCTGCCGCACCTGCCCCGCACCGAGGCGCAGGAGTTGGCTGAGAAGGCGCACCAGGTGTGCCCGTACTCGAACGCCACGCGCGGGAACATCGAGGTCACCCTCGAGGTGACCGACGAAGAGGAATAAGTGCGGCGCCCGGTTGGGTTAGAGGACCGGGACAGTTCGACACCCTAACGACTGACGAGCGGAGAACTGTGAAGACCACACGGAGCGGCGCCAGCCCGGTCTTGGTACCGGCACTGGCGATCACGGTGATGGTGGTCGCGCTGCTGCAGACGGTGGTGGTGCCGGTGCTGGCCGACATCGGGCGGGCACTGGACGCGTCCCCCGAGGCAGTCGGTTGGACGGTCACTGCCAACCTGCTGACCGCCGCTGTGCTGACGCCCTTGCTCGGTCGGATCGGTGACCTCCGCGGGCGCCGTCCGGTGCTGTTGGGCATCCTCGTCGTCGTGGCGGCCGGTTCGCTGCTGGCTGCGCTCACCACGTCTCTGCCGCTCCTCATCCTGGCGCGGATTCTGCAGGGCGCCTCGTTCGGGCTGTTCCCGCTCGCCATCGGGGTGTTGCGCGACGAGCTGCCCTCCCACCGCCTCACCGGCGCGATGGCCATGGTCAGCGGCACTCTCGGCATCGGTGGCGGTATCGGCCTGGTGCTCACCGGCTTGCTCACCCGCAACAACGGCGACTACCACCGGATCTTCTGGCTTTCCCTCGGCGTCGCCTTGTTCTCACTGGTGCTGGCGGCCGCGACGGTCCCGAAGCGCCGTCCCGAGGTGACCGGAGGCATCGACTGGCTCGGTGCAGGCGTGCTGGGCGTGGGCCTTGCGCTGCTCCTGCTCCCGCTCTCCCAGGGCCACACCTGGGGCTGGACCTCGCCCGCAACCCTGGGCTGCCTGATCGGATCGGTGCTGGTGTTCACGCTGTGGGTAGCCGTCGAGCGCCGCGTGAAGTACCCGCTGGTGTCTCTTCCCCTGATGACCAACCGTCCCTTCATGGTCACCAACGTTGCGGGTCTGTTCATCGGCGTCGCCATGTTCGTGTCCTTCCTCGCGATATCGGGATTCGTGCAGACGCCGTCAGCGGTCGGCTACGGGTTTTCGGCGAGCATCCTCGCCGCGAGCAGCGTCTACCTGCTGCCCGGTGCGCTCTCCGGTGTGATCGCCGCACCTCTCGGTGGCCGGCTCGTGCACCGCTTCGGCGGCCGGGCGACCTTGATCTTCGCTTCCGCGCTCGGGGCCGTCGGCTTCGCGGTCATGGCCGTGCTGCACACCGCCAGCTGGCACATCATCGTCGGTGGGCTCCTCGTCAACAGCGCCGTCAGCCTTGGTTATGCCGCCATGCCCGCGCTCATCGTGGCCGAGGTTGACCCCGGCCAGACCGGGGTCGCCAACGGCGTCAACTCCATCGCCCGCTCCATCGGCAGCTCCCTGGCCAGCGCGCTGGTCATCAGCCTGCTCAACAGTCACCTCCTGCCGATCGGTCTGCCGCAGGAGTCGGCGTACGTCGCGGCCTTTATCATCGGCGCTGTCGGTCTGGCGCTCGGTGCCGTTGTTGTCGCGATCGGCCTGCCGCGTCTGGGGGACCGTCGCGACCAGGTCGAGATCGACCATGAACAAGCCACCTCGCTCGCCGGGGAATGGGCCACAGTCAGCGGAGGCTGACGTCGGCGTCCGCACATCGACCAAGGAGTAGATTTGCCTTCAGTACTTATCGTCATCACCGGTTCGGACCACTGGACACTCAATGACGGAACGCGTCATCCGACCGGTTTCTGGGCCGAGGAGCTGCTCGCTCCCGTAGCCATCTTCCGGAACGCCGGTGTGGACATCACCTACGCAACGCCCGGCGGTGTTCGCCCGACCGTCGACGAGGGCAGCTTGTCTCCCGCGATGGCCGGTGGCGAGGAGGAGTCAGCCCGCCAGCGCGCCGAACTGGACGCGCTCTTCGCGGGGGAACTGGCCGCGCCGAAGCGCCTCGAGGATGTCTCAGGCTCCGACTACGACGCCGTGTACATCCCCGGTGGGCACGGGCCGATGGAGGACCTTGCAGTCTCCCGTGTCCTGGGTGCGCTGCTCGTGGCCATGCTCGACGCAGGGAAGATCGTCTCCTCCGTCTGCCATGGCCCCGCCGCTCTGCTGTCGGCGACCAGGCCCAACGGGGACTGGGCGTTCGCCGGACGCACCCTGTCCGGCTTCCTGAACGAGGAGGAGCGCCAGGCGGGCCTCGCCGACAAAGCCCCCTGGCTGCTGGAAGACCGCTTGCGTGCCGGTGGTGCCGTGCTGAAGACCGGCGACGCGTGGGCGCCGTTGTCCGTCGTCGACGGCACCATCGTCACCGGGCAGAACCCTGCCTCCAGCGGCGAGGTGGCCGAGAAGGTCGTGGCGCAGCTGAACGGCGTCTAGCTGGTCACCTGGTCGGCGACGAGCTTGAAGCGGGCCCCTGTGGAGTCGGTGAGTGTGGCCAGGCGGCCGAACGGCGTGTCCTCGGGTTCCTGAACGACGGCGCCGCCGAGTTCCACGGCCCGCGCCGCGGTCGCGTCGGCGTCCTCCACCGCGAAGTAGATGGTCCACCCCACCGGGAGGTGTTCGGCCGGAAACGCGGACACGTCCATGATTCCGGCCTGCTCCGTCTCCCCTTGACCCAAGGTGGTGTAGCGGAAATGGTCGGTGTCGCTCTTGACGTGCGCGTCCCAGTGGAAGACGTCCCGGTAGAACTGCACGGTGTTGGCGTAGTCCCTGGTGTGCAGCTCGAACCAGGCGGGGGCGCCCGGCACGCGGTACAGACCGAAGCCCGCGTGCGTGTCGGCCTGCCAGGCGCCGATCCCGGCCTTGCCCACGTCGGTGAACACCGCCATGGTGCCCTTGTCGCCGACCTGCATCGCGGGGACGACCACCGTGCCACCGTGTGCGGCAACCGTGTCGGCGGTGGCGGCGGCGTCGTCCGTGGCCAGGTAGACCGACCAGGCGTCGGGCATGCCGGAGGAGCCGTCGTTCTTCATGCAACCTGCGACCGGTTGGTCGTTCTTGTGGAAGTTGATGTAGCCCCCGTACTCCGGACCGGGATTCTCGGCGGTCCAGCCGAAAAGGCCGCCGTAGAAGCCTTCGGCCTTCGCCATGTCGGAGGTGAAAAGGTCAACCCAGCACGGGGCACCCTGAATGGTTGAGTCGTGTTGCGTCATCGGAGTCTCCTGAGGTGAGTGGCATGAGGTGGTCCCTCTGTCTGTGTAGACGGACTGGTGTAGCGGAACTCATCGCCGGTCGACGCATTGTTGTCGGACCCCGTCGCTAGCCTCGCCGGCAAGAGGAACCGAGACAGGGGTGAGGACCATGAGCAGCACATCGACCACAGCGTGGCTCGACGAGCAGGACCGTGAGGTCGCGGGGACGATCCGGGAACACGGCCTGTACATCGAGTACGTGAAGGGGTGCGCGTGCGGGGAGTGTGGGGAGGCCCCGCCGTTCGCCTATTCGGTGGGGCTCTTCGGCCTGGGCCACCCCGAGCTGCTGATCTTCGGGGTACCTCCCGTGACGGCGGCGGGCGTCATCAACCACCTGTTCGCCCGGGTGCGCGCCGGTGCCGACCTCGTGCCCGGCGAACTGGTCGTCTTCGACAAGTGGCCGCAGCGGATCGTGGTGGAGGAGGTGCCGAATGCCGGGGAGATCGTGTTCGGCGCCAACCGGCACCACCGGCGGCCGGACGAGGACTCGGTACCCGTGTTCCAGCTGACCTGGGACGATGTGGACGCACGATTCCCGTGGGACGACGGGTACTCGGTGGCGCCTTCGGTACAGCCGCGGCCGGGCACCTTCCGCCCGTGAACCCCCGCGGTTTCCTCGCCCTCTGACGTCCATCGGGGTGTGTGTCACACGCTGTGCAGCACACCGAGAAATGCCCCCAAGGACCGCAGCCCCGTCGTCGAGGTCGGCGTGATGCGCCGGAGCAGCGGGGAGTGCACCAGGTAGGCGGTGTGCATTGCCCGGGAGAGCGCCACGTTCAGGCGGTTGCGGGACAGCAGGAACTCCACTCCACGGGGCAGGTCCTCGCCGCTGGAGGTGGTCATGCTGACGATCACCACCGCGGCCTCCCGTCCCTGGAACTTGTCCACGGTGCCGACGGCCACCTCGCCGAAACCGGCCTCGCGGAGGCCGCGCCGCAGTGCCGCCACCTGCCGGTTGAACGGCGCCACCACCAGCACGTCGTCCTGGCTCAGGGGCCGCGGAGTGGCGTCCACATCGGTCCACCGGGCGCCGAGCAGCTCGCCGATCAGGGCGATCACCGCGGTCACCTCCTCGTCGCTGCGGGTGCGGTTGTCGTGATGGTCGACCTCCACCAGCTGCACACCGGGCGGTACCCCGTGGAGGGTGCGTCGGGTGCACCGTTCGTGGGAGTGCAGCGCGCCCTCGTACTGCAGCGCGGACACCGGGGCGCAGACCTCGGGACGCATTCGCCAGGTGACATCCAGCAGGTACCCGTGGGTGGCGGGGATCAGTGCGTGCTCGCCGAGGACATGGCCCAGCGCGGACACGTCGACCGGCTCGGGGTGCTGGCCCTGGCTCACCTGCGGCAGCTGCTGCGGATCGCCCAAGAGCAGGATGCGGGTGGCGGCGGAGCCGGTGACCAGGGCATCGGGCAAGCTGAACTGGCCGGCCTCGTCCACCACCATGAGGTCCAGGGCGTGCGCGCGAACCCCCTCGCGGGCGAAGGTCCATGCCGTGCCGCCGACCACCCAGCCGCCCTCCTGCTTGTCCATCCACTCGGCCAGCTTCTTGGGTGTCTGCCAGGGGGCGCCGTCCTCGCGTGG
>JADGOX010000334.1 GCA_017882745.1 Mycobacteriaceae bacterium | reverse complement strand
TTGCCGGGGCAGACGCAGCTGTCCGAGCCGGGTGAGGACCCGGTGACCGGGGCTACACCGGGGGCAAACAAGCCAGGGGCACCGGGCTACACCGGTGTGCAGTGGCCGACCGTGACACCACCGAGCAAGCCGGGAATCTCGGGCCTGCTTGTGCCGCAAGGGTGTAGTTGAGTGAGTCAGAGACCAGTCATCGCGGCCATGCGCACGAGATGGTCAGAGGGCTGACCGAAGAGCTGGGAGCTGCCGTGCGCCCGCTTGAAGTACAGCTGCGCGTCATGCTCCCAGGTGATGCCGATACCGCCGTGCAGCTGGATGGTTTCGCCGGCAACTGCGCTGAACGCCTCGGAGCAGTAGACCTTCGCCGTCGCCGCCAGCTCGAAGGCATCCGCGGCATTGTTGGCGTAGGCCCCGGCCGCTGCGTAGGAGATCGACCGGGCGGTCTCAACCAGGACGTACATGTCGGCCATCCGGTGCTTGAGCGCCTGGAAGGACCCGATCTGTCGGCCGAACTGCCTACGGTCCTTCGTGTAGGCGACAGTCAGGTCCAGTGCGGCCTGCGCTGCGCCGACCTGCTCGGCCGAAACAGCCACGATGGCTGCCGTCGTGAGCCGTTCCATCAGGTCTTCCGGAGTGGAAAGTGCAGTCCCCGAGACAGCGTCGAAGGTGACCGTGGACAGACCGCGGGTCGGGTCCATGCTCGGCTGTGCCGCGCGGGTAAGGCCTTCGGCGTCGACGGGGACCTCATAGAGCGTCACGACGTGCTCGTCGACGGCGAGGACGAGGAGGGCATCGGCATGGTCGCCGTCGAGCACATAGTGGGCGGTTCCGCTCAGCGCGCCATCCTGGACATGAACTCCTGGAGAATCCCAACCGGCGGTGCCGGCCCAGCACACGGCAACCGTGGAGTCGCCATCGGCGATCCCGGGCAACAGTCGACTGCACGCCGCCGCGTCCCCTGAGATCAGCAGCGCCTGGGTTGCCAGCACCGCCGAACCGAGCATCGGCGAAGGGGTGAGTGTCCGGCCCAGCTCCTCTTGAACCACATGGCATTCCATGAAGCTGGCGCCGACACCCTCGAACCGCTCGGGAATGGCCAACGCGGCCACTCCGATCTCCTGGCACAGTCGCGTCCAGAGTGCAGTGTCGTACCGGGCCTCGGTCTCCATTGCCTTGCGTACCGCTGCCGAGTCGGAGTGGCGTTTGAGGAGATCGCGCACTGAGGAGCGCAGCGCGGCCTGCTCCTCCGTGTCGATGCCGGGCGAGTCTGCCACCGGGCTTGTCATGTCAGGGCTGCGATCACGCGGGCGCGATGCATTGCCGGGGTTCCCCAGGCGCTCAGCAGCGCGCGCGTCCTGGTGAGGTATAGCGACAGGTCGTGTTCCTGGGTATAGCCGATCGCGCCGAGAACCTGCAGCGAGGTGCGGGCGGCGCGGTAGGCGGCGTCACCGCAGGCGACCTTGGCGGCCGAGACCTCGCATGAGATCGAGTCCGAGGTAGTGGCATCGTCCAGCACACCGTCGAGTGCGAGGGCTGCGCCGTGCAACAGCGGACGGGCCATCTCCAGACCGATCGCCACGCCGGCGAGGTGATGCTTGATCGCCTGGAACTGACCGATCTCCCTGCCGAACTGCTTGCGCGACTTGGCGTACTCGGTGCCGATCGCCAGCATCGTCTGACCCAGGCCGTGGAGCTGCGCGGCAGTCGCGAGGGCTCCGTAGTTGAACGCTTCGGCCGTATCCACGCCAGTGGCCAACGACTCGCCCACGGTCAGCGGGAACAACGCGCGGGCCTGGTCGACCGAGCGCCTCGCTGCGCCGTGCTCACCCATTGACACTCCGCCGTCCTCGCCGACGATCAAGGACAGCTCGGTGACGTTCGCGTCGACGGCGAAAGGTACGTGCGGCGCCCACGCCAAGGTGGCCAGAGTGCCCGCCGACAGCCGCTCGAGCCAGTCGTCCGCGCCAGCGGCGGCGAGCAGCTTCGGGACGGCGGCGACAGTCTCGGCGACCGGGCCGGGCACGCAGTGCCGACCGAGCTGCTCGACGGCGACGACCATCTCGATGGCGCCGGCACCGGCACCGCCCTTGTCCTCCTCGATGACCAGGGCGTTGACGCCGGTCTCGGCGAGGCGCGTCCATACCTTGCGGCCCGGCTCGGTGTCGCCGGTGCTCCAGGCGCGCACCACTGCGGGCAGGTCCGACTTGGCCAGCATCGCGTCGATGCTGGCGCCGAGCTCCTTGTGCTCAGGCTCAAGGACGAATCTCATCGGTCGCCCCTCGGTAGGCCGAGCAGCCGCTCGGCGATGACGTTTTTCTGGATCTCGTTGGTACCGGCGTAGATCGGACCTGATAGGGAGAAGAGATAGCCGTCCGTCCAGTTGTCGGCCAGCTCGGCGTCGGCACCCTGCAGTTCCAGGGCTGTTTCCTGGGTGGCGATGTCCCACTCCGACCAGAACACCTTGTTGATCGAGGACTCCATGCCCAGTTGGCCGCCGTCGGCCAGGCGCGTCACGGTGCCGAAGGTGGACAGCTGGTAGGCGCGGGCGCCGATCCAGGCGTCGGCGACCTTCTCGGCCAAGGCAGTGCTCGGCGGGCCATCTTGCTGCTTCCACAGGGCCAGTAGTCGGTCGACGGTGGCCAGGAAACGGCCGGGGGAGCGGAGCGAGAGGCCGCGCTCGTTGGCGGCCGTGCTCATGGCCACCTTCCAGCCGTTGTTCACCTGGCCGATGACGCCCGAGCCGGCCGGGTCATTCTCGTCGTCGGGCACGAAGACGTCTTCCAGGAACAGCTCGGCGAAACCGGGCTCACCGTCGAGCTGGGCGATCGGCCGCACGGTCACGCCCTCGGAGCGAAGGTCGAACATGAAGTAGGTGATGCCCTTGTGGCGCTCGGCTTCCGGGTCACTGCGGAACAGCCCGAAGCCCCAGTCGGCGAAGCTGGCGCGCGAGCTCCAGGTCTTCTGGCCGTTGAGCAGCCAGCCGCCGTCAACCTTCTTCGCGCTCGCCCGCAGGCTGGCCAGGTCGCTACCGGACTCCGGCTCGGACCAGGCCTGCGCCCAGATGTCCTCCGAGCGCGACATCCGCGGCATGATGCGGTCCAGCTGTTCTTTCTTGGCGTGCTCAAAGAGGGTGGGCGCCAAGAGGAAGATGCCGTTCTGGCTGACCCGGCCGGGTGCGCCGGAGCGGTAGTACTCCTCCTCGAAGATCACCCATTCGAGGAGTGAAGCATCGCGACCGCCGTACTCCTGCGGCCAGGAGACCACGGCCAGCCTGGCGTCGGACAGCTGGCGCTCCCAGGCGCGGTGCGACTCGAAACCCTCGGCGGTGTCCATTGAGGGCAGCGGCTCGGCGGGCACGTTGGCCTGCAGCCAGCTGCGCACCTCGTGACGGAAGGCGGTGGTCGCCTCGTCGAACTGCAGGTCCACTACTTACTCCTTCTTCTTGCTTGCCGAGTCGCGCATGGACCGCGCATCCATTCCGCCCAGCGAGTCGCCGTCACTGGCTTCGGCGTTCGCGGAGTGGGCGAAGTGGTGCCAGCCGAACACCGAGTCCATGGCGTTGCGCAAGCCCATCTGGTCCTCGGAGATGTTGACAGCCTTCTTCGTCAACGACAGTCCGAGCTGCGGCATCTCGCAGATCTTCGCGGCGATGTCGGCCACCTTCTGCTCGAGCTCCTCGCGGGGCACCACGTGGTTGACCATGCCCCAGTCCTGGGCCTGGGACGCTGTGAAGCGCTCGCCGGTGTAGAGGATCTCTTTGGCCCGGCGTGGGCCGAGGACGAAGGCATGCGCGAAGTACTCAACTCCGGGAATGCCCATCCGGACCACGGGATCGGAGAAGAAGGCGTCATCGGAGGCCACGATGAAGTCGCAGATCCAGGCCAGCATCAGGCCGCCGGCGATGCAGGCGCCGTGCACCTGGGCGATGACCGGCTTGGGGATCTCCCGCCAGCGCCTGCACATCCCCATGTAGACCTCGAGCTCGCGGGCCAGGCGTTGGTCGCCGCCGGTGCGGTCGACGTGGTCCCAGTGCAGCGAGGCCTTGTTCTCGTAGCGGACGTGGAAGTCGCGCTCTGGGGTGCCGATGTCGTGTCCGGCCGAGAAGTGCTTGCCCTTGGCCCGCAAGACGATGACCTTGACCGAGGCGTCCTCGACCGCCTTCACGAACGCGGCGTCGAGCGAGTACGTCATCACCGAGTTCTGGGCGTTGCGGAACTCGGGACGGTTCAGGCTCACGTAGGCGACGCCGTCGCTGGCCTCATAGGCCACCGGTTGCGTTTCCGGGCCGAGTTCGTCCGGGCTCAGCGGGGCGGGGATAGAAGCTTGCGTCATGTCCGTCCGTTCCATTACCTAGCAAGTGCTTGGTTGGTATCGTACAGGGGTAGGCAGGGAAGCCCCCAGGCTTCAGTGTTGCCGCAGTTCTCTCTTGAGTATCTTTCCGGCTGCGTTTCTGGGGAACTCGTCGACGAAGACGACCGACAGCGGTGCCTTGAATTTCGCCAGTTTTTCCCTGCAGTAGGTGAGGACCTGATCCTCGTTCAACTCGGAGCCGGGTCGTCGCAGGACGAATGCCCGGCCCACCTCGCCCATTCGTTCGTCAGGCACTCCGATAACCGCGGACTCGACGACGCCTTCCAAGCGAGCAAGGGCCTGCTCGACCTCCGCGGGGTAGACGTTGAAGCCGCCGTTGATGTACATGTCCTTGAGCCGGTCGGTAATCTTCAGGTACCCGCGATCGTCGATCTCGCCGATGTCCCCGGTGTGCAGCCAGCCGTCGGGATCGATGGTCTTGGCGGTGGACTCGGGGTCGTCGAGATAGCCCTTCATCACCAGGTGGCCCCGCACCAGGATCTCGCCCTGCTCGGACAGCGTCATTTCCATCCCCTCGATGACGCGACCGCAGGTGGTCGCGACCGTGACGTCGTCGTCGCCGGCCACGCACGTGCTGACGAACCCGCTCGTCTCGGTCAATCCGTAGGCGGTGACGACGATGTCGAATCCCAGCTCAGCCTGCATGCGCTCCATGAGTACCACGGGAACGATGGCGGCCCCGGTGGTGGCGAACCGCAAGCTGCTCAGGTCGAACTCACTGCGCCGGGGGTCGTCGAGGATGGTCTGGAAGATGGTGGGCGCGCCAGGGCAGACGGATGCTTTCTCGTCCTGGATGAGCTGCATCGCTGCGGCGGGGGAGTACACCGCGAGGGGAATCATCGCCGCCCCGTGGACCAGGCAGGCGAAGATGCCGGCCTTGTACCCGTAGCTGTGGAAGAAGGGGCTGAGAATCAGGTAGCGGTCGGACTCGGACATGTTGCCGGTTGCGCCCCAGATGCGGCCGACGGCAAGTCCCTGTTCGTGGGTGGCCAACACGCCCTTGCTGCGGCCGGTCGTGCCGGAGGTGAAGAGGATGTCGGCGATGTCATCCCCGGTGAGGGCATCGGCGCGAGCATCGGCCTGGCGGCGAAGGTCCGCGGTGGCCAGGGCGAGAAAGTCGTCCCAGTCCACGGCTGTCTGGTCGGCGGAGTCGCCCCCGTCGAGGGGGATGCGCACGATGGTGTGCAGCTCGGTGTTTCCTGCGAGGTCTCCATCGGCGGCTGCGCTCAGATCGGCCAGGCGCTCGGACTTGAGGAAGGCTCCGGCGACGACCAGGGCGGTGGCGTGTGAGCGCTGCACCAGATCAAGGGCCTCGGCGCCGGTATACCGGGTGTTGACCGGAATCAGGATCGCCCCGGCGTAGTGGATCCCCAGCGCAGCGACAATCCAGTGCCGGGTGTTCGGGGCCCAGATCGCAACCCGGTCACCCGGCTCGACACCCTGCACGATGAGAGCGGCGGCAAAGGAGCGGACTTGTTCCAGCAGTTGCGCCCAGGTCAAGCGGGTGTTCTGGCCGGACTGGACGTCAGCGACGGCTTCCCGGTCACCCCACTTGCCGCCCGCCCGACGCAATGCGGCAGGCGAGGTCTGGACCTCGGCAAGAGCTGTGTCGGTGGCCACTATTCCTCCGTTACCTAGCAAGTGCTTGGTGGGTTACCGTAGCAGGATGGACGCTGTGACGACCGATGCGACCTCGGTGGACCAAGCCTTCGCGGACGACGTCCGGCAGTGGCTCGAAGCCAACCTCAGCGGCCGGTTCGCTGCCCTCAAGGGCAAGGGCGGGCCGGGCAGCGAGCATGAGTTCTTCGACGAGCGCCTCGCCTGGGACCGTCATCTGGCGGGCGCCGGGTGGACCTGCCTCGGTTGGCCCTGCGAGCACGGTGGCCGCGAAGCCACCCTCGCCCAACAGGTCCTGTTCCACCAGGAGTACGCGAAGTCCGGTGCCCCGGCCAGGGTCAGTCACGTCGGCGAGGAGTTGCTCGGCCCCACGTTGATCGCATTCGGCACCGAGGAGCAGAAGCGGCGCTTCCTCCCGGGGATCAAGTCGGTGACCGAGCTGTGGGCTCAGGGGTACTCCGAGCCGGGAGCGGGATCCGACCTGGCGAACGTGTCGACCACTGCCCGCCTCGAGGACGGCAAGTGGATCATCAACGGCCAGAAGGTGTGGACCTCGCTGGCCCACGTCGCGCAGTGGGCGTTCGTCATCTGCCGCACCGAGCCCGGCTCCAAACGTCACCACGGGCTCAGCTTCCTGCTGGTACCCCTCGACCAGCCCGGCGTCACCGTCCGTCCGATCCAGCAGCTCACCGGAACGTCGGAGTTCAACGAGGTGTTCTTCGACGACGCGGTGACCGAGGCCGAACTGGTTGTGGGACAGCCTGGCGAGGGCTGGAAAGTCGCCATGGGACTCCTGCAGTTCGAGCGCGGGGTGTCCACGCTGGGGCAGCAGGTGGGCTTCACACGCCAGCTCGAAGGGGTCATTGAGATCGCGAAGGCCAACGGGGCCGACCGGAACCCGGTGATCCGCGAACGCATCACCCGATCCTGGCTCGAGCTGCGGGTGATGCGAGCTCACGCGGTGCGGACGCTGGCGACCGTGGACACGGGAGGCAGTGGTGGTGAGGCTTCGGCAGCGAAGCTGCTGTGGGCCAACTGGCACCGCTCTTTGGGCGAGCTGGCGATGGAGGTGCAGGGCGCGGCGTCGTTGATCGGACCGGACACCACGTCCGAAGGTGCGCCGAACGACATCTCCGACCCGGAGCACCTCGAGCTCGACGAGTGGCAGCGTCTGTTTCTCTTTACCCGGGCGGACACGATTTACGGCGGCTCCAACGAGATCCAGCGCAACATCATCTCCGAGCGGGTGCTCGGACTTCCCAGGGAAGCTCGACCGTGACGGCTCAGACGGTGTATCCGCCGTCCACGTCGAGCTTCTGACCGGTGATGAACCCGGCTCGCTTGCTGGCAAGGAAGCCCACCGCCTCAGCGACGTCCGTGGCCGAACCGAAGCGGCGCAAGGGGATGTTGCCGCGGGTGATCTCCAGGGCACGCTCATCGAGCTCCCCGCTGTTGATCAGCCGCGCCGCCATGCCGTCGGTGAGCATGCCGGGGCCGACGGAGTTGAACCGAACCCCGAAGCGGCCCTCCTCTGCTGCGAACGCACGCACCAGTTGTTCGACGGCGCCCTTGGTTGCTGCAGACAGGCCGTCCCGCACGGGGTAGCGCGCGGTCGCCGCCGTCGTCACCGCAACGACGCTGCCCTGCGTCTGCCGGAGCGCAGCGAGGCAGGCGCGGGTGATGGTGAAGAACGCGAGGGCCTCGTCGCGCAGGTGCTCGGCATAGGTCGCGGGTTCGACGCTCGAGAGGTGCACCATCGGGATGTGCGGCCCGGCGGCGTGCACGAGGATGTCGACGCCTCCGAACTGGGTGCTCACCTGCTGGACGAAGTCGGTGCACGCTTCGACATCGCTGAGCTCCAGCGATCGAACCAGCGCCTTTCCGCCGGCGGCGGTGATCTCCTCGACCAGGCGCTCGGCGACGGTCGAGTTGTTGCGGTAAGTCAGGGCGAGGGCGTGGCCCTCGGCGGCGAGCTGGCGGGCGATGGCCGATCCCAACCCGCCGGTCGCGCCGGTGACGACGGCACAGGTGCTCTTCATTCGCACAACCTAGCAAGTGCTTGGT
>JADGOX010000006.1 GCA_017882745.1 Mycobacteriaceae bacterium | reverse complement strand
GAAGCGCTCGGCTACACCGTCACTCTCACCGCCGCGGCCTAACCAAACACCAATCGAACCTGACCCGGCCAAGAACACACCGGGTCACCTCGCGCTGCCCTCGTTCAGTTGGATTTTCCGGTCAGAATGATGAGGTGGAGTGGAAGCTGGACCGGGACGATCGCGGGTTCACGCTGCAAGAACGTGAGGCCGGAATACTCACCGAGCGTGAAGCGCTTCCGCACGAAGAAGATCGAGGTCAACCGACTCAACCAGACGCTACTCGGACTGCTGTTCCTGCTCCACGGAACGCCGGGAACACCTGCGACGACCGTCCGGGTCAACTGTCCGACCGAGGACTGCAACAGGGACGTGCCCGTTCCCGCGGCAGGCGTCGAGTGCGACGCGTGCGGACTCCCCCTGTTCCCAACTGACGTGCTGCGCATCCACGAGGAAGTTGGCGATGAAACGCGCAACGAGTCAGCACTTGGCCGACTCATGTCCGTTGTGGAGCTACTGGTCCTCGTCGGCCTGGCCACCCTGCTCTGGGAGCAGTCACGCAAGGAGCTTCTCCCCACGACGTTGTTCATCGTCGACGGCCCACTCGCGATGTACGGCCCGCCCGCCAAGCTGCGCGGGCGAGCCCTCGAGTACTTCCAGGCGATGGGCGCAAGCACCCCAGGCGACGGTCCGTACCTCTGCGGCATCGAGAAGACCGGCACCATGGTCGACTTCGCCCGACAGCTGGCTCGCCACGAAGTGCTGATCCCCGGCGACCTACTCGTCTGCGACGCGGACGTCATCGCACGAGTCACCAATGCCGGCAACGCCCTGGCTTACGGCAAGGAGACGTACTGGGGTCGGAAGTTCATCTACCGCTCGCGCGACGGTCGGGTGATCGTTCCGACCGTCATGCCGCCAGCGGGCGCTCCGTACGACTCCCAGGGCGGTCAGCCCGACCCAGATGACTACCCGACACTCCGGGCGATTCTGGACGTCATCGATCGAACCGGATCGTCCATGTATGTCGACGGCATCATCCCTGGGCAGCCGCGCACGGAAAGGCCGCGTTCCCCATCGGCGTCGGCACGGACGTCCTACGGCTCGTGGCCACGCGGCGGCTTGGCCTTGACGCCGTCGGGACGCCCGCCAGGCCGATAGCGGCAGCACCATGACAGCGGCCGTAGCTGCTCTCGAGCACACGCCCACGGCGACTCTGCTCGCGATCGGACCGTTGCCGCGCAGGATCAGCTACGAAGTCGCGGACGTCGACCATACCCTTGCACACGGGCGCTACCAAAGCCCCCTGCGCTACCCGGGAGCGAAGGGCGGCCTCTCGAACATCATCAGCGGGCTCATCACCGCAGCACAGCGGTCTCGGCAGGTCCGCCAGGTTGATCTGCTGGTCGAGCCCTTCGCCGGTGGCGCCTCGACGACGCTGCGCCTGATCGGCGACGGGAGTGTGCAGCGAGCGCTCCTCGCAGACGCCGATCCGATGGTCGCCGCCTTCTGGCAGGTTGCGGCGTCGCGCACACAGGAACTCATAGATCGCATCTCCGACGAGCACCAGCAGCACGTCGCGAAGGGCGACAAGAAGGCACTTGCCCGCTGGGACTACTGGCGCGGGTGGCATCCAGACGCAGGCACCAAGCGGCATCTGAAAGATCTGGAGCTCGCCACCAAATGCCTCTTCCTCAACCGGACGACTTTCTCCGGCATCCTAAACGGCAGGGCTGGCCCGATCGGAGGGCGCGCCCAGAGTTCGGCATACGGCATAGGATGCCGATTCACCCTCGACGGCATCGTCGAGCGCCTCGAATACGTCGGCCACCTGTACAGCACCGGGCGACTGGCCGACGTCTGGTGCTCCGACTGGAAGGACACGCTCCACGGCGTCGCCTCCCACTACAAGACACTGCTCCCAGACCGCCTTGTTGCCTACCTGGACCCCCCGTACCTGTCGAAATCGGGAAAGTTGTACCGCCGACCTATCGACGTCGAGGCGGTCGACGCGAGGGATCTCGACTGGAACGCAGGACTACGGCACTACAAGCTTGCGGACTACCTGCGCCGCGAGATGCAGTACCGCTGGATCTTGTCATACGACTACGACGACCGACTGCTGAACGAGGATGCTCTGTACTCCTCGAGTGCCATGAACCCGACACCAGAGAGTCGCCGGCTCAACGGCGTGAAGACGTGGCGCATCTCCAAACGAGTCGTCTCGCTCAATTACACGGCTGCGTCGAGGACTGGACGCGGTGCCGCGAAGGAATTGCTACTGACGACCCTTCCACCCGCGACGGTGCCGACCACTGAACAATTACGAGCCGTGTGTTGACAAGGCCGCGCGCCATTCCGCAATGGAGCACCTGCCATTTCGTCGCGACATCGAGACTGCCCGCGCACCTTGACAGCGGACGCCGTCAGGTCCATCCGTCCGCGGCGGCAATGGCACGGTCCGTGATGCACCGACGCCCGGCCACGGCGTCCGGGTGGGTCGTCGTAGTTTGATCTCAATCGGCCGCCCCGCAGCAGCGGCATCGAGATGGTGACGCCGTTGTCCAGCAACCAGTGCCGCACCGCCCGCAGCGATCCGGTCATGGTCTTGAACGTGCGCGTCCGCTCCTGCGTAGGCCGCGCCCGGCCGGCACCCGCGCACAAACGGTCAGGTGCCTTCCCGATAT
>JADGOX010000072.1 GCA_017882745.1 Mycobacteriaceae bacterium | reverse complement strand
CTACCTGGTTCACCGTTCTGCAACCCCGGTAGTCCAGACTAGCGTCGAGACAGCTCGGCTCACCCAACCACCGACTAAGCGAGGGCGCGTGCAATTCGACGTCACCATTGAGATCCCCAAGGGTCAGCGCAACAAGTACGAGATGGACCACGAGTCTGGGCGCATCCGTCTGGACCGGACGCTGTTCACCGCCACCCAGTACCCCGCCGACTACGGGTTCATCGACAACACACTCGGACAGGACGGCGACCCGCTGGACGCCCTCGTCCTGCTTCCGGAGCCCACGTTCCCCGGTTGCCTGATCCTCTGCCGCGCAGTGGCGATGTTCCGGATGACCGACGAGGCTGGTGGCGACGACAAGGTGCTCTGCGTGCCCAGCACCGACCCGCGGTTCACCTACATGCAGGACATCGACGACGTGTCGGAGTTCTACCGTCTGGAGATCAAGCACTTCTTCGAGGTCTACAAGGACCTTGAACCGGGCAAGAGCGTCGAAGGTGCCGACTGGGTGGGCAAGGCGGAGGCGGTCAAGGAGATCGAGCGATCCTTCCAGCGCGCCAAGGACACTCCCGGACACTGAGCACGAGCCCCTGACCACCGCGAATGCGGCTTCCGCACAAGATCATTGTGGCGAAAGCCGCATTCGCTCGTTCTGGGTGGGCTCAGCTCTCGGGCGGCCCTGTGTGCTCGCCACCGGCGGCGACATCTTCCACGAACGGCGCGTCCGCCGCCGAAAGCGCAGCCTGCTGAGAGGCCGCCGCCGCCGCGTCACGATCGGCCTGCTGGGCAGCCAGCCCGGACTGCCCACGCAGTGGAATCTCCTTGAAGAACCACACCATGATGAAGCCGACGAACATCACTGCGGCCACGCAGACGAACACGACGTCCATTGCGTTGGAGAAGCCCATCTTGAACGGCGCCGCCAAGATCGGATCCAGCTTCTGAATGAACGCCGTGTCGGTCAGCGCACTGCCGGCGACCGATGGGTCCTGCTTGAGGATGCCTTGCGCAAAGCCGGCCTGCACGGGATCGCTCCCGGTGGCCGCCGTCTTCAGAGCCTGCTGAAACTGCGGCTGTCCCGCTGCGGTACGCAGCGAGTCCGCGATCTTCGGGGTCAGCTCGGAGAACAGCAGCGACAGGAACACCGCGACACCGAGCGTGGCGCCGATCTGTCGGAAGAACGTGGCCGCCGCCGTGGAGACACCCATGTCCTTGGGGGGCATCGCGTTCTGGATGGCCAGGGTCAGCGGCTGCATCATGTTGCCCAGGCCAAGCCCGAACATGAGCATGATGAGCATGCTCTGCCACAACGGGGTGTCGGCGTGGACGAAGCTGAACAGCACCATGCCGACAGTGATCAATCCGGTGCCGATGATGGGGTAGACCTTGTACCGACCGGTGCGGGCGATCAGCTGACCCGAGAGGATCGAGGCGGACATCATGCCCAGCACCATCGGCAGGATCTGATAGCCCGCCAGGGTCGGCGAGGACCCCTTGGCCACCTGCAGGTACAGCGGCAGTAGCGAGATGCCACCGAACATCGCCGCACCGGCAACGACGCTGACGACCACGCCGACCGAGAAGATGCTGTTACGGAAGAACCTCATGGGGATCAACGCATCGTCGCCCATCCTCAGCTCGGCCGCGATGAAGGCAGCGATGCCAGCCAGGCCGACGGCGAAGCAGAGCAGCGCGGTTCCGGAGCTCCAGCCCCACGTCCGACCCTGTTCGGCAACGATGAGCAGGGGCACGAGAGCGACGGCCAGCAGGACGGCACCCCACCAGTCCACCTTCGCATCACGGCGGTGGACCGGAAGGTTGAGCACGCGCCAGACGACGACGAGCGCCATGATGCCGAGCGGCACGTTGATGTAGAAGACCCAGCGCCAGCCGGTAACGCCGAGGATCGAGCTCTGTCCGGCCAGGAGACCTCCGAGCACCGGCCCCAGCACGCTGGACGTGCCGAAGACCGCGAGGAAGTACCCCTGGTACTTGGACCGCTCACGGGGCGGCACGATGTCACCGAGGATGGTCAGCGCCATCGACATCAGGCCACCGGCACCCAGACCTTGGAACGCACGGAATGCCGCCAGCTGGTACATCGAGGTGGCCAGCCCGCAGAGCATCGATCCGACCACGAAGATCGAGATCGCTGCCATGAAGTACGGCTTGCGTCCGTACAGGTCGGACAACTTCCCGTACAGCGGAGTCGCGATGGTCGAGGTGATCAGGTAGGCCGTGGTCACCCAGGCCTGCACCGAAAAGCCGTGCAGGTCGTCAGCGATGGTTCGGATCGAGGTCGAGACGATGGTCTGGTCGAGTGCGGCCAGGAACATGCCCATCATCAGGCCGGCGAGGATGGAAAGGATCTGCTTGTGGGTGAACATCGGGGCCAACTCGCCGGGTGCGGACGCTGCTGACCCCGGTGAGGCCTGGGTGGTACTCATGAGTCTCCTTCGGGTGCCGCAATGGCGTCGGCCATGGCCAGGAACTGCGGACGGTGGCGCTCGAAATCGGTGGTGAACCGGGCCAGCAGGCGGGTGAACTGGCGGCGATCCTCAATCGGCCAGTCGGCGAGCAACATGCTGATGTTCTGGTTCCGCCGATGCAGGATGTTGGCTGCGGTCTGGCGTCCCCGCTCGGTGGCTGCGAGCAGGGTCGCGCGGCCGTCGTCCGGATCGGCGGTGCGCTCGACCAGGCCGAGCTCCACCAGATGGGCGACGTGCCTGCTCACCGTCGATGGTTCGTTGAGCGTGGACTCGGCCAGGCAGCTGGAGCGCTGCGGACCGTCTTCGACCAGCTTGAACAGGGCGACGAATGCCGCTTTGTCCAAGCCGTCGCGGCGTCGGGTGACGGAGTGCGTGTTGGTGCGATCCATGAGGCGCATCAGCCGCCCGAACTCGACGCCCAGCTCCTCCGCCCCGACCTCGATTCCCGGATCAGCATCTGTGGTGACCAATGTCTTTACCTACCCTTTTGATTGCGGCATGCAACTAGTTGTTGTCCGCAAGCATGCACCTCGCTTTCGCTCTCATGCAAGCGGGTTCCTGCTCGTGTGAGGAGGTCCGCCAGTGGGGTTCTGGTCGTCTGCGGTCATGCGAGTCCTCAGCGTCGGATGAGGCCCCGGGCGGTGGCAGCGGCAACAGCGGACGTTCGTGAGTCGACGGCAAGCTTGGTGTAGACGTGCGCCAGGTGCGATTTGACGGTGGCCTGGCTCAAGAACAGCTGCTGACTGATCTGCAGGTTGGACATCCCGTCGGCGACCAGCTGCAGCACCTCGATCTCCCGGCGGCTCAGTGCGGCGTCCGGGGAGCGCATCCGGTCCATCAGGCGCAGCGCGACCGCCGGAGCGAGCGCCGACGGAGGACTCCACAGCCAGGGTGCCCTGCAGCGCGCGCGCCCGGGCACGCATGGCGGCGAGGCCGAATCCCCGGTTGTCCGGCGCCTCGCCGGCCGGGACGACGGAGTCGGGGTCGAACCCGGCACCGTCGTCGACGACGTCGAGCGCGACCTCGGTATCCATGTAGCTCAGGGTCAACCCGACGCGGGTGGCGTCCGCGTGCTGAGCGGCATTGGCGAGGGCCGACTGGGCGATGGCCTGAACACGGTACCCAGCGAGATTCAGCGGCCCTTGAACTCCGGGCTGCGCTGGGCGAAGACAGCGGTCATCGCCTCGCTGAGGTCTTCCGAGGCGAGGAATGCGGCGTTCCACGCGGCGACGTAGCGCAACCCCGCATGCACTCGCGCGGAGCGCTCCTGGTCGAGGACGTCCTTCACTCCGTGCACCACCAGTGGTGGGTTGTCGGCAATCTCCTGCGCCGTCGCGTGCGCTGCGGCGAGCGCACCTTCGGCGTCGGGCAGGACATCGTTGACCAGGCCGATGCGCTCCGCCCGGGCCGCGTCGATATCACGACCGGTCAGCGCCAGCTCGCGCAGATGACCGTCGCCGATGATGGCCGGAAGGCGTTGCAGGCTGCCCATGTCGGCGACGATGGCCACCTTCACCTCGCGGATACTGAAGGACGCATCGGCGCTGGCGTAGCGGACGTCGCAGGCGGCGATGAGGTCCACTCCCCCACCGATGCAACGTCCCTGGATGGCGGCGACAACCGGCTTGCGGCAGTCAGCAACCGCGTTCAGCGCCTTCTGCATCTGCTTGATGTGGTCGTGCAGAACGGTGCGCGGCGCGGCGAGGTTGTTCGCGCCGTCCATCAACGGGCCGGAGATCCCGCTCATCGCAGCCAGGTCCAAGCCGTAGGAGAAGTTGCGGCCCGAACCGGTGACCACCACCGCGCGCACACCCGGGTCAGCGTCGAGCCCGCCGAACACCAGTGGCATCTCCCGCCAGAAGTCGGGCCCCATCGCGTTGTTTTTGGCGGGTCCGATGAGCGTCACCCGGGCTACCGCGCCGATGCGCGTGACAGTGACAGATTTCCAGAGGGTGTTGGTCATAGCCACATCATATTCAAGACCGCGGCGACCGATTCCGTCACGATCGCCGTGTCGACGGTGTGAGGGTCGGCCGCATGTTCCACGGCCAGGGCTGCACTTGTTCGGTTGACCGCGTACTTCGGCGTAACCGGTGCCGCGCAGCCGATCTGGGTGCTCGTCGGTTACGCCGTGATCGGCGTCGCCCTCACGGTGGGCTCTGCCTGGTTCCGCACCCACCGAATACGAGCGGTTCGCTAGCTGCTGAGCCGCTCGAACACCGCAGCGAGGCCCTGCCCCCCGCCGATGCACATGGTCTCCAGGCCGTAGCGCGCCTCACGACGGTCCATCTCGCGCAGCAGCGTGGCGAGGATGCGGCTGCCTGTGGCGCCCACCGGGTGGCCCAGGGAGATACCTGAGCCGTTGGGGTTGAGCCGCTCGTCGTCCGGGGCCAGACCCCAGGTGCCGATGACGGCCAGGGCCTGCGCAGCAAATGCCTCGTTCAGCTCCACCACGCCCATGTCCGCCAACGTCAGCCCAATCCGACCCAGCGCCTTCTCCGATGCCGGCACCGGTCCGATGCCCATGGTCCGGGGCGGTACCCCGGCCACCGCCCAGCTGACCATGCGCGCCAGCGGCCTCAGCCCGAGGGCTTGCGCCCGTTCCGCGGTCGTCACGATGCACGCGGCCGCGCCGTCGTTCTGCCCACTCGCGTTGCCTGCAGTCACCGTGGCGTCGGGATCAGCCTTCAGCCGGATCGGGCGCAGCTTGGCCAGGCTTTCCATGCTGGTGTCCGCACGTGGGTGCTCGTCGGTGTCCACCGTCAGCGGCTCGCCTCGGCGCTGCGCAACGCTGACGGGAACGATCTCCTCCGCGAAGCGCCCACTCGTCTGTGCGGCCACCGCCCGGTGATGGGACTGCACCGCCAGCGCGTCCTGGTCGGCGCGGCTGATTCCGTGCTCGGCGCGCAGATTCTCCGCCGTCTCGATCATGCCGCCGGGCACCGGAAAATTGTCGCCACCCGCGGTCACCCGGCCACGTGCGAGCCGGTCAGCGAGAGCGACGCTGTCCGCCTTGACGCCCCAGCGCATCCCGGTGGCATAGAACTCGGCCTGGCTCATGCTCTCGGCACCGCCGGCCAGCACCAGGTCACTGGCACCGGTCTGCACCTGCATGCAGGCCTGGATCACCGACTGCAGGCCGGAGCCGCAGCGACGGTCCAGCTGCATGCCTGGGACTTCGACGTCCAGACCGGCGTCCAGGGCAGCGACACGGCCGAGGGCCGGCGCCTCCCCGCTGGGATAGGCCTGGCCGAGGATGACGTCGTCGATGTCGGCCGAGCTGAGGCCGGCGCGCGCGACGAGCTCGCGGATGACGGTGGCGGCGAGGGCCTGCACGGTCACGTCGCGGAACACGCCGCCGAAGCGGCCGACGGGTGTGCGCAGCGGTTCGCAGATCACGGCATCAGGCATGAGACCTCCAGTTGTGTACCGACGTTGGCACGCTCAGGCGAGTCGGGCACCGGTGGCGGCCCGAACCTCGTCCTCGGTGACCCCGGGCGCGCACTCCACCAGCACCAGGCCATCCGCAGTCACGTCGATCACCGCGAGATCAGTGATGATGCGGTTCACACAGCCGACGCCGGTCAACGGCAGAGAGCACTCCTGCACGATCTTGGGCGAACCGTCGCGCGCGAGGTGCTCCATCATGACCAGCACGCGACGGGCTCCGTGCACGAGGTCCATCGCCCCGCCCATGCCCTTGATCATCTTGCCCGGCACCATCCAGTTCGCCAGGTCGCCACTGGCGCTGACCTGCATGCCCCCGAGCACTGCGACGTCCACGTGGCCACCACGGATCATCCCGAAGGAGGCGCTGGAGTCGAAGAAGGAGGCCCCGGGCCGGACCGTGATGGTCTCCTTCCCTGCGTTGATCAGGTCGCCGTCCAGCTCGGCCTCCGTCGGATAGGGCCCGACGCCGAGCACCCCGTTCTCCGAGTGCAGCACCACCGTCACCCCGTCGGGGATGAAACCCGGCACCAGGGTCGGCATCCCGATCCCGAGGTTGACGTACTCCCCGTCGTGCAGCTCCGCGGCAACTCGCGCGGCCAGCTGATTGCGGTCGAGGGTCATGAGCGCACCGTCCTCTTCTCGATCCGCTTGGGCGCGTCGGGCACGTGGACCACCCGCGACACCATGATGCCGGGCGTGTGCACCTGCGCCGGGTCGATCTCGCCGGGCTCCACCAGGTGTTCCACCTCGGCGATGGTGATGCGCCCGGCGCCTGCGCACACCGGGTTGAAGTTCCCGGCCGAGTAGCGGTAGACCAGGTTTCCGTGGCGGTCACCCTTCCAGGCGTGAACGAGGGCGAAGTCGGTCCGGATCGCCTGCTCCAACACGTAGGTCCGACCGTCGAACTCCCGCGTTTCCTTCTTGGGGGACGCCACGGCGATACCCCCGCGGCCGTCGTAGCGCCACGGCAGTCCGCCGTCAGCGACCTGGGTGCCGACGCCAGCCGGGGTGAAGAAGGCGGGAATGCCCGCCCCGCCGGCACGCATGCGCTCCGCGAGCGAGCCCTGCGGCGTCAGCTCCACCTCGATCTCGCCCTCGAGGAACTGGCGAGCGAACTCCTTGTTCTCTCCGACGTAGGAACCGATGGTGCGGCGGATCCGATGCTCCGCGAGCAAGGTGCCCAGCCCGAAGCCGTCCACCCCGCAGTTGTTGCTCACGGTCTCCAGGTCGGTCGCGCCCTGCGCAAGGAGTGCCTCGATGAGTGCTTCGGGAACCCCGCACAGTCCGAAACCGCCCACGGCCAACGACGACCCGTCGGCAATATCAGCGACTGCTTCTGCTGCGGAGGCGACGACCTTGTCCATGCTCTGGGACTGTAGACGGGGGTCGGCACGCACCGCAGTCTGCGTCGGCAACTGGGGAACCCGACCCGGCGGCCGCCCGTCCAGGCTCGACGCACTCCATCCTTATCGGGTATCGTTATCAATACCAATAAGCACCGCCCGAGGAGTGTCCGTGCGTCTGAAGTGTCGAGCCGTCTGCGCCTTCGTGGTCTGTGGCGTGCTCGCGCTGGCCGGGTGCAGCACCGGGTCCTCAAGCACCACCCCTGCTGACCCGTCGATATCGAGGGTCCTCGACGTGGTCGCGGCAGAAAACTTCTGGGGAAGTATCGCCGCCGATCTGGGCGGAAAGCAGGTGCGGGTCACCAACATCATCAACTCACCCAACGCCGATCCGCACGACTACGAGGCCACCGCCGCGGACGGACGTGCCCTGGCCTCGGCCAACCTGGTCCTGGTCAACGGCCTCGGCTACGACACGTGGGCCAGCAAGCTCACCGCCGCCAACCCCAACCCAGCCCGCACGCTGCTCGACGTGGGGAATCTGCTCGCCCTGCCCGCTGACGCCAACCCACACCGCTGGTACAACCCCGCCGACGTCGCCCGAGTGGTGGATCAGCTCACCGCCGACTACAAAGAACTCGACCCCGCCGACGCCGACTACTTCGACCAGCAGAACGTGGCCTTCCAGACCACCGCCCTCGCCGCCTACAGGAGCGTCATCGCCGACATCCGGACCCGGTACGCGGGCACCGCGGTCGGCGCCTCGGAAAGCATCTTCGCGATGCTGGCCCCCGCGCTAGGACTCGACCTGATCACCCCGCCGAGCTTCCTCACGGCGATCAGCCAGGGCGCTGATGCCACCGCCGCCGACAAGAAGAGGATCGATGAGCAGATCAGCAGCAGGGCGATGAAGGTCTACCTCTACAACGCCCAGAACGCGACGCCAGACATCCAAGCGCAGGTGACGGCGGCCGAGGCCGAGGGGATCCCGGTGTCGGCCATCACCGAGACGCTGCCCGCAGGCGCGCAGAGCTGGCAGCAGTGGCAGACCACCCAGCTCGTCGCACTGCGCGACGCACTGGCAAAGGCCACGGGCAAGTGACCCCCGCGCTGGAGCTACATGACGTCGCCATGCGCAGGGGCGACGCCATGCTGTGGAGCGGGCTGGACGTGACCGTGCAGGCCGGGGAGTTCGTCGCCGTGCTGGGTCCCAACGGCGTCGGCAAGTCCACACTGGTCAGGGCGATCCTCGGGCAGCTGCCACTGGCGGCAGGCCAGCTACGGGTGCTGGGCAAGGTACCGCCCTCGGCCAACGAGCAGATCGGTTACCTGCCACAACGCCGCAGCTTTGATCCCGGCTTGCGGATCCGCGGCCTCGACATCGTCCGGCTCGGCCTGGAGGGCAGCCGGTGGGGGTTCCCGCTGCCCTGGCGTCGGAACTTCAGCGCCCGTGCTCGCGCCGCCGAGGAACGCGTACGCGAGGTAGTCGAGCTGGTCGACGCGACGGCCTACGCGCACCGGCCGGTCGGCCAGCTCTCCGGCGGAGAGCAACAACGGCTGCTGATCGCACAGGCCCTGGTCTCCCGCCCGCGCCTACTGCTGCTCGATGAGCCCCTGGACAGCCTGGACCTGCCCAACCAGGCATCCGTCGCCGCGTTGATCTCCCGGGTCTGCCATGCCGACGACGTGGCGGTGGTGATGGTGGCGCACGACGTCAACCCGATCCTGAGTTACCTCGACCAGGTGATCTATCTGGCGCGGCAGGGTGCGGCCGCTGGCAGTGCGCTCGAGGTGATCACCAGCGTGACCCTCAGCCGCCTCTACGGCACTCCCATCGAGGTGCTGCACACCTCGGACGGACGCCTCGTGGTGGTCGGCGAGCCGGAGCCACCGCACCATCACAGCAACCGCCACCAGCACTGATGGACCCGCAGCTGACCTGGAACCTGGTCACCGACGTGCGCCAGGTTCTGGAGTTCCCATTCATGGTCAACGCCTTTCGGGCGGGAACCATCGTCGCGGTGCTCACCGGACTGGTCGGCTGGTTCATGGTGATCCGCAAGCAGAGCTTCGTCGGGCACACCCTGGCAGTGGTGGGCTTTCCCGGCGCCGCCGGTGCGGTACTCATCGGAGTGAGCGCCACCTACGGGTTGTTCACCTTCGCGGTGGTCGCTGCGCTGCTCATCGCCGTCGTACCCAGTCATCACAGCGGTGGCTACCGCGAGGAGTCGGAAGTCACCGGCACCATCCAGGCCTTTGCGCTGGCCTGCGGGTTCTTGTTCCTCAGCCTGTACGGCGGGTTCCTCAGCAGCGTCAACGCACTGTTGTTCGGCACCTTCCTGGGCATCACCTCCGAGCAGGTGCTCATTCTTCTCCTGGTCAGCGTCGCCACACTGGTGGTGCTGGCCGTGATAGCCCGGCCACTGCTGTTCGCCTCCGTCGACCCCGCCGTGGCCGCAGCGCAGGGCGTGCCTGTGCGGCTCCTGTCGGCCGGGTTCCTCGTGCTGCTCGGGGTAGCGGCGGCCGAGGCCAGCCAGATCACCGGAACGCTGCTGGTCTTCGCGCTACTCGTGGTTCCAGCAGCAACCGCACAGCTGCTCACGGCCCGGCCGCTGCTCAGCATCGGACTGACCGTGGCACTGGGTGTGGGCGTCACCTGGCTGGCGCTGTTCATCGCCTACTTCGTCGACTACCCCATCGGGTTCTTCCTCACGACCATCGCGTTCGTCGTGTACCTGACAGTGGCTTTGGGACGGAAGCTGGTGGCTGCCCGATGAGCACCCTGCTGACCGAACCGTTCATGCAGCACGCATTGATCGCCGGGGTTCCCATTGCTGCCCTCGCCGGGGTGGTGGGGTACTTCATGGTTCTGCGCAGCCAGATCTTCGCCGGCGATGCGCTGAGCCACGTCGCCTTCACCGGCGCGCTGGTGGCACTGGCGTTCGGGGTCGACGCGCGCATCGGGCTGATGGCGGCCACGGTCGGCATCGGCGTCGTGCTGGGGCTGCTCGGCGACCGTGGACGCACCGACGACGTCGTGATCGGCACGGTGTTCGCCTGGGTACTGGGCATCGGGGTGCTCGCCCTGTCGGTCTACACCGCCGGCGCGCAGTCCAGCCGCAACCGCTCAGCCGGGATCAACGTGCTGTTCGGGTCGATCTTCGGCCTGAGTTCCTCGGCCGCGTGGACCGCTGCGTTCGTGGCGTGCGGGCTGCTGATACTCGTGCTGCTCATCGCCCGGCCGTTGTTGTTCGCGAGCATCGACGAAGCGGCAGCCG
>JADGOX010000333.1 GCA_017882745.1 Mycobacteriaceae bacterium | reverse complement strand
GGTGCCGAGAGGACACAGACGCTTCCGGTCGGTTGTCGCCACGTTGGGAGCGCTGGCGCTGGCCACCGTCGGCGCGACACTGGGGGCAGGCACCGCGGCTGCGGCCCCGGCCCCGACCGTGGAAACCCTGAGAACCGCTGACTTGCAGGTCGAGTTGCAGACCCCCTTCTTCACGGCAGGCGGTACGGACGTCACCACCCAGGTCACCGTCACGAACCTGGGGCCGGACCCCGTGCTCGCTGTCGGCACCAGCCTGATGATCCCCCCCGGGTACACGGTGAAGGACAACGGCGGTGGATCGCTCGCCGACGGCTCCGTCGGCGGCGTTGACTGGTTCGCCAGGCCGTTGGGATCCGGCGTCGCGAAAACCTACACGGTGATCCTCACGGCCCCTCCGGGCTTCGGCGTTGCTGTGACTGGCGCATACGCCTTCTCCGCCACTCACGACCCGAACATCTTCAACAACGTGAAGTTCGGGCTCACCTTCTCCGCCTAGCGCACTGAGTCGCCAAGACTCTCGCGTTCCACACAGGAGGGCGTCTCTCCGGGGAGACGCCCTCCTGTGCTGCCCGTCCCTCGACGATGCCTCGGGCTCCGGCGACCACATGACCCTGACGCCATGCGGTAGAACGTGTTCTTGACTGCTCACCCAACTGTGATGCAGAGTTCGATCGCGTGGCACAAACCACATGCGACGGTTCAACATAGCGAAAGGCGTGCAGCAAACGTGAAGACTAAGGGCGCAATCCTCTGGGGAGTCAACGAGCCGTGGTCGGTAGAGGAGATCGAGCTCGGCGACCCGCACGCAGGTGAGGTGACCGTTGAACTTGCCGCGTCAGGCCTGTGCCACTCCGACTACCACGTCGTCACTGGCGCAACTCCGACCGGCTTCCCGTTCCTCGGCGGCCACGAAGGCGCGGGTGTCGTGACCAAGGTGGGGGCCGGGGTGACCACCCTGAAGGAGGGTGACCACGTGGTCACCTCCTTCATTCCCTCCTGTGGAGTGTGCATCCCGTGTTCCTCCGGACACCAGAACCTGTGCGACCTCGGTAACGGCCTGCTCGGTGGCGCGTCAATCAGCGACGGCACCTTCCGCATCCAGGCTCGGGGCAAGGATGTCTCCGCGATGGTGCTGGTGGGCACGTTCGCCCCCTACATCACCGTGCACCAGTCTTCGCTCGTCAAGATCGAGCCGGACATTCCGCTCGAGGTTGCGGCGCTGGTCGGTTGCGGTGTCACCACCGGATGGGGTTCAGCGACCATCGTCGCCGACGTGCGGCCCGGGGAGACCGTCGTCATCATGGGCGCAGGTGGGATCGGCATAAACGCCGTTCAGGGTGCGGCAGTGGCTGGGGCGAAGCGGGTCATGGTGATCGACCCCGTGGAGTTCAAGCGTGAGCAGGCCATGGAGTTCGGAGCCACCCACACCTACGCCACCGCGGACGAGGCGATGCAGGCTGTCAGCGAGGTGACCTGGGGGCGAATGGCCGACAAGTCGATCATCTGCGTCGGTGCCATCACGGGCCAGGACATCGACACTGCGGTGTCGATCATCGGCAAGGGCGGGCGCGCCGTCGTCACCGGCATGGGCGACATCGCCGAGATGGACGTCAAGCTCAACCTGTTCACCTTCACGCTGCTGCAGAAGGACCTGCAGGGCAACATCTTCGGTGGCGCCAACCCGCGGGTGGAGATTCCCAAGCTGCTGTCGATGTACCAGGAGGGCAAGCTCAAGCTCGACGAGCTGATCACCAAGACCTACAAGCTGGAAGACATCAACCAGGGCTACCAGGACATGCTGGACGGAAAGAACCTGCGCGGCGTGATCCGTTACACCGACGCCGACCGCTAACCCCTCGTGGCGGCCTGAGTCAGGTCGCCAGTGAGGTAGCGCTGCACTGCAGGGGCCACAGCCGCAACCACGGCTGTGGCCTCTGCCGTTGCCAGAGGTGCCACCCGCACGACCTGGCGCACGATCGCGAGGCCGACCAGCTGAGAACCCACGAGTGTGGCCCGCAGCTCGGGCTGGGGTACGTCCAGTGCGGCAATGATCTTGCTGATGACCTGACGGGTGACGAAGACCCGCAGCAGCTCTGCGGCCTGCTCGTTGGTCATCGCGGCCTGGATCAGCGCAAGCAGCGGTCCCCGGGTGGCCTCGGCATCGATGAGCCCCAGGAAGAACGTGACCAGGCGCTCACCGAGTGCTTCCACGTCGCCCTCGAGCAACGCGGGCAGGGCGGCGGTGAAGTCACCCGGGAGCTCGAGTGCAGCGAGGAACAACCCGTGCTTGGTGCCGTAGAAGTGGTGCACCAGCGCGGCATCCACGTCCGCGGCCCGGGCGACGGCACGGACCGAGGTGCCCTCGTAGCCACCGGCGGCAAACGCGGCGCGGGCGGCGCCGAGAATCGCTTCCCTGCTGCCACTGTCACCGGGACGTCGGCCCGTGCGAGACGCGGAGGCCATCGCGCTCAGGCCGTCTGCCTGCGCAGTGTGAGCGCCCCCAGCACCAGTGCCAGCAGCACCACACCCACCACCACCACAATGTCCACCACCAGATCAGCGTTCCAGGTGGCGGATTGCGCAACCCGGTTGAGTGCGTCGGTGGCATACGACAGGGGCAGCACATTGGAGAGCCAACGCAGACCTTCGGCCATTCCCGCCCTCGGCGCGAGCAGTCCGCACAGCAGGACCTGCGGCAGCACCACCGCGGGCAGGAACTGCACGGCCTGGAACTCCGTGGTGGCGAAGGCACTGACGAACAGCCCCAGCGCCATTCCGAGCAATGCGTCCAACACGACCAGGGCAACCAGCACAGCGGGGTTCCCCGCGACATGCAACCCGAGCGGACCGAAGGTGAGCGCACACACCGCGAGCGCCTGCACCACCCCGGCCAGCGCGAATGCGATCCCGTAGCCCCCGAGCAGCTCGACCTTGGCCAGCGGGGTCGTCAACAGCCGCTCCAAGGTGCCCGAGGTCCGCTCCCGCAGCGTCGCGACCGAGGTGACCACGAACAGGGTGGTGAAGGGGAACAGGCCAAGCAGGAGCGGACCCGCACGGTTGAAGGCGTTCTGGCCCAGCACACCCCACAGCAGTGACTGCAGGACGCATGGCATCACCAGCAGCAACGCAATGGTGCGCGGGTCGTGGCGCAGCTGGGTGAGCACCCGTCGCGCTGTCGCCCACGTGCGAGTCACGCTCATGCTGCCGCCTCCGTCTCGCCCTGCTCCACCAGGCGCAGGAAAGCGCCCTCAACATCGTCGGCACCGGT
>JADGOX010000071.1 GCA_017882745.1 Mycobacteriaceae bacterium | reverse complement strand
GTTGGCGGCCGCCGGAGACCGCAAGGGCACCAGGCGGAACGTCGATTCTGACCACGGTCCCCGCGCCGGTGTAGGCGCCGTCGCCGATGCGCACAGGAGCGATGAACATCGTGTCGGAGCCGGTTCGTGCGTGCGAACCGATCTCGGTGCGGTGCTTGCGCACTCCGTCGTAGTTGACGAAGACGCTGGATGCACCGATGTTGGTGTATTCACCGATCGTGGCGTCGCCCACGTACGTGAGGTGCGGCACCTTGGAGCCCGCACCGATCGTGGAGTTCTTCGTCTCGACGAAAGTGCCGATCTTCCCGTCCTTGCCCAGGATGGACCCCGGACGTAGGTACGCGAAGGGCCCCACGGTCGCCCCGTCGCCGATGATCGACACGCTGCCGTGGGTGCGCACCACCGTGGCATTCGTCCCCACGGTGACGTCGGTGAGCGTGGTGTCCGGGCCTATCTCCGCGGCCGGGGACACCTGCGTGCTGCCGTACAGCTGCACTCCCGGACGCAGCACGACGTCGGGTGCAAGCTCCACCGTCACGTCGACCCAGGTGCTCGCGGGGTCGATGATCGTGACGCCCGCCCGCATCCAGCGGTCCAGCACCCTGCGGTTCATCTCGGCGCCCAGCTGGGCCAGCTGCACCTTGTCGTTGACGCCGGCCACCAGCCACTCGTCGTCGGTGGGCAGTGCGTCGACGAGGTGACCGTCCCGCTTGGCGTCGCGCAGCACGTCGGTGAGATACAGCTCGCCTTGGGAGTTGTCGGTGTTCAGTCGGCCGAGCGCGGTGCGCAGAACCGCTGCGTCGAAGGCGTACACCCCGGAGTTCACCTCGGACAGCGCCAGCTCCTCAGCCGTCGCGTCCTTGTGCTCCACGATCCCGCTGACCTCGCCGGCCGCGTTGCGCAGGACGCGCCCGTAGCCGGTGGCGTCCCGCAGGTGCGCGGTGAGCACGGTGACCGCCGCCGAGCTGTCGTGGTGGGCGGTGAGCAACGAGCGGAGGGTGGCCGCGTCCAGCAGCGGGACATCGGCATAGGTGACGACCACGGTGCCGGACAGGTCGGCGGGGAGCGCGCTGAGCGCGCACTGGACGGCGTGCCCCGTGCCGTTCTGTTCGGTCTGCACCACGGTCGCCACGGGCTGCTGCAGCTGCTCGGCGAGCGCAGCGACGGCACCGCTGACCCGCTCGCGCTCGTGACCGATGACAGCGACCAGATGGACCGGGCCAACGCCCGCAGCAGCGTGCAGGGCGTGAGCGAGCAGGGTCCGGCCGCCCAGCTCGTGCAGCACCTTGGGCCTCGAGGACTTCATTCGGGTACCGGCACCCGCGGCGAGCACGACCACAGCGGCAGGTGTGGTGAACGGGTCTGTCCGCATACCTGTGGAACTCCCTCGGACGATGTCAGTAGTACAGCCTGCGGGCTCACACCGACGCCGACCAACGCAGGAGATCTTACGGCCCGTGCTCCATCGGATTGCCGCTGCTCCGCCGCCAGGATTCGAACCTGAACCTTCTGAACCAAAATCAGAGGTGCTGCCTTTACACCACGGCGGACCGCATGCCGGGAAATAGTCTCACGCCCGGGCCGCGCCGGGAAACGGGCGTGGTGGATACGCTCGTCCTGCCGGACTGTCGCTGGTGACGTCGGCAGAGCGGAGCAACGTGGCGAGCGATGAGGGGCGCAGCAAGCCCGGCAAGACCAGGATGACGGGTTTGCAGCGGCGAGAGCAGCTGATAGCCGTTGGCGAGAGCCTGTTTGCCGAGCGTGGGTTCGATGCCACGACCATCGAGGAGCTCGCGCTGCGGGCCGAGGTGAGCAAACCCGTCATCTACGGGCACTTCGGCGGCAAGGAGGGTCTCTATGCCGTCGTGGTCGACCGGGAGACACACGATCTGCTCGGCCGGATCACCTCGGCGCTGTCCGCCGGGCATCCGCGGGTGCGCCTGGAACAGGTTGCCATGGCGCTGTTGACCTACGTCGAGGAGCGGACCGACGGCTTCCGGATCCTGGTGCGGGCCTCCCCGGTGGCGACGTCGACGGGGACGTTCTCCGGTCTGCTGAACGACATTGCCAGCCAGGTGGAGCACATTCTGGCTCGGGAGTTCCACACGCGGGGCTACCCGCCGACGATGGCGCCGATGTACGCCCAGGCCTTGGTGGGCATGGTTGCGCTGACGGCTCAGTGGTGGCTCGACGAGCGGGTGCCGGCGAAGAAGGACGTGGCCGCGCACCTGGTGAACCTGTGCTGGAACGGGCTGGCCCACTTGGAGAGCGCGCCGCGCCTGCGCGTCACCTAGGCTGGGTCTGCGACCACCGCCGGGTGCTGTGAAGCCCCGGGGAGTGGTCTGTCCGCATGTCGTGAACGCGCTTGATCCGCCCCACACCAGGAGTCCCTGTCTTGTCCGCACCGCTCGCCGGTCTGCTCGCCACTGCTCTGCCCGATCCGGTCCTACGCGCGGTCAGCGAGGCCCTCGGCGCGGCGAAGCTGGAACTGGAGGGCCCCACGGCTGCGCGCCCGTTCGTGGTCGGCGCGATGGCGCAGCATGCGCCGATCCTGGTGGTGACGGCCACTGGCCGGGAAGCCGACGACCTGGGTGCAACCGTCGGGGAGATGCTCGGCGAGGACAGCGTCGCGGTGTTCCCGTCCTGGGAGACGCTCCCCCACGAGCGGCTTTCCCCACGGGCCGACACGGTGGGCCGGCGCCTGCAGATCCTCCGCCGACTGGTGCACCCGGAAGACGGAAATCCCCTGCAGGTGGTCATCACCACCGTGCGCAGCCTGGTGCAGCCGATGGCTGCCGGGCTCGGTGACCTGGAGCCCGTGCGCTTGCGCGTCGGCGAGGTCCACACCTTCGACGAGGTGATCGCCCGCCTGGTGGAGCTGGCATACGCGCGGGTGGACATGGTCGGCAAGCGCGGTGAGTTCGCCGTCCGCGGCGGCATTCTCGACGTGTTCCCACCCACCGCGGATCACCCGGTGCGCGTCGAGTTCTGGGGTGACGAGGTCACCGAGCTCCGGGCGTTCTCCGTGGCCGACCAGCGCTCCCTCGACGACGTCGACATCACCCTGCTCGACGCTCCGGGCTGTCGGGAACTCCTGCTCACCGAGGAGGTCCGCGAGCGCGCCCGGCAGCTGGCCGGTGAACACGCCGAAGACGCCGCACTGGTGGAGATGCTGGACCGCCTCGCCGCCGGCATCCCCGTGGAAGGCATGGAGGCTCTGCTGCCCGTCCTGCTGCCGGGCACGCTGCAGCTGCTCACCGACGTGCTGCCCAAGGGTGCGCACGTGCTCTTGTGTGACCCGGAAAAGATCCGCACCCGCGCGCACGACCTGGTTCGTACCGGGCAGGACTTCCTCGAAGCGTCGTGGACGGCCGCGTCGGTGGGGGGCGCGGCCCCGCTGGACCCCAAGGGAATGAACCTCGGAGCCTCGGCCTACCGCTCGCTCAGCGAGGTGACCGAAAGCGCTGAGCAGCAAGGTATTCCGTGGTGGACGCTGAGTCCGCTGCTCTCCGGTCGGGTTGCGCCCGGCGTGCTGTACCTGGACGTCACCGCAGTGCCGCCGGCGCGTGGCGCCGAAGCCGAGATCGTCGCCACCTTCGCCTCTTTGCGTGTGCACTGCGCCGCCGGGGGCGCCGCCGCCATCGTGGTCGCCGGCCAGGGCACCGCACAGCGGGTGCTGGAACGGCTCGCCGAAGCCGAGGTGCCGGCCATCCGCGGCGACCCCGGTGTGGCGCCGCAGCCAGGCCACGTCACGGTGCTGTGCGGTGTCCTGGGTGACGGGCTGGTCCTGCCAGGAGCGCAGCTGGTGGTGATCACCGAGACCGACCTCACCGGCAACCGTGCGGCGGCAAGCTCAGACGGTCGGCGCCTGCCAGCCAAGCGCCGCAACCAGGTCGACCCGCTGGCGCTCACCGCGGGCGACATGGTGGTGCACGACCAGCACGGCATCGGCAAGTTCGTGGAGATGCTCGAGCGCACCGTCGGCGGAGCCCGCAGGGAGTATCTGGTGGTCGAGTATGCGCCGAGCAAGCGCGGGCACCCCGGAGACAAGCTGTTCGTCCCGATGGAGAGCCTGGACCAGCTCTCGCGCTACGTGGGTGGGGAGCTGCCGGCCCTGAGCAGGCTCGGCGGCTCTGACTGGTCGACGACAAAGCGCAAGGCCCGCAAAGCTGTTCGGGAGATCGCCGCCGAGCTGGTGCAGCTCTACGCGGCGAGGCAGTCGGCTCCGGGGCACGCGTTCGGCCCGGACACCCCGTGGCAGCGCGAGCTCGAGGACGCCTTCCCCTTCACCGAGACCATCGACCAGATGACGGCCATCAACGAGGTCAAGGCCGACATGGAGAAACCCGTCCCCATGGACCGGGTGATCTGCGGTGACGTCGGTTACGGCAAGACCGAGATCGCGGTGCGGGCGGCGTTCAAGGCCGTGCAGGACGGTAAGCAGGTGGCCGTGCTCGCGCCGACAACCCTGCTCAGCCAGCAGCACCTGCAGACCTTCACCGAGCGGATGGCAGCGTTCCCGGTGACGGTGAAGGGACTGTCCCGGTTCACCGATCCGCACGAGGTCAAGGGCATCATGGCCGGCCTCGCGGACGGCACCGTCGACATCGTGATCGGCACGCACCGCCTCCTGCAGACCGGCGTGCAGTGGAAGGACCTCGGCCTGGTCGTCGTCGACGAGGAGCAGCGCTTCGGCGTCGAGCACAAGGAACACATCAAGGCGATGCGCACCGCGGTGGACGTGCTGACGATGTCGGCCACCCCCATCCCGCGCACCCTGGAGATGAGTCTGGCCGGGATCCGGGAGATGTCGACCATCCTCACCCCACCGGAGGAACGGCACCCGATCCTCACCTACGTCGGCATCTACGACGACCGGCAGGTGGCGGCGGCGCTGCGCCGCGAGCTGCTCCGCGACGGGCAGGTGTTCTACGTTCACAACCGCGTCTCGTCCATCGACCGGGCCGCCAAGCGGATCCGCGACCTGGTTCCCGAGGCGCGGGTGGCGGTGGCGCACGGGCAGATGAACGAGGAACGCCTCGAGCAGACCGTGCAGGGCTTCTGGGAGCGCGAGTACGACGTGCTGGTCTGCACCACGATCATCGAGACCGGTCTGGACATCTCCAACGCCAACACGCTGCTGGTGGAACGGGCCGATGCGCTGGGCCTGAGCCAGCTGCACCAGCTGCGGGGCCGGGTCGGTCGCAGCCGCGAGCGCGGTTACGCCTATTTCCTCTACCCGCCGGAGAAGCCGCTCACCGAGACCGCCTACGACCGCCTTGCCACCATCGCGGCGAACTCCGACCTGGGTGCCGGAATGGCCGTGGCGATGAAGGACCTGGAGATCCGAGGCGCCGGAAACGTGTTGGGCGCCGAACAGTCCGGGCACGTCGCCGGCGTGGGCTTCGATCTCTACATCCGACTGGTCGGCGAGGCGGTGGAGGCGTTCCGTGCCGCGGCCGACGGCACGGCCGTCCCGAGCGCCGAGGAGACCCGGGAGGTGCGGGTCGACCTGCCGGTGGACGCGCACATACCGCCGGACTACGTGGCCAGTGACCGGCTGCGGCTGGAGGCGTACCGCAAGCTGGCGGAGGCTCAGGACGAGGCGGCCCTGACTGCTCTCCTCGACGAGCTCATCGACCGTTACGGCGCACCGCCCGAGCCGGTCCACAACCTGTTCGCCGTGGCGCGACTGCGACTGCTCTGCCGGCACTACGAGGTGAGCGAGGTGACAGTCGCGGGCACGCAGCTCAAGCTCTCGCCGCTGCCCTTGCCCGACTCCAAGCAGCTGCGGCTGAAACGGCTCTATCCCAGCGCGCTGTACAAGCCGACCAGCCACGTGGTGCAGCTGCCTCTGCCCCGGGTGGGCACTGGTGGTGTCGGTGCCGAGCGACTGCGCGACACCGAGTTGCTGCAGTTCGTCGCGGACCTGTTGCTGCAGCTGGACGGCAAGCCGAAGGGGATGGTTGCTGTGAGCCAACCCACCGCTGTATCGGCGGAGTGAGCGGTATGGCACCGTTGGGAACTGTGACACGTATCAAGGCGCGCCTGGCCCTCGCCGTTACCGCGGCCACCCTGGTCCTGGCGGGGTGCAGCAGCTCCACCTCCCTGCCCGGCACGGCTGCCACGGTGGGCGGGGATCGGATCACCGTCGACTCGCTGCAGGCTCAGGTGGATGGCGTGCTTGCCTACCGCGGGCAGAGCGCGGCGGTCCGTGCGCAACTGCCCACCGTCACCCAGCAGGTGCTCTCCGGCGACGTGCTGCACCTTCTGATGGAGAAGGCGGTGGCCCGCACCCATCTGGTCGTCGACGAGAAGGCCGTCGCGGCCCAGGTCGCCGCGCTGGACCCCAAGGTGCTCGACGGCCAGGGGCTCGCGTTCATCACCCCGTCCTCGCTGCCGCAGTTCGTCCGTGACCAGCTGGTGATTGCGCAGCTGGGCTCCGCGGCGTGGGACGGCCTGGCGGTCACGGCCGACCTGACCGCCGCGACCGACCAGGCCGACGCTGAAGCCAAAGCCAAGCGAATGGCCCAGAGCGAACAAGAGTCTCAGGCTGTGGTGGCCGAACAGACGGCCAAGGGGGGTCAGGCACGAGCCGGCTACCCGCTGAGCCCCTCGGCGCTGGAAGGCCTCGCGGGCACCCCGGTGTTCTCGACCCCGGTCGGCAGTGCCGTCGCGTTCACGCTCAGCCAGCAGTGGCAGGTCGCGCGCATCGTGACGCGGACGACCACCGCCGCGCCCTCCACCTCGCCCGACGCCGTCTCTTCCCGACAGGCCAAGCCGAGCTCCACGTACTCCCTCGGCATCAGCCTGGTCCAAGGGCTTGCAGGCAACCCTGAGGTTCGTGTGAACCCGCGCTACGGAAACTGGGACCCCGCCCAGGGGCAGGTCATTGCCGCCTCGGCGGCCCCGAATGCGATCGTGTTCAACGCACGGTCCTGACGGTGGCGCCCGACCCTGGCGCGGTCGTTCTGCTGGATCGACGCTGGCCGACTGTTGTCCCCGCGGTCGCTCTCGAACTGCTGCGTGCGCCCGTGACGTGCACCGCGGACGTTCATGCGGACGTCCGAGCGGCCTGCACAGTGGTCGACGGGGCGCCGGTACTGGTCAGCTCCGATCCGGCGCACCCCGAGGTTGTGGCCCGCATCGCTGCCGGCGCGCGGTTCGTGCGCGCCGCAACGCCGAGTGGCCTGCAGCTTCTCGATGCAGTGGCCGTGATGAACCGACTGCGTGGCCCCGGCGGATGCCCCTGGGACGCCGAACAGACGCACGACTCGCTGCGGCGTTACCTGGTGGAGGAGTGCTACGAGCTGTTGGACGCGCTGGACTCGGGCTCGCGCGAGCACGTCATCGAGGAGCTCGGTGACGTGCTGTTGCAGGTGCTCTTCCACAGCAGGGTCGCCGCCGAAGAGCCGGTCGGGTTTGACGTCGATGATGTCGCGACCGGGTTGGTGGCCAAGCTCGTGCACCGCCACCCCCACGTGTTCAGCGATGCCGAGGTGGTGGCGGACTCCGACGCACAGCAGGTGCGCTGGGAGGAGCTCAAGGCCGTCGAGAAGCGCCGTGGTTCCTGCGTGGACGGCGTCGCGACGGCGCAGCCCGCCCTGGCGCTCGCCGCCAAGCTGGTCTCGCGCACGGCCCGGGCGGGCCTGCCCGCCGCGTTGTTGCCCACTGAGCTGGCGGCCGTGCCTGGCGGTGACGCGGAGGATGCCCTGCGCCGGGTCGCGTTGCGCTTCGCGGATGACGTCCGGGCTGCGGAAGGAACAGCCCGCACTGCAGGGCTCGACCCGGACGCGCTGGACGCGGCTGACTGGCAGACCCATTGGCCGAAGCGGTGACCGTCGCCGTGGAGTTCTCAGCCGAACAGCGTTGAACCCCAGTAGTCGGTGCCGCCCAGTCCTGGTGGGCAGGCGAAGAGCGCGGAGCCGGTGTGCTCCAGGTACTCCGTCATCGCGTCCTTGCTCGCCAGCGCCAGCTGCATCGGAACGTACTGGGTCTGCGGGTTGCGGCAGTAGGCGAGGAAGAACAACCCGGCATCGAGGTGGCCGAGTCCGTCCGAGCCGTCAGTGAAGTTGTACCCACGGCGCAGGATCTGTACGCCGCCGAGTGACTCTGGGGCAGCGAGCCGCACATGGGAGTTCGCCGGGATGAGTGGACCGTGGGAGTTGCTGATGCGCAGGTCGATCGGGTCGAACTCGGCGAGCTGACCCAGTGGCGCGCCAGTGCCTTTGGTACGGCCCACGATCGCTTCCTGCTCCGTGAGCGGTGCACGATCCCAGTTCTCGATGTGCATTCGGATCCGCCGCGCAACCAGGTAGGACCCGCCAGTCATCCAGTCGGGACCGTCACCGGGCTGCACCCACAGATGTTGTACCAGAGCGGACGGGTCCTCGGCCTTGAGGTTGCTGGTGCCGTCCTTGAATCCGAACATGTTGCGTGGTGTGTCCTGGGCCGTGGAGGTGGAGGACGTGCGACCGAAGCCGAGCTGCGACCACCGCACCGACACGGCGCCGAATCCGATGCGGGCGAGGTTGCGGATGGCGTGCACGGCCACCTGCGGGTCGTCGGCACAGGCCTGGATGGCGATGTCTCCACCGGTGCGGGCGGGGTCCAGCTTGTCGTGCGGGAAGCGGGGCAGCTCGGTGAGGGCTGCGGGGCGCTTGTCCGCGATGCCGAAGCGGTCACCACCGCCGAACAGTGAGGGGCCGAAGCCTGCGGTGAGGGTGAGCGAGGCGGCCGCGAGGCCGAGCGCCTCACCGGTGTCGCTCGGGGGCGAGTTCGGACCTCCGCCGGTGGCGCCGTTCTCGGTGACTTCCTGGCCGGCCGTCATCCGCTCGGCGGCTTTGGTCCACTCGCGCAGCACGTCGATCAGGTCTGCCCGCGAGTCCGTTGTGACGTCGAAGGAAGCGAAGTGCAGCCGGTCCTGAGCCGGGGTGACGATGCCCGCTTGGTGTTCCGCGCGGAAGTTCACCGTGGCCGGACCCGGCTGCGCCGCGGTGCGAGTGGAGGTTTCCCGGCCGGCGACCACTCCGGCACCGGTCAGTGCGACTGCGGCCCCGCCGAGACCGAGCAGCCGTCGTCGAGACAGATTCCCTGCCGCTG
>JADGOX010000332.1 GCA_017882745.1 Mycobacteriaceae bacterium | reverse complement strand
CGACCACGAAGGCACTGGCGGGCGGCAACGCCAAAGACGGGGCGACCGACATTCTGCTCGTCGGCATCGACAGCCGTACCGACGCGCAGGGCAAGCCGTTGTCGCCGCAGGAGCAGCAGATGCTGCACGCCGGCGACGTTGCGTCGACCAACACCGACACGCTCATCCTTATCCGGATACCCAACAACGGCAGCTCGGCCACCGCGATCTCGATTCCGCGTGACTCCTGGGTCAGGGGTCCCAACGGCATGACCAAGATCAACGGGGTCTACGGCGAAGCGAAGGACGCCGAGAACCAGCGGCTGGTGGACGCCAAGACCGACCGGACCACTGCAGAGCAGAAGTCCACCGAGGTCGGACGCTCCGCCCTGGTCAGCACGGTGCAAGACCTCACCGGGCTGACCATCGACCACTACGCCGAGATCGGGCTCCTCGGCTTTGTGCTGCTCACCGATGCCGTCGGCGGGGTTCAGGTTTGTCTGAAGGCGGGGGTCGAGGACTCGTTCTCCGGCGCGAACTTCCCGGCCGGGAAACTGACTCTCAGCGGGTCGCAGGCGCTGAGCTTTGTGCGCCAGCGCCACGGACTGCCGCGCGGCGACCTCGACCGCATCGTGCGCCAGCAGGCGTTCATGGCGTCTTTGGCCAGGAAGGTGCTCACCGCAGGAACGCTCGCCAACCCCGGCAAGGTCTCGGACCTGTCCACTGCACTGCAACGCTCCGTGGTCATCGACGCCGGATGGAACGTGATTGGCTTCGCCACCCAGCTGCAGGGCCTCGCCGGTGGTGCCGTGCGTTTCGAGACGGTTCCGGTGGCGGATCCGGACGCCATGAACAACGCCGGCCAGAGCATCGTGAAGCTGGATCCTGCGGTGGTCCACACATTCATCGCCTCCCTGGTCCAGTCGGGCTCTCCCACTTCCACAGCTCCTGCCTCAACAGTCCCGCCGAAGGGCCCTGACCCGGCGACGGTGACGGTGAACGTCTCCAACGCCACCGCCGTAGGGGGCCTCGCCTCCAAAGTCTCCGGTGCTCTGACCGCCGCCGGCTACGCAGCGGGCTCCGTGAGCAACCGCACGGCAGGCAAGCAGCAGGACAGTGTCGTGCTCGCGCCGACGGCGGACGACCCGGGGGCAGCCGAGGTCGCCCGCGAACTGGGCGGCCTGGAGGTGCGCGCCGACAGCTCGATCGACTCTGGCGTTGTCGACGTGGTGCTCGGTACCTCCTACTCCGGTCCAGGTGCAGACGGTGCCTCCAGCAGCAGCACGACGGCCACTGCCACTACCCCGGCCGCGCCGCCGATCACCGCCGGCGACGGGGTGCCCTGCATCAACTGAGTCGACGCTTGGCACGCTGAGCCCTATGAGTCCAACCGCGGCGACCCTCACAGATGCCTTGCTCCGCCCGATCCTGCAGGCTGACGCGGCGGGGCCACGCATCACGTACTACGACGATGCCACCGGGGAGCGGGTGGAGGTGTCGGCGATCACCCTGGCCAACTGGGCGGCGAAGACGGCGAACCTGCTGCGCGACGAAATGGGTGTCCAGCCGGGCGATCGGGTGGCCGTACTGCTCCCGGCGCACTGGCAGACCGCGGCCGTACTGCTCGGGGTGTGGTGGTGCGGTGCAGTCGTGACCGACCCGGCAGCACCGCTCGCAGGAGGCGCTGACGTGGCGCTGTGCACTGCCGAGCGGCTCGCTGAGGCCGAGGGGGCGCCGGAGATCGCCGTGCTGTCGTTGGACGCGTTTGGTGCCAGTGTCGACGGGCTGCCGATCGGAGTGCTCGACTACGCGACGGCGGTGCGCGTGCACGGTGATGCCTTCGTCCCCACACCCGTGCCGGACACCGCCACAGCACTCGCCGACCGCAGCGTGGCGGACGTGCTGGGCGGAGCCCTCGCGTCTGCGCGGAGCCAAGGATTCGCCGCGCAGGACAGGGTGCTGTCGAGCGCCTCGTGGTCCACCGAAGCCGAGCTGCTCGACGGGTTGATTGCGGTGCTGGGCGCTGGCGCGTCCCTGGTGCAGGTGGCCAACCTGGATGAGGCGCTCCTGACGCGGCGCGTGCAGGTCGAGCGGGTGACCGCCGTTCGCTGATCCGAGCTGCCGGGTAGCTAGTCCAGGATCGCCTGGTGCACCAGCTGGCGCAGCTGGGTCCGGATCGGGTATCTCGACGACGGCAGCAGCTGGGTGAAGAACACCACCGTCAGATCCTCGACGGGATCCACCCAGAACGCCGTCGACGCCGCACCGCCCCAACCGAAGTCGCCCTCAGAACTGACGACTTTGCCGCGCAGGGGGTCTGTGGTCACGCTGAAGCCGAGCCCGAAGCCGACTCCGGCGTAGGCGACCTCAGAGAACTGGCCTCGCCCGTACCAGGCGAGATCGTGTCCCCCGGGCAGATGGTTGCGGGTGGCGTAAGCCAGGGTGCGGGGGCCCAGTACCCGCACCCCGTCGAGTTCCCCGCCCCGGCGCAACATCTCGGTGAAGCGAAGGTAGTCCGCGGCCGTGGAAATCAGCCCCCCGCCGCCGGACAGCATGGCCGGGGGCCGCAGTGCGCCCGAGCCTACGGAGTCCAGCCGGGTCGCGGCACCGGTCTCCGGGTGCGGTGCGTACAGCGCGGCGAGCCTGTGCGCGTCCGACCTGGTGACCGACCAGTGGGTGTCGGTCATGCCCAGCGGGTTCAGCACGCGCTCGGCGAGCACCTCGTCCAAGGGCGCGCCCGCCAGCACCTCCAGCACCCGGCCCAGCACGTCAGTCGCTACCGAGTAGCCCCATTCCGTTCCGGGTTGGAACAGCAGCGGCAGCTGCGCCCAGCGGTCCACGCAGGCGGCGAGGTCGAGTCCCGCAGGGTGGCCGAAGTCGAACCCGTTCGCGCGGTACAGGGCGTCGACGGGGTGGGCGTTGATGAACCCGTACGTGAGACCCGAGGTATGGGTGAGCAGGTGCCACATGCGGATCGGTTCCATCGCGGGCACCGTCTTCGGCGCCTGAGGCGTGCCCCCGTCCCACACCCGGACGTCGGCAAGGGCGGGGATCCACCTGCTCACCGGATCTGTCAGCTCGAAGGCGCCTTCCTCCAGGAGCGACAATGCCGCCACTGAGGTGATCGGCTTCGTCATCGAGTAGATCCGCCACAGCGTGTCCTCCTCCACGGGCAGGCCGGCCTCGCGGTCACGGTGTCCGCAGGTGGCCGAGTAGGCGAGCCTGCCGTGGCGGGACACGGCCACCTGCCAACCCACGAGCCGCCCGTCGTCGACGTAGCGCGCAAAGTGCCGTTCGATCCGCCGCAAGCGCGCCGCGTCCAAGCCCACTTCGCTCGGATCGATGACCATGTCGGACACGGCGTCTCCTCCTCGGCAGTTTGTACGTTTTGGGGCGTATGCGTCATAACAGCCTGCACTCTCAGCCAACTGCCAGGTAATGATCAGTGCACCCTCAGCAAGCCGCACAAGCATCGAGGCAATGACCACGGCAACCGCAGCGGCACCCCCCGACCTTAAGGCTCGCGTCACTCCTGAGCCGTTTCGCCACAGGCGGTTCCCCGTCGGGCTCGCCGGCGTGTTCGGTGTCTTCGCGGCGGTCTGTCTCTGGGTGGTCTGGCGGACGGGTCCGGGCAAGGTTCCCTTCCTCGACATGTTCGAGCGAACCTCGCGGATGTGGCCCAACGCCCCACTGCCCACCGACAGCCAGTACATCTTGCGGGAGCCATTGGGGCAGATCCTCTATCGGCTGCTTCCCGTGCACAGCACGAACGTCTTTCTCGCCCTGCACCTGCTGTGCCTGCTCGGATCCGCCTTGTTGCTTGCGTCCTGGTTGTGCCGCCGACTGGGCCCTCGGAGCGGACTCGTCGCCAGCATGATCATGCTGCTCGCTCCGGTGACCACGGTGCTCCTGCTGTGGATCGGAATGTACGACGCGTTCTCCATCCTGGTGTGGGTCGCCGTGCTCGTGTCGATGGATCGGCGCGTCGGCTGGCAGCTCGCGGCCGGATTGCTTGCTGGCTTCCAAGACTTCGAGCAGATGGGCGTAGGGCTGCTCATGGTGGCGCTGCTGCCCCAGCTGGCCCGCGCAGCGGGCTTGCGCCCGAGGGTCGTGTACCTGCTGGGCGGCGCCGTCATCGGGAAGCTGTTCCTGGAGGGCTACCTGCACACGGCTGGCGCCGGTTCCGGCTCCCGACTGTCCTACTTGGAGCGCTGGGACGTCTTCTCGGGACTGGTCGGATCCACCACCGCGAACGCGCCGCTGCTGCTGTGGTCGGCACTGGCCGGCCTGTGGGGATTCGCGGCCAAGGCCCTGTACGACTCCTGGGGTAGGTGGTCGGGCCAGCAGCGTGTCGGCCTGGCGCTGGCGGCGACACTCTGGTTCGGCAGCGCGGCACTGTCCGCAGACCACACCCGGGTGCTCGCCATGACGTCGTTCCCGCTGGTGGTGATGGGGGCCATGGCGATTGCCGACCGCTGGCGGGACCTGCGCGCGCTTGCCCGCCTCCCGCAGACGTGGTTGCTGGTGCTCGCGCCGCCGGTGGTGCTGCTGGACTACACATCCGTGCAGATGGGCATCAAGCCAGGCACCTGGGGCATCTGGATCTTCTGACGTCTAGTGCGATCCCTGGCTGAAGGCCTGCAAGGCAGTCTGAGCTCGCTCGAGCTCCGCGCGGAGCTCGGCAACCCGCTCCGCCGCCGCGCGTCGCGCGGCGTCCAGCACCTCAGACACTGCAGTGCTCACGGCCTCATCGCCGAGAGCCGCAACTGCCCGGACGACCGCATCCGCGGTGACCGGCGCAGGGTCGCCAAGCTTGCGCACT
>JADGOX010000070.1 GCA_017882745.1 Mycobacteriaceae bacterium | reverse complement strand
CGCGGCCAACACCGTCGCGGCGTGGAACACCTCGTGGAAACCGAAGGTGCTCGGCCACGGATTGGGCCAGCGAGTGCCGTAGGTGACCCCGCCGAGGCTGTAGAACAGTCCACCGACCAGCAGCAGGACAAGTGCGGCGACGCCGGCCTGGTGCAGCAGGTCCGGCAGAACGAAGACCGCCATCCAGCCGAGCGCCAGGTACAGCGGCACGCCGAGCCAACGGGGCGCATGCGGCCACGCCATCTTCAGCGTGACACCCAGCGCGGCACCGACCCAGACCACGACGAGCACCAGGTTGCCGGTGTGCTCGGGCATGGACAGCAAAGCGAACGGCGTGTAGGTGCCGGCGATGAACACGAAGATCATCGAGTGGTCGAGCCGCTTCATCCACGTCCGCGCTCGCGAGGTAGCCCAGTCTCGGCGGTGGTACAGCGCGCTCACCCCGAACACGCCGCACACGGTGACGCCGTACACCGCAGTACCCAAGGCCGCACGTGCCGAGACCGTGCTGGCGGCCAGTGTGACGAGGACGGCGGCCGCTACTGCCCCGATGATGAAGGACCAGAAGTGGATCCAGCCGCGCATCCGGGGCGTAGCCAACGCCGGATCCGGGGTCAGAGTGGTCAAGGAGGTACCCCTCACGATCGCAAAACTGGGTGTCCAGACCCGGTACACGATACGCAGCTCGGGTGAAGGACCGCTACGGGCATCTTGGCTCAGTTCGCCAGGCGTAGGGTCGGCGAACGTGGAGCTGGTGTCATGAGGGGTGGTCGGTGAAGGCCAGGGAGAACGTAAAGAACCTGGTCTACGGCGTGTACGAGCGTCAGTTGCTGCGTCAGCTCGAGGGGGTCGAGCGACCGCGCCACGTCGGTGTGATGTGTGACGGCAACCGCCGATGGGCACGGGAAGCGGGCTTCGACGACGTCAACCAGGGCCACCGTGTCGGAGCGCAGAAGATCGCCGAGATGCTCGGCTGGTGCGACGCAGCGAACGTTGAGGTGGTCACGCTCTACCTGCTCGCCACCAACAACCTGAGGCGCCCCGCCGACGAGCTCGAGCCGCTGCTGGAGATCATCACCGACGTGGTCAACGAGCTGTCCGGTCCCGACGCGAACTGGCAGCTGCGGATCGTCGGCGCACTCGACCAGCTGCCCAAGGTGTTTGCCCGGGGACTGCGGGAGGCTGCTGCGCGCACCGAGGGCCGACCGGGTGCGCACGTGAACATCGCGGTGGGCTACGGCGGGCGCCAAGAAATTGTGGACGGCGTGCGTGCGCTTCTGTTCGAGCGCGCGGCAGCAGGCATCAGCGGGACAGAACTCGTCGAGTCCGTCACGGTGAAGGCCATCGGCGAGCACCTGTACACCTCCGGCCAGCCCGATCCTGACCTGGTGATCCGGACCTCCGGCGAGCAGCGTCTGTCCGGCTTCCTGCTGTGGCAGAGCGCGTACTCGGAGTTCTACTTCTGCGAGGCCTACTGGCCTGAGTTTCGGCGGGTGGACTTCCTGCGTGCTCTGCGCGACTACGGGGCTCGCCACCGCCGCTTCGGTGGTTGAGTCACCAGCCCAGCGGGGAAGTTCGCCTACAGCTTGCGCAAGCGCACCCGGTTGATGGAATGGTCACGGTCCTTGCGTAGCACCAGCGTCGCCCGCGGTCGGGTCGGGAGGATGTTGGCGATGAGGTTCGGCTCGTTGATGGACAACCAGATTCGCCGACCCTCCGCCCGGGCCTCGTCGTCGTTCAGCGCAGCGTAGTGGTGGAAATGGGCGGTGCTGTTCGCGAACGTCGTAGCGCGCAACGCCAGAAAACGCTCGACGTACCAGCTCTGCAGGTCCTCGATGGCCGCGTCCACGTAGATCGAGAAGTCGAACAGGTCGGACACCGTCAGCCGGGGCCCGGGCTGCAGCACGTTGAGACCTTCGACGATGAGAATGTCCGGCTGGCACACCACCTGCTCGGCTCCGGCAACGATGTCGTAGCTCTCGTGGGAGTAGACCGGCGCCGTCACCCGCCCCACCCCGGACTTCACGCTGGTGACGAACCTGAGCAGGGCCCTGCGGTCATAGCTCTCCGGAAACCCCTTGCGATCCAGGATGCCGCGCCGCGTCAGCTCGACGGTGGGATACAGGAAGCCGTCGGTGGTCACCAGGTCGACCTTGGGGTGATGCGGCCAGCGGGCGAGCAGGGCCTGCAGCAGCCGCGCCGTCGTCGACTTCCCCGCCGCGACGCTGCCGGCCACCCCGATGATGAAGGGCACCCTGGTGCTCGCCTCGGCGTCGCCGAGGAAGGTTGCGGTGGCGTCGTGCAGCTGCTGATGCGCCGCGACCTGCAGGTTGATCAGCCGGGCCAGCGGCAGGTAGACCTCGGCCACCTCGTCGAGGTCGATCTGCTCACCGAGGCCACGGAGCGCGTTGAGCTCCTCGTCGTCAAGGGGTAGCGGAGTTGTCAGGCGTAGCTCCCGCCACTGCGCACGGTCGAGTTCCACGTACGGGCTCGGCTCCTGGGAGTTGCGGGTGCTGGTTCGAGCCACGGTTCCAAACGGTACTGCTAACCGTATGGCGCTAGTGTCACCGGTCGTGGATGCAAGGACTTTGGTGCGGGAGTACCTGCTGCTCGGGCTGCGTTTCGACCGCTTGGAAGATGGCTTCGTCGACGCCTACACCGGCGACGCGGCGCTGCGTCGGCAGACGGAGAACGAACCACGTCCCGACCCGCGCGCCCTCGCAGCACGCGCCGCGGACCTTCGTGCTGAGCTGCCCTCGGTGGGCCTTGCGCCGGAGCGGGAACGATTCCTGGAGGTTCATCTGCGAGCGCTCGAGTGCTCCGGACGCACCTTCGCCGGGGAGAGCATCGGCTTCGTCGACGAGGTGGACGCCTACTTCGACGTTCGTATCGCACCAGGGGACCAGGACGACTACCTGGCCGCGCACCGGGCGCTGGCCGCCGAACTGCCCGGGGACGGCCCCCTGGCTGCGCGCCTCAACGCCACGCGTGCCCTGGAGGAGATCCCACCGGAGCGACTCACGGAGTGCGTGCATGCGTTCTCCTCGGCGCTGCGCGACCGGGTGCGTACCCAGTTCGCGCTGCCCGAGGACGAGACGGTCCACTACGAGATCGTGGGGGACAAGCCGTGGTCCGGCTTCAACTACTACCTGGGCGGGCACCAGTCGAAGGTGGCCATCAACTCTGACCTCAAGCAGCGGATGTCCAACCTGCCGCACCTGGTGGCACACGAGTCCTACCCCGGTCACCACACCGAGCACTGCCGCAAGGAAGCGGGCATCGTCGCCGCCGGGCAGGCCGAGCAGACGCTGTTCCTGGTGAACACCCCCCAGTGCCTGATGGCCGAAGGCCTTGCCGACCTCGGCCTGGACGCAGTGGTCGGACCCGGCTGGGGTGTGTGGGCGCAGGAGATCTTCGCCGATCTGGGGCTGCGTTTCGACGGCGCTCGCGCCGAGCGGCTGCGGAACGCGTCGGCGCAACTGCTGAGCGTGCGCCAGGACGCCGCACTGCTGCTGCACGAGCAGGGGGCCGACGTGGACACCGTGGTGGCGTTCCTGCAACGCTGGCTGCTGGTCCCCGCCCCGCGGGCGCGCCAGATGTTGCGCTTCCTGTCCGACCCGCTGTGGCGGGCGTACACGACCACCTACGTGGAGGGTTACCGGCTACTGCACTCCTGGCTCGATGCGCGCGGCCCGGAGGAGCTGCTGGGGGCGCGCTACCTGCGTCTGCTCGACGAACCGCTCGTGCCGTCCTCCATCCGATCCGAGCTGGTCGGTTGACGTTCGGTACGTGCCGAACTGCGAAGAAGAATCTCACCCAACTGTCTCGTCTTCGCACTGTCTGCCTTGGCGAGACGGGCCTTCTTCAGGTTCTCGCGGACGATCCAACGAACGTCGGTGTCGTCAGTCGCGGCCCATCTCTCGAGGCGTGTGAAACCGTCTGGCGGCAATGCGGCGACGGCAACGCTCCAGCAATAGCCGAGCGACTTCCGCAGCACGCGAACGTCGGCACTCCGCCGCGCGGACCGG
>JADGOX010000331.1 GCA_017882745.1 Mycobacteriaceae bacterium | reverse complement strand
CGCAAACCAGGCAAATACCGGAAACGGTAAGGGTGCGGCTCTGTTGGAGTGACGCGTCGGGCGCCTGATCCTGATTCGTCCCGTGGTGTCCGGAGCGGTGGAGAGGTAGCCGGCCCATCGTGTTGACGGCTGGCGGCCGATTGGTTAGCGGGTCTCGTTGGCTCGGGTTGGGCCTTCGTCCTGCTCCAGGGCGTGCAGTGAGGCCGTCTCGAGCTTGGCAACCAGGTCTTTGGCGCGGCGGGCGTTGTCGAACCAAGGTTGGTAGCGGGCGAGTTGTTCTGGGCTGAGGTACCGGGTCACCGTCTTGCCGGCCACGGTACGGGTCCACTGGATGTAGGGCCCGTGCAGCGCGGGCGGGTCGTCCTTGCAGGCGCAGCGGCGTTTGCCGCAGCGCATGTGCCGCACGACGACGCTGCCGGGCAGCAGCCCGTGAAGCTCGGCGAGCTGGGCGGCCAGCGCGGTGCGGGTGGCCTGGAACGGCAGCCTCGGCGTGTCGGGTTCCATCTCACTCCTTCGCTGCGGCGGTGGGGGAATCATGGCTCTCGGTGATCTTACCGCGCTACCGCTGTAGGGCGCCGCGAGTGAGGGAGCCGGTCATGGCGCAGCGCACCGAGACCACCGAGACGTTCACCGCCAGCCAGACCCGGTTCGCCGAGCTGGTGGACTTCGCCGCCGGCGAGCCCGCCGCCGGCACGACTTCCGTGCGGTAGAGGTGATCGACTTCGGCGGAGGCGTCGGCGTCGAACGGGCTGGTCTGGACCTTCTCACCCATGGCGGCCACCGAGGCCCCGCGGTAGCGCGACAGCGGGCCGTCCAGCTCCCGCCTGACATCGAGGAGCTCATCCAAGGGCGCGTCATGGAGAGAGGGCAAGCGGGCGATCACGCCGGTCCCGATGGCCGCCTCCCACGTGTTTGGCACAGTCCTGGGGGCGGGCTGGACCCGGCCTTCCTCGAGGAGGTGCCGGGCCATCGTCGTGTTGAAGTCATCGAGCAGGAGATGGCGGCGCCCATCCCGCAGGAGTCGTTCCAGTTCTTGGGTGTAGGCCTGCGCGAAGTCGGCCCTGTTGATGTCCCCTGCGGGGATCATCGGACGTAGGGAGACGAGGTCAGTGCGCAACGCGTCGAGGAGTTCCTCACCGCCGGCGTTCACCAGCAGTTCCTCGGAGGTCTTGCGCAGGCTGTGTGTCGTGTTCGCTGCCATCTCCCGGAAGGAGTCGACTACCTCCCGGCGCCCCAAGGCGGTGATGGTGGCGTCGTCGAGCCGCATAAGCGTGGTGAAGGCTTCGCGCCAGTTCGGCGGAAGGGAGCGATTGCTTCAATTGCGCGCAATCACAGCAATCGGACGGACTGGCGAAGGGCCCACCTCTGTTTGAACATCCCGCGAGGACCCCTCCTCAGACGGGTGGTGCGGGTGCAACACGTGGGTGTCTGGTCTGCCCGGGTGGTGTTCACCCCTGCCAGCGACCGATGCGTGTCCCGTCAGCGATGCGCTGGGGGGTTCTGGTGTCTTGGAGCCCGGCCCGCCCTCGGACGATGACGCCGGCGCCGAAGGTCCAGTCGCCCCGGACGGTGAGGCTCTGGGCGTCGCGCAGGGAGGGCGCGCCGTCGGGGAATCGGGCGTCGAAGTCGTTCACCTTGGCGTAGCGCGACACGTCGAGGTCGACGAGCGGGGCGTCGGCGACGGCGAGACGGAGGGTGCCGTCGGAGGCGAGGTGGTAGGCGTCGGAGCGCAGGAGGAGCAGGTCGTTCGTGGTCTTGACGGGTAGGAACCGGCCACGCTCGACGACGATCGCCTGGGCGCCGGAGAACACCTCGATGGCCGCGCCCATGGCCGTCTCGATCTGGAAGACCTTCGGCGAGGTGGGATCGGTGGGGTCGACGGTCTTGGTGTTCCGGATCAGGGGCAGTCCCAGGACCGAGCCGCGCTCGACGAGCGCCGCGTGGAGCTTCTCCAGGTCGAACCATAGGTTGTTCGTGTGGAAGTACGGGTGCCGGTGTTCGTCGGTGAAGTAGTCCATCTCCTCGGGCGCGGTCTGGGCGGTGTCGCGCAGGATGAGCCGGCCGTCGGATTTGCGGACGGCGAGGTGCCCTCCCTTGCGGTCGGCGGTCGTGCGTCGGCACAGCTCGGCGGCGTACGGGGCGCCCGAGGCGGCGAACCAGCCGGCCAGGGCGGGGTTGGGTGCGGCGCCGAGGTTGTCGGAATTCGACGTCGAGGCGTACCGGTAGCCGCGCTCGAGCAGGGCGTCGAGGACCCCGGAGGCGAGGATCGCGGTGTAGAGGTCGCCGTGCCCGGGCGGGCACCACTCGAGCGAGGGGTCCTTCGGCCAGGCGACCGGGGTGAGCCCGTCGACGAGGATCTTGGGTTCGGCGTTCTGCAGGAAGTCCAGCGGAAGGCCCTCGACCGCGATGTCCGGGTGGGTGGCCAGGGCAGCCAGGGAGTCGTCCCTGGTGCGGAAGCTGTTCATCAGGACCAGCGGGAGGGTGACGCCGTATGTCGCCCGGGCGTGGCGCACCTGGCCGACGATGAGGTCGAGGAACGTCTTGCCGTCGCGGACGGGTAAGAGGGATTTGGCCGTGTCCATCCCCATTGACGTGCCGAGGCCACCGTTGAGCTTGATGACCACGGTCTTGGCCAGCGCGTCTCGGGCGGCGTCGTCGTCGATCGTGACCTGCGAGAGGAACGGGAGGTCCAGGAGCGGTTCGATCGTCTCCTCCCGGATCACGCCGGTGGCGCCGGCCTCGAGCTCGGCGTAGTAGTGGGAGAAGACGTCGATTGCGGGCTGGCTCACGCCGGCGTCGCGCATCTTGTCCTGGGCGAGTCTCAGACCGGCGGTGCTCATGGCTGGCAGCGGACGTCGGCGGGGATTGCGGGCATGGCCCCCTGATGGTCCTGTGGTCTGAGGGCAGGGCGTGGTGGGCGCGGTCCGGTTGCCTGCCTGGCCGCCCAGGCGGAGTAGACCATGTCCTGGAGGGTGTGGCGCATGCTCCAATCGAGGTCGGCGGCGGCGGCGTCACCGTTGGCAACGATCCGGGCCGGGTCGCCCGGACGGCGGGGCGCGATGACCGGTTCGAACGGGATTCCGGTGACCTCACCCATTGCGGCCATGATGTCCGCGACGGAGATCCCGTCCCCGCTGCCGAGGTTGTAGACGGCCCGCAGCGCGGTGCCCGCGGCGAGTGCTCTGGCGGCCGCGACGTGGGAGACGGCGAGGTCGCCCACGTGGACGTAGTCGCGCACGCAGGTTCCGTCCGGGGTCGGGTAGTCGGTGCCGTTGATGCGCGGCGTCCGTCCTTGAAGGAGGGCTTCGATCACGAGCGGGAAGAGGTTGTGCGGGCTGGTGTCGTACAGGTCGGGGCTGGCGGAGCCGACGACGTTGAAGTACCGCAGTGAGGTGTGCTGGATTCCTCTGGCGCGGTGCTGGTCGGCAAGAAGCCACTCGCCGATGAGCTTGGACTCCCCGTAGGGGGACTCGGGCCGTGTGGGGGTGTCCTCGGTCACGATGCCCGTGGGGGGCGTGCCGTACACGGCGGCCGAGGAGGAGAAGACGACAGCTGTGACGCCCTCGGCCTCCATCGCGCGCAGCACGGAGACGGTGCCGGTGACGTTCTGCTCGTAGGTGAGTAGGGGTTGGGTCACCGACACGCCGGCGTACTTGAACCCGGCGATGTGCATGACGCCGGTGACGTGGTGCGCGCGCAGCGTGCGCGCCACCAGGTCGGTGTCCAGGATGGTTCCGCGCACGAACGGCACGCCGTCGGGGACGAACTCCTCGTGGCCGCTGGACAGGTCGTCGAGCACGACCGTGTCGATCCCCGCCTCGCCGAACGCGCGTACCACGTGGGAACCGATGTAGCCGGCACCGCCGGTGACTAACCAAGACATCATCGCTCGCTTCCTACCTTGAGTACGGGGCCGCCGTGTTGACGGCCCCGTTGTCCACGTCCTTCATGTCCTGCCCGGGCCCGTGGCGGCTCTGGCAGGTTGAGATCTGAACCTCACGGCGGCCTCGCGCAGCCGCCCTCGGCCACGCGATCCGGCCCGCTGCCTCGCCCGCGACGGCGCTGAGGAACACAGGCTCGCCGGCGTGGGTCAGGTGGTCATGCAGTTGCTCGGCAGCTCCCAGTCCATCATCACGCTTGTAGCTGATGAATACCCGACGTTCGCGGTCTTCGATCCCTAGATTCTCCAGAAGGATTCGAGCCAGCTTCCGAGCAGCTTCGGGCGTACTCCACTCGAACCCGTTGGCGAAGGCCAGCGACGGATGGACGTTGGCAGTGAACTGCGCGAGCGACTCGACGACCGGAACGACCACCGTTCCAGCAGCCAGGGCCGAGGTGATCCGGTTACCAAGGGTGGCATCACTGGCCGCGGCGACGCTGCCGAGGTAGACGCCGACAACCGGACCGGTTGTGGTCGAGGTCGACTCACTCACCACCACGTTGACCGTCCGATGAAGACCAATGTCCTGAAGTTCCGCCGCTACGGCTTGAGCTAGTGGCGTGTTAACTGGATAAGTTTACGGTTGGGTGGGATCATGAGTCATGGTTGGACGGGTGGCGCCCGCGTTGGGGTTGGCGGATGAGGATCGGGTCGAGCTGGAGCGGTTGACCCGGTCGACGACGGGGTCGGCGGGGTTGGCGTTGCGGGCCAGGATCGTGTTGTTGGCGGCGGCGGGAACACCGAACCAGGTGATCGCGGACAAGACGCAGGTGTCGCGGCCGACGGTGAACAAGTGGCGGGCGAGGTATCAGGCGCAGGGTTTGGCGGGGTTGGCTGATGAGCCGCGTCCGGGGCCGGCGCGGCGGCTGGACCAGCGGCGGGTGATCACCGAGACGTTGACCCCGCCACCGGCCCGGCTGGGGGTGACGCACTGGACCAGCCGGTTGCTGGCGGCCCGGTTGCAGACCAGTCATGTCACGGTCGCGGGGGCGTGGAAGAAGTACGGGGT
>JADGOX010000330.1 GCA_017882745.1 Mycobacteriaceae bacterium | reverse complement strand
GATCCGCGGTCGCCGCCGGGCGGTTCAGCGGCTGCAGGCTCCGCCCGTCGGGAGCGACAACTAGGCTTCGGACATGCCCCAGCTCCGCTTGGCTCTCGCTCAGGTCAACGCATGTGTCGGTGACCTCACCGGCAATGCCGAGCTGGTCATCGACCGGGCTCAGCGGGCCGTCGAGGCCGGCGCGCAGATCGTTCTGCTCCCGGAGATGGTCCTCACCGGATACCCGGTTGAGGACCTCGCCCTGCGTCGTTCCTTCGCCGACGCATCCAGGTCCACCCTCGACTCCTTGGCCACCCGGCTCGACGGCGCCGGCTGTGGTGAAGCCTGCGTCGTCGTGGGTTACCTCGATCGGGATGCAGCCGGCGCACGAAACTGCGCCGCAGTGCTGCAGGGCGGCGTCGTGCACACGCGCTACGCCAAGCACCACCTGCCCAACTACGGGGTCTTCGACGAGTTCCGCTACTTCGCCGCAGGCAACGAGCTGCCTGTGCTGCGGATCCACGGCCTTGACGTGGGCATCGTGATCTGCGAGGACATCTGGCAGGACCACGGACCGGTGGCCGCGTACTCCGAAGCGGGAGTCGATCTGCTGCTATGCCTCAACGGTTCCCCTTACGAGCGAAGCAAGGACGACGCGCGCGGCGCGTTGGTTGCAAGGCGGGCGAGGGAGTCGGGCGCCGCCATCGCCTACGTCAACCTCGTCGGCGCGCAGGACGAGCTGGTCTTCGACGGTGACTCCATGGTGGTCAGCGCCAGCGGGGAGATGCTGGCCCGTGCCCCTCAGTTCACTGAGCACCTGCTGCTGGTCGATGTGGATCTTCCCGCCGGCGGGGCACTTGCCGAGACAGTCTCGGGCTGGAACCTTGAGCGCATCACCCTCTCCGAGGCGTCGCTTCCGGCATGGCAGCCACACCCCCCGGAAGTGACCCGACCGCTGAGCGAGGAGGCCGAGGTCTGGGGCGCGCTAGTCACGGGCTTGCGTGACTACGTCCACAAGAACGGTTTCCGCTCGGTGATCTTCGGCCTGTCCGGCGGGATCGACTCCGCCGTCGTTGCCGCGCTCGCCGTCGACGCGCTCGGAGCGGAGGCTGTGCACGGGGTGTCCATGCCGTCGGCGTACTCCTCGTACCACTCACGCACCGACGCCCTCGAGATGGCCGAACGCACCGGGCTGCACTACCGGGTGGAACCGATCGGCGCGCTCGTCAATGCCTTTGTCGACCAGCTGGCGCTCACTGGCCTGGCTGAGGAGAACGTCCAGGCACGCTGCAGGGGGGTGACTCTGATGGCGCTGTCCAACTCTGAGGGCCACCTCGTGCTGGCCACCGGCAACAAGTCCGAGCTGGCAGTGGGCTACACGACGATCTACGGCGACGCGGTGGGTGGTTTCGCCCCGATCAAGGACGTCTCCAAGACCTTCGTCTGGCAGCTGGCACGGTGGCGCAACGCCTTGGCGGTTGCGAACGGCCAGGCTCCACCGATCCCTGAAGAGTCGATCACGAAGGAACCGTCAGCTGAGCTGCGGCCGGGCCAGTTCGACTCAGACTCCCTGCCCGACTACGGGGTGCTCGATGAGATCCTCACCCGCTACGTCGAGGGGGACGCGAGCTTCGCCGACATGGTCGCCGATGGTTACGACCCCGAAATGGTCGAGGACGTGGTCCACCGGGTCGACCGTGCCGAGTACAAGCGCCGGCAGTACCCTCCGGGCACCAAGATCGGCGTTAAGGCCTTCGGCCGCGACCGGAGACTGCCCTTGACCAACAGCTGGCGCGAGCGGGCGAACCTGCCTACGACCTCGCCTCAGTGACCCAGCCAAAGGAGGCCCCCATGCGTGTAGGCATCCTCACCGGAGGCGGCGACTGCCCAGGACTCAACGCGGTCATCCGCGCGGCCGTCCGCGCGGCGGACGTGGACGGTCTGGGTGAGCTGATCGGGTTCAAGGATGCGTGGCGAGGTGTGCTCGAGGACAGCTGGGAACCGCTGAGCATTGAGCGGTGCCGCGGCATCCTGCCCCAGGGCGGCACGATTCTCGGCACATCGCGAGACCAGCCCTACCAGCATCCCGCCGGGGGGAAGCTTGTTGCCGCGGCGATGAGTCGTCTCGGCGTCGATGCGATTGTCGCCATCGGCGGCGAGGGCACCATGGGAGTGCTCAACGACCTACATCGGGACGGCATCCCGGTTGTCGGTGTCCCCAAGACCATCGACAACGACATTGCCGCCACCGAAATGACCTTCGGATTCCAGACTGCGGTTCAGATCTGCACCGATGCCATCGACCGGCTGCACACCACCGCCGAGAGCCACCATCGGGTGCTTGTCGTCGAGGTCATGGGACGTCACGTCGGCCACGTTGCCACCTGGGCGGGTTTGGCTGGAGGCGCGACCATCACCATCATTCCCGAGGAGCCCTTCGACCTGGCAGAGATCTCCTCTCGGATCGTCGAACGCCACCGGCGAGGACGGTGGGCCTCCATCGTCGTGGTTGCTGAGGGAGCCGTGCCCAAGCCGGGCACGTTGGACCTCGAGGAACCGGTGATCGACCGGTACGGACATCAGGTGCTTGGCGGGATCGGCCACGTGGTCGCCCGCGAGATCCAACTCCGGACCGGCATCGAGAGCCGGACGACCGTGCTCGGTCACGTTCAGCGGGGCGGCTCACCGCTGGCGTTCGACCGTGTGCTGGCCACCCGGTTCGGCATCGCAGCAATCGACGCGGTGCACGACCGGGCGTTCGGACAGATGGTCGCCCTACAGGGCGGCGCCATAGTCCGGGTTCCGCTCAGTGACGTGGTCGGCCGCGTCAGGGAGGTGCCAGCCGACATCCGGCGTGTGGTTCGGATCTTTGACCCCCGGGCCCCGCTGTGACCTGGACCGCACCATGACGCCGACCGCCGCCGGAAGTGGGAGCATGTCACTCGTCAGCACCTAATGACCCGGGGACCCTCAGGGCCTCGAGGGAGGATGGACGACTGTGTCTGAATACGAGCGTCAAGCGACGCAAGGGGAAGCACCCCCGTACGGCAGTGCGCCACCGCAAGCCCCCAAAGCTCGGCCCCGAACCCGCACGCACCACCTGAGTGCGATGAAGCAGGCAGGCGAGCGCTGGCCGATGCTCACCGCCTACGACTACCCGACAGCCAAAATCTTCGACGACGTCGGCATTCCGGTGCTGCTGGTCGGCGACTCCGCCGCCAACGTCGTCTACGGCTATGACACCACCGTGCCGGTGACGGTGGAGGAGATGCTCCCCCTGGTCCGCGCCGTGGTTCGTGGCGCCCCCCACGCGCTCGTGGTGGCCGACCTACCGTTCGGCACCTACGAGTCGACACCTGAGCAGGCGGTGAACACCTCGGTCCGTTTCCTCAAGGAGGGTCTGGCGCACGCCGTCAAGCTCGAAGGTGGCCAGCGGGTGGTCCCCCAGATCGCAGCAATCACCGCCGCAGGCATCCCCGTGATGGCGCACATCGGATTCACGCCACAAAGCGTCAACGGGCTCGGCGGATTCCGGGTGCAGGGCCGTGGAGACGGTGCCGAGCAGTTGGTTGCCGACGCTCTCGCAGTGCAGGACGCAGGCGCTTTCACCGTCGTGATGGAGATGGTTCCTGCCGCGCTCGCCGGGCAGATCACCGCCAAGCTCACCATTCCCACCGTGGGTATTGGCGCAGGCCCGGACTGCGACGCGCAAGTGCTCGTGTGGCAGGACATGGCCGGGCTCAGCGAAGGCAGGAGCCCGAAGTTCGTCAAGCGCTTCGGCGACGTGGCCGGCGAGCTCCGACGCGCGGCGACTGGCTACAGCGAGGAGGTGCGCCGCGGGGTGTATCCCGCACCGGAGCACTGCTTCTAGATGCCTGAGACTCCCCTCGTGCGCACCCTGTATCCCCAGATCGAACCCCACACGGCCGGCCACCTGGACGTCGGCGACGGCCAGCAGATGTACTACGAGGTCAGCGGCAACCCCGACGGCAAACCGGTGGTGTTCCTGCACGGCGGTCCCGGTGGCGGCACCGGGCCGAGGAACCGGAGGGTGTTCGACCCCACCGCCTATCGCATCGTGCTGCTGGACCAGCGCGGCTGCGGACGCAGCACACCGCACGTTGCGGATGGCGCGGATCTGGCGGTGAACACGACCCAGAAGCTCATCGCCGACATCGAGGCGCTGCGCGTGCACCTCAACGTCGACCGGTGGCAGGTCTTCGGGGGCTCCTGGGGCTCAACACTCGCGCTCGCCTACGCACAGTCGCACCCCGAGCACGTTGCCGAGCTGGTGCTGCGGGGCATATTCCTGTTGCGCCGCAGCGAGATCGACTGGTACTACAACGGAGGGGCGGGGAACCTGTTCCCTGAGCTGTGGGAGCGGTTTCTTGCACCGGTGCCCGAGGAGGACCGCAACACCGATCTCGTCGAGATCTACCACCACCTCCTGCACTCCCCCGACCGAGACGTTGCTGAGCGTGCGGCCGTCGCCTGGTCCACCTGGGAGGCAGCGACCAGCTCCCTGCTGACCCGTCCGGGACTGATCGCCCAGAACTCCGAGGCACGATTTGCCCTGGCCTTCGCCCGGATTGAGAATCACTACTTCCGGAACGGCGGCTTCCTCGACGAAGGGCAGCTGCTCAAGCAATCGGACCGCATCGCCGGCATACCCGGCGTCATCGTGCAGGGCCGTTACGACGTGGTGTGCCCCACCACGAGCGCCTGGGCCCTGCACCGGGCGTGGCCGGACTCCAAGCTCGTCATTGTCGACGATGCGGGGCACTCCTTCGATGAGCCCGGCATCACCAGCGCGCTACTCGACGCCACCGACGCCTTTCGCAACTGACGACACGCTGACAGCGGTCACTGATCTGGGGTGCCACCGACGAAGTCACGGGCCCGGTTCCAGCGGGCCTCGTAGGCGGCGCCGAACCGACGCTCCGCGCGAGCAAGGCGGTGTGGCTTGAGCGGATACCTCCTGCGGCCCCACCAGGACCGCGGCTTGGCCAGTCGGATCGCACCGGCGATGGCCACGGGCTGAAGGAACAGACCGATCACCGCGGTGATCAGTTTGCCCTTGAGCACGCAGATGACGGACAGGGCCAAGTCGAGGGCCAGGACGGCGACAGACACCCACCACTCCAGCGTCCCGACGGCTCCGGTGACGAAGTCGACTCCGCCAACCAGCAGCCCGGTGGTGACGAGCACGCAGAACATGGCGTCCACCGACTGGCGCCCTTCGGTGCTCCAGTAGACGTCCTCGACGTGCAGCCACAAGGCGAACTCGTCGAAGGTCAGGCTGACCCCGACGCCGAAGACGGCGGCGACCACGTGCAGGGCTACGCCTTCTGGAGTGGCGGAGATGAGTGCCATGCCGGAGCACAGCATGATGACGATGCCGAACACCTGGTGGTGGATGTGCACCCCGCCGATGGCGATGTCCTTCAGGGCACCACCTGGTTCAGCGCGCGAACGGATGCGTCTGGTGATGACTCGCGTGCACACGAAGGTGACCAGCACGGCCATGAACATGGACATCATCGGACGCAACGTCACGGACTGGTCCGTGCTCCCCACGTCGAGCCTCACTGCACTCAGCACAGGAAGCACCCCGCACCACCGGCCCACAGGCTTGCAGTCGTCGACATCGGATGATCATGGCCCATCCGCGGGCCGCATGGGCGGTGAACCGCTCAGGAACGCACCCGCTCGGCAAGCTGGGTGGTGAGCAGACCGTGTGCCTCCAGCAGCGAGGGCCCCCACCAGGTGAGGTGCCGCCCGGACACCAGCGCACAGTCCGCCCCCGGGAAGTGCCCCGGACCATCCGTCAAGGTGAACTCATACGGCTCGTCGGGCAGCACCGCGAGCTCGGCGCCCTGCAGGTCGTCGATCCCGGGACGTGGGTAGCGTTCACTGTTCTCGGCGAAGACGTTTCCGATGCCGAGGCGCAGCAGCACGTCTCCGGCAAATGTGTCGCGCCCGAGGACTACCCAGGGCTTGAGCCACACCGGTACCACCGCCATTTCCCGGGTGGGCGGAACCTCGCTCCACGCCCGCTCGGCCGCGCTCAGCCAGTTCGGAACCTGCAGCCCCAGCGCCTCGAGGAACATGCGGCGCAACACCGCACAGGCCAAGGGGACTGACCCCGCGGCGGCTGTGGTCCATACCGGCACACCCGCCGCACGCAGTGCCAGTACGTCGGACTCGCGATTCTCCTCCGCGTTGGCCAACACAAGATCAGGCTCGCACGCCAGCACGGCGTCGATCGAGGGATACTTGGATCCCCCGACCCTCCCCACGTCCAGCCCTGCGGGGTGCACGCAGTAGTCGGTCGCCCCGACCAGCAGCCCCGTCTCGGAGATGCTCTCGGTGATGGAGGGAACCAGGCTCACCACGCGTTGCGGCGGCGCGGGCAGCTCCACCGGAGCACCCACATCATCTAGCGGCATGACCATCCGACACGGTGATCGCGCAGGCTCAGCTCACTCATCGCGCTCAGTCGTTCCATTCCCGGTCCGCGGCATCAGCCGCCTCGTTCCGCGCCTTGGCCGTCTCCAGCGCATGCTCCGCCGAAGCCCGATCCGGGTAGGGGCCCATCCTGTCCAGAGCGGGCGCTTCCTTGCCCTGGCGCACTGAGTGGTCGGAAGGGCAGTAGTACCACTGGTTCTCGTCAGCGCTCATGCTCGCCACCCTGCCACGCCAGGCAACTCAGGTGAAGGGATACACGGTGGTGCACGCGGGAGTTCTCGGGTGCACCGGATCAAGGGCGTTGGCAACGAAGTCGAAGACCCGGCGATCGCCCATCATCGCAGTGTGGTCGGCGTGGTCGATCGGGCAGCCCTTTTGCAGGGTGACGTTGGTGACGTTCGGTGCAGCCGGCAGGAAACTGTTCGAGATGGGCGTGACGACCAGGTCCACCTCGCTCGCGATGCTCACGTAGCGGACTCCAGCCGCCGTCCCGCCGTTGGCCGACATGGCCTCGAATGATTTCGGAGTGAAGTCGTTCAGCACGGGGACCGTCGGCCCGACGGCGTCAACCACGAGTTGGAACAGCAGGTCCCACGGCGGAGTGAGCGCCTGTTGACCATTGATGAAGTTGGCCGGTGCAACACCGACCACCGCATCCACCTTGCCCGCGCCGCCACCCAGGATCGTGTAGTACCGACCGAGCAGCCCGCCTTCGGAATGGCCGACGAGGTCAACCTTCGCTGCGCCCGTCGATACGCGGACCTTGTCGACCAAGGCGTCCAGCTGCGCCGCGGAGTCGTGCAGTCGGCCGAGTCCCCCGAACAGTCCGCTGGGATCGGCGCCGTAGGTGAGGGCGTAGACGCAGTAGCCCTGGTTGTAGAGGTACGGCGAGATCGCCTGGTTGTTGGTGGCCGCGTTGCCCAGGATCCCGTGCAGCAGGATCACCGGGAGAGGGTGCTCGGCACTCGGTGTGCAGGTCCAGTCGTTGGCGCCGGGTGGGGAACCGAGTGGATCGGCAAGGGCCGCGAGGACGCCCTGAAAGAAGGAGTACGTGACCGGTAGCTGTGGCCTGCTCCCCGCATCGCTGGCGTTGGCGGGCGGCGCTGTGACGGACAGACCGGACAGCAAGAGCGCAGCTGATGCTGCTGCGGTGACCACCCGACGGACCAAGATCGCGGTGCGCATGTGAGTTCCCCTTCGACGGCTCGTGAGTGAAACCTAGTGCGTCAGGACCACCTTGATGGCCACGACGGCGGCCCCGACCAATGAGAAGGCCACCCCGATGAGCAGCGACCGCAGCGAGCTCGGCTCCCCTCGGAGTCGGGTGGCCACCATGCCTGTGGACCCGATTCGAAGAACGAGCAAGACCTCCGCGGCGATCACCACCGGCGTGCTCGATGCCAGCTCGAGCCACACCAGGACCAGCAGGGCCGCGGGGACGAAACCTGCGGTGAGCACGGGCACTGCGTTGCGAACGTGATGCCGGACGGATTTCCACCCGGATGGTTGCTCCTCACCCATTCCGGCACCCACCGTTGCGGCGAACAGATGGGCGAGGAACGTCGAGAGCCCCGTTCCGAGCACGATGAGGATTGCGGTCCCCGCGAGCAGCTCGTCCTCGGACAGCGGGACGAGTGCCGCCAAGACGATGACGTTGCCGTATACGTAGGCCGTCGTCCGACTGGCAGCGCTCTCCGCGGGCAAGGGGCTCCGGCGTGGCGGGATGCCGCGCAAGGGGGTGCGGCGCAGAATGGGCATCACGCAGGCTACCCGCCAGATCTGCCGCGGCGGCGGTCAGTTGAGCGAGTTCGCGGCGGCTGCCGGCGCCATCGCAAATCCACCTTTGCATGGAGCAGACTGGGGTCGCCGATCGCCGCTGGGCAGCCGGCGAACCGCTGAAGGGATCCTGCATGTCGAAGACCCCGAGCGTGGAATGGGCGGATGCCCCCGCCAAACACGACTACCCGGCTGCGGCGGCGTTCCTGCAACTCATCACCACGCCGACAGTCGCCAAGGTCCTCACTGGGCTGCTGTCACAGGCACCCACAGAGCGGCACGCCGCCAAGGACATCCTGCGCGCGGCCCGGTTACCCCTGCTCCCCGCTGACGACCCCGAGGTCGCGAAAGACCTGAAGAAGGTCGCCGAAGGAACGCCACTGTCGCCGATCCTGCTCGTCCGCGGGGAACTCGAGACCGGCCGCGCGCTGCAGATCGCCGACGGCTACCACCGAGTGTGCGCCAGCTACCACCTCAGCGAAAACACCCAGATCCCGTGCCGTGTCGCTGGCCTGCCCGCCACCGCCGTCTAGGAGGCTGCTGATTCACACGGGTCACGGGGTGCCGCCCAGCCCGAGGGTGCTGGGCCGATCAAGACGGGGCAGCCCCGGCTCGGCCAGGACGTTATAGAGGACGAGTTGGCCTGTAAGCCGGAGAGTGGCCACGGCGTGTCGCGACCTGGCTGTATGTCGGCGATTTGCGCTTTGACCTGCGGAAACACTGTTGGTAGTTGTTGGCCGATGTTGGGCTGTTGCGGACCTCCTGCGGACTGTTTGCGGACCGCTGGCTCCACTCTGGACTGTCCATAGTGGTATTCGTAGCATGTTGAACCTGACTCTTTCCCGGGGCGGTCCGAGCGTCCAGCGGAGACCGCCGGACCTGAAAACCGCCAGTGTCGACATGTGGTCGTTGCTCCCGATCCTGAGCTGTGGTGGCTAAAGACCGCTCCGCTTGTACGTAGAGATGTATGCCGAGGCGAGAATCCACCGATGGACGGTCTGCTGCGCACCCGGACGGCCGTCACACCGACGCGTCCGACCAGCGTCGCGCGATCAGTCCTGCACTGGCGGTCCCGCGTCCCGCGTCGGTGTCCTTCCGCGCCTCGTTGGCCGAAGAGGTTCTCGCTGGCCGCCGCGCGGCCTGCGCCCGCTCGCGCGATGGCGACCTCGCCGCCGAACTCACCAAGGGTTCGCAGGGCCAGGTGATACAGACCGAACGTTAGATCCCGGGCGCAGGTCGCACTTCGAGCGGATGCTGCCATACGGCTCCTCCCTCACCCGCCGCCCCCGGCTACACCAGCCTCGGCTTTTCCGACCCTCGCACCCTCCGATGAAGTGGTGCCCAGGTCCGCGTGGTGGACGGCGGCAGTTATGCATGCTCTCGTCCACGGCAGTCACAGCGTGCGTGCGATACCGGACTATTAATCCGCAGGTCGTCGGTTCGAGCCCGACGGGGCCCACTGCGTTTCCTCTTGCCGCCCTGCACTTTTGGGGTGGTACGCGGCGAGATTCTTTCGCTCTTGGGGCCCATTTTGGCCCGATTGGTAG
>JADGOX010000069.1 GCA_017882745.1 Mycobacteriaceae bacterium | reverse complement strand
GCCCACAAGGTGCCCGCCGGGCGGATCGCCGCGGCGGGATGCCTCGTCATGGGCCTGGGTGTTCTCATCATGCTGCTCAGCCTGGAGGCCGAACCCGCGTACGCGACGCAGATGCTGCCCGGCTGGCTGATCGGCGGCATGGGCGTGGGGCTGGCCCTTCCAACGATCCTCTCGACGGCCACGGCGGACCTTCCTCCCGCGCGAGCCGCCACCGGCAGCGCCGTGGTGAACATGAGCAGGCAGCTCGGCTCGGTCCTCGGCGTCAGCGTGCTGGTCGCGGTGCTCGGCAGCCCGTCGACCTACACCGCCACGCACGCGGCGTTCGTGCACGCCTGGTGGTTCATCGCAATCGCTGTTCTGCTCGCGGTCCCGGGGGCGTTGGGCATGACTCCCAGATCAGCTACCAGAGAAGATCTGCGAAAGTCCGCGCCCGCCGACGCCGACCTTGTTCGGTGATCCCTCGGCCCAGGTGAAGCTGCCGTCGCGGCGACCACTGGCTGACCGCCGTCGGACTTCGCCGGTACCCTCACCGCGTGGCCCTGTATCGGAAGTATCGCCCGGCAACGTTCGCCGAGGTCGTCGGTCAGGAGCATGTCACCGAACCGCTGAGCGTGGCGCTGTCGACCGGTCGGATCAACCACGCCTACTTGTTCTCCGGCCCTCGGGGCTGCGGGAAGACCTCCTCCGCACGAATCCTCGCCCGTTCCTTGAACTGCGAGCAGGGTCCCACCGCCACCCCGTGCGGCGTCTGCGACTCGTGTGTCGGGCTCGCCCCCGGTGGCGCGGGCACGCTGGACGTGGTGGAACTCGACGCGGCCAGCCACGGAGGCGTCGATGATGCGCGCGAGCTGCGTGACCGTGCGTTCTACTCCCCGGCCTCCTCGCGCTTCCGCGTGTTCATCATCGATGAGGCGCACATGGTCACGACACAGGGCTTCAACGCGCTGCTCAAGATCGTGGAGGAGCCCCCGGAACACCTCGTCTTCATCTTCGCCACCACTGAGCCGGAAAAGGTGCTGGCCACCATCCGCTCGCGCACCCACCACTACCCCTTCCGGCTGCTGCCCCCAGCCACCATGCGGGGCCTGCTGGAGAAGATCTGCGAGCAGGAACAGGTGTCGGTGGAGCCTGCCGTTTACCCCTTGGTCATCCGGGCCGGAGGTGGCTCTCCACGAGACTCGCTGAGCGTGCTCGACCAGCTGCTCGCCGGCGCCGGCCCCGAGGGCGTGACGTACCCACGGGCGTTGTCCCTGCTCGGCGTGACCGACGTCGCGTTGATCGACGATGCGGTGGACGCCCTGGCCGCGGACGACGGTGCTGCGCTGTTCGGCACGGTGCACCGCCTGGTCGACGCCGGCCACGACCCGCGCCGTTTCGCCATCGACCTGCTCGAGCGGGTGCGTGACCTCATCCTGCTGCGTGAGATTCCCGACGCCGGCGACCGCGGGCTGGTCGATGCCCCCGGCGACGTCGTGGAACGCATGCGTGACGAGGCGGAACGGATCGGCCCGGCCACCCTGGCCCGGTACGCGGAGATAATCCACACCGGACTCGGTGACATGCGGGGCGCCACCGCGCCGCGCCTGCTGCTCGAAGTCATGTGCGCGCGGATGTTGCTGCCTTCTGCTTCCGATGCGGAATCGGCTGTGCTGCAACGTCTGGAGCGGGTGGAGCGGCGGATGACGATCACCCCGCCCACGGAGGAGGAACCAGCGTCGGCCTTCAAGCGGCCGTCCCCGCGGCCCACACCTGAGCCGGCTCCAGCTCCAGCGCGTCCTCGTGCTGCGGAGCCTGCACCCGCAGTTGTTTCGAGCACACCCGCACCGGTGGCACCCGCACCGGTGGCAGCTACCCCGGTGGCACCCGCCCCGAGCGCACCCGCACCGGCGGCAGCTGCGCCGCAGGCCCTCCCCGAACCCGAGCCGCAGCGCACGGTCGTCGCGGGACAGCCGGACGCGGCCACCGTGCGCACCGTGTGGTCGGAGGTCCGCTCGGCCGTCCGTGAGCGCAGCCGCACCACGGAGGTGATGCTGTCCAGTGCCACCGTGCGACGACTGGAGGGCGACACCCTGGTCCTGAGTCATGACTCAGAGCCCCTGGCGAAGCGGCTCACCGAGTCACGTAACGCCGACGTGGTTCGTGAAGCTCTGCGCGACGTCTTGGGCGTGAACTGGAACGTGGTGTGCGAAGCCGGGGCCGATCGCGCCGAGGTACCCGTACCTGCGCATCCCGCCGCGACGCCACCGCCCGCGCCCGCGACGCACCGCTACACCCGGCCCTCCGGTGGAGGTGCCCCGTCGTCCGGCTCAGACGAGGTGCCGCTACCCGACGGCCCGACGGACCCTGACGACCCAGGGCCGGGCGCCATGCCGGAACCCGAGCCGGTTGATGAAGAATCCATGCTTGCCGAGGCGGCCAGTGGCGAGCTCGGCGATCTGGCCGGACGCCGCGATCCCGAAGAGGCGGCGCTCGAGCTGCTGGCCGCCGAGCTCGGTGCCAAACCGCTTGACGCTCGCTAGTGCGCACGACCGCGAACGACGGAAGGAACCAGCAATGGCTCAGGTAACAGCGATAAGCTCCGTCACGGTGGAAGCGACCCCGGAGGTCGTCCTCGGGGCCCTTGGTGACTACACCACGGTGCGCCCCCGGATTCTGACCGAGCACTACAGCGACTACCGGGTGGTCGAAGGTGGCATCGGCGACGGCACCGTCGTCGGGTGGAAGTTGCAGGCGACCAAGTCCCGGTCGCGGGACTTCCTTGTCTCGGTCACCCAGTCAGGCAGTGAGCTTGTCGAGCGCGACGCCAACTCCACCATGGTGACCGTCTGGAACGTAGCCCCCGCAGGTTCGGGCAGCACCGTCAGCGTCACCACCACGTGGAAGGGCGCCGGAGGCATCGGCGGCTTCTTCGAGAGGACTTTCGCACCCGCAGGGCTGAGGAAGATTCAGGACGAGGTGCTGGCGAACCTCGCGCGCGAGCTCCAGCACCGCTAGCCCGGGTGGCGCGGGGCGGCCTTACGACAGGTGCTTGGCGAGGAAGCCCACGGCACGTGGGTAGGCGTCGAGCCGGTTGACTCGCTTGGCCAGGCCGTGGCCCTCATCGGCATACACCAGCAGCTCGCAGTCCACGCCGCGGGCGGTGAGCGCGGCGTGCAGCTGCTCGGCCTCACTCAGCGGGACACGGGGGTCGTTGGCGCCGTGGATCACCAGCAGCGCCGCCCGCACGTCACCGATGCGGTTCAGCGGGGACGCCAGCTCGAGGAAGTTCCGGTCGTGCTCGAGCGTTCCGTACTCACGCTCGCGGGCGGCCCGCCGGTACGGGGACGTGTTCTCCAGGAAGGTCACCAGCGAGGACATGCCGACGATGTCCACTCCCGCCTTCCAGCGCTCCGGCTGGAAGGCGCACCCGGCGAGCACCATGTAGCCACCGTAGGACCCGCCCCACAGCGCAGCCCGTGCGGGGTCGCAGCCCAGTGTCGGCAGCCAGTCATGCAGCGCGGCAAGATCGGCCACCGAGTCGAGCCGCAGTCGGACGTCGTCAAGGGATACCCAGCGTTTGCCGTAGCCAGCCGATCCGCGCACGTTGGGTACCACCACGGTGTGCCCGGCCGCCGTCAGCGCCGCGATGACGGGGCTGAACACCGGGCGGCTCTGGCCCTCGGGTCCGCCGTGCACGATCGTCACCGAGGACCCGGCGAGCGCCGTCTCAGCCGACGGCGCATAGCTGTAGCAGGGAATCTGCTCACCGTCCGCGGCGGGAATCCGGTGCACCTGCGGCACAGGCACCGGCCCGCGCAAAGCCGAGTCCGTGAGCGCCCTGGTCCGGCCACTGGCGGCGTCGAGAAGCAGCACGTCCCCGGGCACACCCGGCGCGGTCAGTGACATCGCCACCGTGGCACTGTCGGGGGAGAAGCGTGGGTCGGGGTAGGGGGAGGTCACCACGCCCGGCGTCGGCAGCGCGACTTCGGTGAGGTAGTCCCCGGTGTGGCCGTCGTGGAGGGCAAGCTCGCTCCACCCCTCGTTGTTGCGTTCCACCAGCAGGGTGTTGCCGTCGGGGGAGAGCCACCCGGTCAGCTCGTGGGCGTCGTCGGTGACGAGCCAGCTCAGCTCAGCGCTGCTGATGTCGTAACGGGCCAGCGCCGCCATGTCGCGCTCACGGTTGCTGGTGACGACGAAACCAGAGGAGTCCGGCAGCCAGTGGATGTTTTCGTAGCCCGCGTGCTCGTCGGCGCCCGTGAGCTCGACGAGGTGCGTGTCCACCGTGACGGCCAATGCATCGACAAGCAGCAGCTGCGTCGACACCGGCTGCGCGCCCACCAGGGCAACCACGGTGTAGCGGGAACTGGGGGAGACGGCGACCGAGGAGACGTTCCCGCCACCGTCGTAGAGGACCTCCTCCACCCCGGTGCTCACGCTGCGCAGCACCACGTCGAAGTCGATGCCGTTGCCGCGGTTGGTGCGGTAGAGCACTCGTCCGGGTAGCACTCCAGCCAGCGAATGGATGTAATCGGCGTCGTGCACCAGAGGCGTCAGCTCCGCCCCGTCGTCGGGGTACAGCAAGGACAGCTGCGCACGCTCGTTGCCGTCGTCGTCGTGCTGTACCACCACGCAGCGCTCACCGGGCAGGTACCGCCCCGCGCAGGAGCCCGGCAGCGCGGTCAGCGTGGTGGTGGTGCCATCGACGGCGATCTCCACCAGTTGTACCGAACCGGAGTCGTCCCAGCCAGCGAGCACCCGGCCGGCGTCGTCGACGTCGAAGGCGCGCCAGGTGCGGGTGTTGAGCAGCTCGGTGAGGTCCACGCCTGGGACCCTAACCGGGTTGCTCAGCCGTTCCACCACGGGCGCAGGTGCACGCTGGCGGCGCCCTTGTCGCCAACCTTGACGGCCAGCACCTGGTGTAGCTGCACCACGTTGCGCTCGAAGCCAAGGCGCGAACCGGCCATATAGAGGCCCCACAGCCGGGCGGTGCCCTCGCCCACCTCCTCCACGCATGCGTCCCAGTTGGCCACGAGGTTGGCGTTCCACTCGCGCAGCGTCAACGCGTAGTGCTCGCGCAGGTTCTCCTCGTGCCGCACCTCCAGGCCCGCGTCCTGGATCTCGGTGATGACGGTGCCGGACCCGGTGAGCTCGCCGTCGGGGAACACGTATCGGTCGATGAAGGCGCCGGTCTTGATCTTTCGGTCGTTGGTCGGCCGCGTGATGCAGTGGTTGAGCAGCCGCCCACCTGGACGCAGCTTGGCGCGCAGGGCGCCGAAGTAGGCCGGGTACTCGGCGATCCCGATGTGCTCGGTGAGGCCGATCGAGGAGATGGCGTCGAAGCCCGTCTCGCTGACGTCGCGGTAGTCCTTGAACCGCACCTCGGCCAGTCCGCTGAGGCCTTCCTCGGCGATCGCCTGCTGCGCCCACTTGGCCTGCTCGGCGGACAGCGTCGCGCCGATCGCGTGCACCCCCCGGCGCGCCGCGAAGCGCACCATCCCGCCCCAGCCGCAGCCGATGTCGAGCAGCCGCATGCCCGGCTGGAGACCCAGCTTGTCGAAGACCAGCTGGTATTTCGCTTCTTGGGCGTCCTCGAGGCCGGTGTCCTCGGTGGCGAACGTCGCGCAGGTGTACGTCATGGACGGGCCGAGCACGTACTCGTAGAAGGTGTTCGACACGTCGTAGTGCTTGCTGATGGCTTCGGCGTCGCGAGTCTTGGAGTGCCGCAGGCCCTCCGCGAGACGACGCCACCGCGGGTGCGCTTCCTGCGCCGGCGGGGCGATCGGCTTGAGCAGCTCCCAGCCCAGAGAGCGGGTGATATTGGCGATCGTCGCCGCTGAGGGACGCTGCAGGGTGAGGCCGTCGGTTATCGTCACCAGGATGTCATACGGGTCACCTGGGTGGACGCCGGTGAGCTGCAGGTCTCCGGAGACGTAGGCGCGGGCGATGCCGAGGTCACCGGGCGCGGTGGCCAGGTAGGTGGCACCGCGTGGGGACGCCAGGTGCAGGCCGATCTTGGCGTCCGCAGGACCTGAGCTGCTGCCGTCGTAGGCGGTGAAGCGCAACGGCACCTCGCCGACGGACAAGGTGTCGACGATGTCGGCGAGGCTCATCTTGGGTGTTGGCGGCCGGCGAGGGCCTACGGGTGGTTTGCGCAATGTAGTCATAGTTACTTCCTCCGCACAGCCTTCGCGTAGAGATCGAGCAATCTCGACTCCGGGTCGTAACGCTTCTTGAGGTCGGTGTAGATCTTGCCGCCGTACAGCGCGGCAAAGGTTTCGGGAGAGTAGTACGAGTCGGAGTACAGCGACTTGTGACCGTCGAACTCGGTGACCGTCTGCTCGATCAGCCGGTTGGCGGCACCATCCGCACCCGTCATGGGCACCGAAGACCAGAATCCCACGTTTACGTATGTTCGGCCAGGGTGCAGTGGATAGAGCGGCCAGGTGCGCTCGTTCGCCACCCGGTTGCATGGGGCGCCTCCGGCGCCGGTGGACCGCAGACGTAGTGGACACAGCCACAGCGGCTCGATCGGAATGTTGTCGAGGAACCAGCGGATGAAGTCCGCCGTCTTCTCGATCGGCACCTCCACGTCCTGCACCACCCGCTCGCGGGGAGGACGGCCGTGCCGCGCTTCGATGCGGTCGGCGACGGAGTACTTGTGGTCCAGTGCAATGAGCTTCCAGTAGAACGCACTGCGGCGCAGTCGTTTCGGCCAGAGGCGGCGGACCTTCGGATTCTGTGCGCCGAACGCCCGGGAGCACCAGAACCAGTCGGTGTCCCAGCGCCAGAGGTAGTCGTGGATGGTGAGCCGGTCGGTGCTTCGCTCCTGGATGGAGCGGTAGTAGATCTGCTGGCCGGTGTAGTCGCTGACCGGGCCGGGCTCGTCGGTGAGCGTGCCCAGCGTCAGGTAGCTCTCTTGTGCGGTGAAGACCACGCCGTCGATGTAGTCCACCCGCACGCCCTCGTGCACTTGCTCGTCGACGATGCGGTCCATGGCCGTCTGCAGCGCGTCGAGGTCGTGGAAACGAAGATGGCGCAGCGCGACGAAGGGTGTGACCGGTTCCAGCTCGATCCGCAGCCGGGTGGCGTAGCCCAGGGTGCCGTAGGAGTTCGGGAAGCCGTGAAAGAGCTCGGTGTGCTCGCCGTCCGGGGTGGCGGTGACGATGTCACCCGCACCGGTGAGGATGTCCATCTCCAGTACCGACTCGTGCGGCAGGCCGCTGCGGAAGCTGGTCGACTCGATACCGAGCCCTGTGACGGCGCCACCGAGGGTGATGGTCTTGAGCTGGGGCACCACCAAGGGGCTGAGCCCGAACGGGAGGGTGGCCGCGACCAGGTCCTCGTAGGTACACATTCCCGCGACGTCGGCAGTACGCGCGGCCACGTCCACTGCGAGCACGCCCGTCAGGCCGGAGACGTCCAAGCCGGGTGCGTTGCTCGCCGCGCGGGCACGGAACAGGTTGGAACTCTTCTTCGCCAGCCGCACGGTGGCATCACGAGGGATCGCTCGATAGCTGGCAGTCAACCGATCGACACCGGCTGCGTGAGCCGCGTGAACGATCCCGTTGGTTGCGGAGGGTAATGAACCTTGCACCCGGATCAGGTTAGTACGGCAGTGGGTGGCAGCGCATCTCGTGCGTCCTTGCCGACTAGTCTGACAAGGACGGGCACACATGGCGTGCCTGTAGGTGTGGGTCCGATGTGGACCTGTGTGCGTCTCGGTGAGAGGACCTGAATCCATGCAACCCGGTGGCCAGCCCGACATGCAGCAGCTGATGCAGCAGGCGCAGAAGATGCAGGAACAGTTGATGAGCGCGCAAACCGAGCTGGCGCAGACGCAGGTGACCGGACAGGCCGGTGGCGGTCTTGTCACGGCCACCGTGTCCGGGGCGGGTGAGGTGCTCGCGCTGGTGATCGACCCCAAGGTCGTGGACCCCGAGGACGTGGAGACGTTGCAGGACCTGGTGATCGGTGCGCTCGCCGACGCCAACCGGGCTGTGCAGGAGAAGGCGGCGCAGCTGATGGGACCACTGGCCGGTGGCCTCGGTGGCGGTGGCTTGGGCCTGCCCGGAATGTGAGTGCGCGGAACACATGTATGAAGGCCCCGTTCAGGACCTGATCGATGAGCTGGGCAGGCTGCCCGGCGTAGGGCCGAAGAGCGCGCAACGCATCGCATTTCACCTGCTCACCGTAGAACCGATGGACATTGCCCGGCTGCAGGCTGCCCTGCAGAAGGTGTGCGACGGAGTGCAGTTCTGCGTGGTGTGCGGCACTGTCTCGGAGAAGGAGACCTGCCGCATCTGCGGCGATCTGCGCCGTGACCGCAGCATGATCTGTGTGGTCGAGGAGCCCAAAGACGTCCAAGCAGTGGAGCGCACCCGGGAGTTCCGGGGGCGCTACCACGTGCTCGGTGGTGCGCTCGATCCGATGTCCGGGATCGGTCCGGACCAGCTGCGCATCCGGGAGCTCCTGGCGCGCTTGGGAAACCAGGCCGACGGCATCGACGTCAGCGAGGTCATCATCGCGACAGACCCGAACACCGAGGGGGAGGCCACCGCCACCTATCTGGTGCGGATGATGCGTGACTTCCCCGGCCTGACGGTCACCAGGCTGGCCTCGGGCCTGCCGATGGGTGG
>JADGOX010000001.1 GCA_017882745.1 Mycobacteriaceae bacterium | reverse complement strand
GGGGAGTGTCACATCCGATGACCCAACTTTGACCGTGGGCCGGGCCGCAATAGGCCCGCGCGTGGTGAGTGACATCGATCGATGTGGGGGTGATAGACGTTGGAGCTGGCGCGCATACAGGTGTCATAAGATTCTCCGACTGCGGAGTTGTTGCGGTTGGCGCTGGCTTGACCAAGGTGATGAAGTTCACTATAGCGTGAGTGCTCGAACATGTCAGATGGCATGCGTGTCAACGCGAAGTTCGGCATTGCCGGTCCTCTCTGATCGATGATCAGCCAGGTCGACCACCGCCGCCGGGTGACCCGCAGAACGAAAGGCCGTGGCCGCAACCGGAGGAACGCGTGCTATCCGACGCCGGTACCGAACAGCAGTCCGAGCAGGTATGTGGCCGCCGCGGCGCTGTAGCCGATCGCGAGCTGGCGCAGTGCGCGGTGCAGTGGCGGGCCCCCGGAGAGCAGACCTACGACCACCCCCGTGCTGAGCAGCGCAACCCCGACCAACACTGAGGCGACCAGCAGCGCAACGGTGCCCTGGAGTCCGAACAGGTAGGGCAGGACGGGGATTACCGCGCCGGAGGCGAAGAAGCAGAAGCTCGACACTGCGGCGCCGATACCGGTACCGACCGCTTCGTGCCCGGCAGGCTCGCCGCCGCCCGCGCTCGACTTCCCGGTGATGCCCAGGCTGTGGTCACCGAGCACCTCCACTGCGTGGGCCTCTGCCTCCTCTGCCGTCATTCCGCGCGCCCGGTAGACCAGGGCCAGCTCGTTGGCGTCAACGTCGAGCTGCGGCAGCGCGGAGCCCGCGTCGGAGCTGGGTGTGGACGCCTCCAACAGCTCGCGCTGGGACCGCACCGAGACGTACTCACCTGCGCCCATCGACAACGCCCCGGCCAACAGTCCCGCCAATCCGGTGAGCAGGACGGTCTGGTTCGACACTCCGCTCGCGCTGATGCCGAGTACCAGGGACAGGTTGCTGACCAGTCCGTCGTTCGCGCCGAACACCGCCGCACGGAAGCTGCCGGAGAGCCGGTTGCGTCCGCGGGCGGCGAGTGCCCGGACAACTTCCTCGTGGATCCGCTCATCGGCGGCCATGGTCGGTGTGGCGTCAATGTCAGCGTCGTATGGGGAGCGTGCTTCCGCGCGCTGTGCCAGGGCGAGCACGAAGACGGACCCAAGACGCCGAGCCAAGAAGCCGAGCATCCGGGTTCGGAAGTCTCCTCGGAGCGGCTTGCCGACCTCGTCACCGAGGAGATGGCGCCAGTGCTCCTCGTGCCGCCCCTCGGCGGCCGCGAGCGCGAGGAGGATTTCCCGCTCTTCTCCGCTGCGACGTCCCGCGAGGTCGCGGTACACGGCGGCCTCGGCGCGTTCATCCGCTAGATGCTGGCGCCATCGACGGAGGTCGGCGGGTCCCGGACTCTCACTGTCGGCGGGCTCGGTGGAGGCACGATGAATCGGAGACGGCATGGCTTCCTTCGGTCGGTGATGGCCGAAGGTCTCGTTCGCCCTGATGGGTGGTGCACCGGGCCACTTGGCCGGTATGTCGACACACCGCCGCCACCCGCCCAGCTGTGCTCTTGCTGGCCAAGGTGACGAGAACTACTCCCCTTCACCTCCCAGGATAGCCACTCAGGGTCGGACGAGCGTAAACGGTCAGGTCATTGCCAGCAGCGCCAAGGTGTACAGCGTCGAAATCTGGAGGCGGCGCGAGATGCCATGACACGCTGCGGGCCGCTGACTGCGCCCTGTCTTCCGGCAGCCGGCCCACCAGCACCCGGTTCGGTCCGTGTTCTCAGTCGGGGACCCCGCCGCCCGAGGCCATCGTCACCTGACCGGTCCCGGCGGGCGATGCTCGCGCGCAGAACGGCCCTGCACCCCCGTCACAGTGCAGGACCGTTCGGCCGTCTCCGCCCCTCCTAGGGGCGATTCTCAGGCCCGCACGCCGGGCCCGCGTTCCTCAGCCACTGCGAAATGCTCATCGGCGGTGGCGTGCAGGCCTTGGCGGCGTAGCCACATCTCCGCGTCCCCCGGTGACACCCGCCGATAACTGAGCCCAAGTGCGGCGCTGCGGCCGTCGGAGTTGTCCGTCTCGATGACATGCTCACCGCCAGCAGTGCGGACCAGGCGCTCTCGCACTCGCTGCGATCCGGTGGCGCGGGAGATGAGGAGGTTCCCAACCCACTCGGTGTCGTCGGCGGCGATGAGGGTGGCGGCGTCGAGGTCGAACCATCCGATGTCGAGGTCAGTGTCGGTGGTGTAGCTCTTGCGAGTACTCATGACGTGCCTCCTGGTGGCGGTGTGTGCAGCGTCCCGCTGCCTCAACGGCCGCGAGGAGTCGAATCTTGCGCGCAATCCATGCTGCCCGCTCAGTCTGCGGCGCGTCGTGGGGTGGCATGGTGCGGATCCGCCGCACGAAGCTGAGTCCACGAAGCGGATTGGCGGTGGACCTCCGCGAGTGCAGGGACCTGGGGGAGACGTCTCGGTCTGGCGCGGCGCATGCGGCGGTGTTGATGTGCCTACGACTCGATGCGGGAGCAGAAACGCGGCACGCCTGCCGATCGGGAGGAACTCAGGTACCTGCTGGGCCCGCGGATTGCGACGGAACCGGTACCGTTATCACAGGGTGCGTGCGGTGGATCGCAGTCTGCGGTTGAAACGACAGCGGCAGGCAGTAGTCCCCCGTACGTCTGGGGGGATCATCTTGAGGCAGGTGCGGGAGATTTCCGCCCTCATCTGCCTCGCAGCCCGCCGCCGTCGGGCATGCAGAGCGGCCGCGCCTGCCATCCCCAATGTCGATGCCGACCAGGCGGCCGACACCGACTACTTCGAGGACATCGACGCCGCCATCGAGGTCCTGTGAGCGCTGCTGTGCGCGCCGTTCGGACTACGTGCCACCCGCCAATAGGACACGGCGACGCCGCCATGGTGAGAGCAAGTCCCACTGTGATGGGTGCTGTAACTGAGCGTGCCGTCTTTGCATAATGCAGTGGCGCCACCCGGCGGCGCTGTTTGCGCTGGTGGTGCAGCTGGGGGAGACGTCTCGGTCTGGCGCGGCGGAACAACTGGACTGGGCGCCACTGTGGTGGTCGCGACCGCAGTGACAGTGGTGGTCTCGACTGGGGCGGCCGGGACGGGTTTGGGCTGTGCAGGCGTCTCCGACGTGGTCGTGTGGGACAACGTGGCAGTCGTGGAGGTGGCGGCCATCGTGGAGGTGGCGACGACAGGCGTGCTGTCCTTCTTGCTGCTGTCGGTCGAACCGATCATGCCCGCAATGAGGAGCAGCAGGACCACGCCACCGAGGACGAATGGCCACTTCTTGCGCTTCTTCGGTGGCTGCTGCGGGGCGCCTGGGAGGTGCTCGCCGGGTATCGGTCCCCACCGTGGTCCAGGTTGCCCGGTTTGCCCTGGTCGGAAGCCCTGCGAACCAGGGCGGCGGAAACCCACCCGAGCACAGTGGCGATGCCTTCGCGGTACCTACCTGGCGACGGTGGTCGGAGCGGTCCGTCCTCAACGCTGTTGGCGCCTAGGACTGCCGAGTGATGACGGCGATGTGCCACGCAGCTGCGGGGCACCTTGCGAGCCGGATGAACACGAGCTCGCAAGGTGCCCCGCAGGGTGCTTCGGTGACTGGATCGAAGGGAACCGATCACCAGACCGAGGACGTTCAGGTCGGCTGACGAACGTCGACCTGAACGTCGGGATCAGACGAGGTCGAACCGATCGGCATTCATGACCTTGTCCCAGGCGGCAACGAAGTCGCGCACGAACTTCGGCTGTGCGTCGTCGCTCGCGTAGACCTCCGCGAGTGCACGGAGGACCGAGTTCGAGCCGAAGACGAGGTCGGCGCGGCTGCCGGTCCACTTCACTGCGCCGGTGGCAAGGTCGCGGCCTTCGAAGGTGTCCTCGGTGTCGGAGGTCGCCTTCCACTGCGTGCCCAGGTCGAGCAGGTTCACGAAGAAGTCGTTGGTCAACGACTCGGGCCTCGTGGTGAGCACCCCGAGCTCGGACTGCTGGGCGTTCGCGTTCAGGACCCGGAGGCCACCGACGAGGACCGTCATTTCGGGGGCGGTCAGCGTCAGCAGGTTCGCCCGGTCCACCAGCAGGTGCTCCGCCGGGCGCTGGTGCCCCTTGGTGAGGTAGTTGCGGAACCCGTCTGCGGTCGGCTCGAGCACCGAGAACGATTCCACGTCGGTCTGCTCCTGCGACGCGTCCATGCGTCCAGGCGTGAAGGGAACCTGAACGTCGTACCCGGCGTTCTTCGCAGCCCGCTCGATGGCTGCGCATCCGCCCAGGACGATCATGTCGGCAAGCGAGACCTGCTTCCCGCCGACCTGTGAGCTGTTGAACCCCTGCTGGATCCCCTCCAGGGACGAGAGCACCTTCGCCAACTCGGTCGGGTTGTTGACCTCCCAGTCTCTCTGCGGCGCGAGGCGGATGCGCGCACCGTTGGCGCCACCGCGCTTGTCGGAGCCGCGGAACGTTGACGCCGAGGCCCACGCGGTCGAGACCAGCTGAGAGACAGACAGACCCGAGGTGAGGATCTTCTCCTTCAGAGCCGCGATGTCCTCGGCACCGATCAGTTCGTGCATGACCGCAGGCAAGGGGTCCTGCCACACCAACTGCTCCTGCGGAACCTCCGGTCCGAGGTACCGCGAGATCGGTCCCATGTCACGGTGCGTCAGCTTGAACCATGCCTTGGCGAAGGCGGCTGCGAGCTCCTCGGGGTTCTCGTAGAAGCGCCGTGAGATCGGCTCGTAGATCGGGTCCATCCTCAGGGCGAGGTCCGTCGTGAGCATGACCGGGGCTTGCGTCTTCGAGGCATCGTGGGGATCCGGCACGGCGTTCTTCGCCGCGGGGTCCGTCGGAACCCACTGCCATGCACCGGCAGGGCTCTTCGTCAGATCCCACTCGTAGCCGAAGAGGGTCTCGAAGTAGCTGTTGTCCCACGTGGTGGGGGTGGGGGTCCAGGCGCCCTCCAGCCCGCTGGTGATCGTGTCGTTACCGCTGCCGGTGCCGAAGCTGTTTCTCCAGCCGAGGCCCATCTCCTGAAGGGGGGCAGCCTCGGGCTCGCGGCCGACGTATTTGTCGGGATCGGCCGCGCCGTGGGTCTTGCCGAACGTGTGGCCGCCCGCGATGAGTGCCACCGTCTCCTCGTCGTTCATCGCCATCCGAGCGAACGTCTCGCGGATGTCCACGGCTGCGGCAAGCGCACTCGGGTCGCCGTTCGGGCCTTCTGGATTCACGTAGATGAGGCCCATCTGAACGGCACCGAGGGGGTTCTCGAGATCCCGGTCGCCGCTGTAGCGCTCGTCTCCGAGCCACTCGGCCTCAGCACCCCAGTAGACCGCCTCGGGCTCCCAGACGTCCGCGCGGCCGCCGGCGAAGCCGAACGTCTTGAAGCCCATCGACTCCAGAGCGCAGTTGCCGGCGAGGATCATCAGGTCGGCCCAGGAGATCTTCCGGCCGTACGTCTGCTTGATCGGCCAGAGCAGCCTGCGCGCCTTGTCGAGGTTCCCGTTGTCGGGCCAGCTGTTGAGGGGCGCGAAGCGCTGCATGCCGGCTCCTGCGCCTCCACGGCCGTCGCTGATGCGGTAGGTGCCCGAGCCGTGCCAGGCCATCCGGATGAAGAGCGGCCCGTAGTGGCCGTAGTCAGCCGGCCACCAGTCCTGCGAGTTCGTCATCAACGCCACGAGGTCCTTCTTCACGGCATCGAGGTCGAGGGTCTGGAACTCCTCGGCGTAGTCGAACTCCTCACCCATGGGATCGGCCATGGGTGAGTTCTGGTGGAGAACGTCCAGGTTCAGCTGGTTCGGCCACCAGTCTCGGTTCGACGTGCCCCCAGACAGGTGGCTGTTGGTTCCGCCCGTGACCGGGCACTTGCCGTCGCTCTCCTCGTTCATCTCTACAACGACTGAATCAGGACTGTCGGACATGGGAATCCTTCCGGGATCCGGGGGGGTGTGGTGAGGAACTGTGTGCGGTGAAACAGGCGGGGCACTCGCCCCAGTAGACGACCTCGGCCTCGTCAATCGCGTAGCCGTGGTCTTCCGACGCGGTCAAACAGGGGGTGTCGCCGACGGCGCAATCGACATCGGCGATGGCACCGCACGACCGGCACACGACGTGGTGATGGTTGTCTCCGATCCGCGACTCGTACCGAGCCACGGAGCCCGACGGCTCGATGCGCCGGACCAGACCCGCGGCAGTCAGCGCACGGAGCACGTCGTAGACGGCCTGATGGGACACCTCGCCGAGATCCTCACGCACGACACCGATGATCGAGTCCGT
>JADGOX010000329.1 GCA_017882745.1 Mycobacteriaceae bacterium | reverse complement strand
CTGGTCGCATGGCTGCTGGTCGGCCGCAGGGCGGTGCCGGTCGAAAGACCCGCCATGGTGTCGCTGCCAGTCGCTGCCGCGCGGGCGGGGCTGTACGCGGACGCAATCAACGAGGCCCTGATTGCCCATCCGGGCACCTGGCTGACGCGGGCGTTGGTGTTCATCGACAACCGCGGTGTCGACGGCATCGTCACAGGGAGTGCCGCACTGCTCGGTGGCTCCTCGTCCCGGTCCCGCAAGCTGCAAACCGGATTTGTCCGTAGTTACGCCCTGGGGATGCTGGGAGGAACGGTGGTCATCGTCGCCGCAATGCTGCTGGTGAGCGCCTCATGAGCTCCTCTGCGCTGTTGCTGGTTCTACTGCTCCTGCCCCTGGCGGGCGGTGGCGCTGTCTTCGCGGTCGGTCGCGTGTCCGGAGACGGACCCGCGAAGCTGACCGCACTCGGTGTCTCATTGGTCGAGTTGGTGCTCGTCGGCGTCGTGTGGGGCGGGTACTCGACGGTGGACGCCGCCAACGGGACCCGGCTGCAGATGACGATGTCCGCGAAGTGGATCTCCAGCTTCGGCGTGCACTTTGCGCTCGGCATCGACGGAATCGCGTTGGTGATGATCGCGCTCGTAGCGGTGCTCGTTCCGGTGGTCCTCCTGGCGTCATGGAAGCACGGCAGCACCGAAGGGGAGTTGCCGCCCGGGAGCACCTTCGCCGGGTACTTCGCCATGGTGCTGGTGATGGAGACGTTCATGATGGGCGTCTTCCTCGCCACCGACGTCTTCCTGTTCTACGTGCTGTTCGAGGCCATGCTGGTGCCGATGTACTTCCTCATCGGTCGCTGGGGTGGGCCACGCAGGCAGTACGCGGCGATGAAGTTCTTCCTGTACTCGCTGCTCGGTGGGCTGGTCATGCTCGCCGCGCTGATCGGGCTCTACGAAGCCGGGGCCAAGGTCCGCGGGACCGGCACCTTCGACTGGCGTGAGCTGGTCGCCGTTGCTCCGCAGATCCCGCACGGCACACAGATCTGGCTATTCCTCGGCTTCTTCCTGGCCTTCGCCATCAAGGCGCCGTTGGTACCCCTGCACACGTGGCTGCCCGACGCCGGTGCCGAGGCGCCGATCGGTTCGGCCGTGCTGCTCGTCGGTGTGCTCGACAAGGTGGGCACCTTCGGTTTCCTGCGGTACTGCCTGCCGCTGTTCCCTTCGGCCAGTCGCACACTGGCGCCTCTGGTGCTGGTGCTCGCTGTGCTCGGAGTGCTGTACGGCGCTCTGGTCGCGGTTGGACAGAGCGACCTCAAGCGCTGGGTGTCCTACACCTCCGTCGCGCACTTCGGCTTCATCGCGCTGGGTGTCTTCGCGTTTACCAAGCAGGCGGGCGCCGGTGCGGTCCTCTACATGGTGAACCACGGAATCGCGACAGGTCTGTTGTTCGTGGTGGTCGGGATGATCATCGCCCGCGGTGGCTCCCGCAAGATCGCGGACTACCGTGGCATGGCCAAGCGCACGCCGCTGCTGGCCGGAATGTTCTTGCTCGCGGCGCTGTGCGCTTTGGGGCTGCCCGGGACCAGTTCCTTCGTGTCGGAGTTCCTGGTGCTGCTGGGTTCCTTCCCGACGCAGCCGGTGTACACGATCTTGGCGACGGTGGGCATCATCTTCGCTGCGCTGTACGCGTTGTGGGTCTACCAACGGGTGATGCAGGGTCCCACAGGTGGGCCGGGCATTGAGGCCGCCGAGTCCAGTGGCCGGTTGGTCGACCTCACCAGGCTCGAGGTGGCCGTTGTCGCACCGCTGGTCGCCTTGATCCTGCTGCTCGGCTTCTATCCGAAACCTGTACTTGACGTGATCACACCATCGGTGAACTCCACGCTCAATGAGCTGGGCGTTGCACCCGAGGCCGTTCCCGCGGTCGTCCAGGGAGGCTTGCGTTGATGATCATGACCGCCGACGTTCCGATCACCCAGGCCCTTCTCGCTCAGGGTTCTGTGCTCGCCCAGGACGACACGGTGCACGCACCTTCGGTCGCGTACGGCGCGATCAGCCCGATGCTCGTGCTGCTGGGTGCGGCCTGCCTGGGTGTGCTGGTCGAAGCCTTCGTGCCCCGCAGCTCACGGTGGGCGGCACAGGTGGGACTGACCCTGCTGGCCCTGCTCGTGTCGGGTGTCGCGCTCGCGGTGTACGCATCGGGCTCGACGAGGGTTGACATGTCGACCCTCGCTGGCACCGTGGCCGTGGACCGGCCGACGCTGTTCCTCTGGGGCACCTTGCTCGTGCTGGCGGCTGCCTCCGTGCTGCTCATCGCCGACCGTTCGGTCGAGCCCGGGGGAGCGTTCCTGTCCGACACCACTGCAGGCACCGTGCTGGACCGCGTGCAGGCCGGGGCACGGTCCACCCACACCGAGGTCTTTCCGCTCACACTGTTCTCCCTGGGCGGGATGATGGCCTTCGTCGCGGCGAATGACCTGCTGACGATGTTCGTGGCCCTCGAGGTGCTGTCGCTGCCCTTGTACCTGCTCACCGGCTTGGCGCGGCGCAGGCAGCTGCTGTCTCAAGAGGCCTCGCTGAAGTACTTCCTGCTGGGGGCCTTTGCCTCGGCGATCTTCCTGTACGGCCTCGCCCTGCTCTACGGCTACGCCGGTTCGGTCCGGCTGGCGGATATCGCCAAGGCCGCGTCCGGTACCGATCGTTCTGACACCCTGCTCTTCGCGGGGCTTGCGCTGCTGCTCGTCGGGTTGTGCTTCAAGGCCAGCATCGGGCCCTTCCACACCTGGACTCCCGACGTCTACCAGGGCGCACCCACCCCGGTGACGGCGCTGATGTCCGCCTGCACCAAGGTCGCTGCCTTCGGTGCGCTCCTGCGAGTGCTGAACGTCGCCTTCGAGGGCACCCGCTGGGACTGGCGCCCGGTGATGTGGGTCGTGGCCATCCTCTCCATGCTGATCGGCACCATCATCGCCCTCACCCAGACGGACATGAAGCGGATGCTCGCGTACTCCTCTGTCGCCCATGCCGGTTTTATCCTGGTCGGCACCATCGCCCTCACCCCGCAGGGTCTGTCCGGCAGCCTGTTCTACCTGCTCGCATACGGGCTGACAGTGATCGCGGCGTTCGGCGTCGTCACGCTCGTCCGTGACTCTCGGGGCGAGGCGGCGCACCTCTCGCAGTGGAGCGGACTTGGCAAGCGTTCGCCGATCGTGGCTGGGGTGTTCTCGCTTCTGATGCTGTCCATGGCCGGGGTGCCGCTCACCGCCGGATTCATCGGCAAGTTCGCCGTTTTCTCAGCGGGCCTGCAGGACGGTATGGCCCCCTTGGTGGTCGTCGGTGTGCTGATGAGCGCGATCGCGGCCTTCTTCTACCTGCGGGTGATCGTGCTCATGTTCTTCAGCGAACCGGCGGCGGACGGGCCGACGGTGACGGTGCCAGGGGTGTTCACTACCGTTGCGATCAGCATCGGCGTCATCGGCACCGTCCTACTGGGCGTTGTCCCGGGGCCGGTGCTCGACCTGTCGGCTGTTCACTCGTTCCTGAGCTGAGCAGCTTCCCGTCCTGAGAGAGGCACGTCTTGACAACGTCTGAGCAGGGGTTCGTCAGCAGGCATCGCGTTGCTGGCGTCGACCTCGGCGATGCCGACCTGGCCGCGGCCGTGCAAGCCGGACTCACCGCGGTTGAGGACCTGCTTCGCGCCGAGCTCAGCGCCGACGAGCTGTTCGTCAGCGAGCGCGCGCTGCACCTCGTGGAAGCCGGTGGCAAGCGCTTCCGCCCGTTGTTCACCGTCCTCGCCGCGCAGCTCGGGCCACAACCGGCCTCAAGCGACGTGGTCACAGCATCAGCGGTGGTGGAACTCGTTCACCTGGCGACGCTCTATCACGACGACGTGATGGACGAGGCGACGATGCGACGCGGTGCAGTCAGCGCAAACGCGCGGTGGAACAACAGCTCGGCCATCCTCACCGGTGACTATCTCTTTGCCCAGGCGTCGCGGTTGGTGGCGCGGCTCGGCGCGGACGCGGTGCGGATCATCGCGGAGACCTTCGCCGAGCTGGTCACGGGCCAGATGCGGGAGACGGTGGGCGTCAAGGACGGCCAGGACGCCGTGGAGCACTACCTGCTGGTGGTCGCGGAGAAGACCGGATCACTGATCGCCACCTGTGGTCGTTTCGGTGCGATGTTCTCCGGAGCGGACGAGGAGCAGGTGCAACGGATGCATCGGCTCGGCGACGCTGTGGGCACCGCGTTCCAGATCTCCGACGACATCATCGATATCTCCTCGGTGGCCGCCGAGTCCGGCAAGATCCCGGGTACCGACCTGCGGGAGGGCGTGCACACTCTGCCGGTGCTGCATGCGCTCGCTGAGCAGGGCCCGGATGCGGACCGCCTGCGGGTGCTGCTTGCCGGGCCCGTCACCGAGGACGCCGACGTGGCCGAGGCCCTGGCGCTGCTGGCACGCTCGCCGGGTCTGGCAAGGGCGAAGGACACCCTCGCCGGGTACGCCAGGGCCGCGCATGAGGAGCTGGCAGAATTGCCCGGCGGTCCAGCCAATACCGCGCTGCGCCAGCTCGTCGACTACACCGTGGCCCGCACGGGCTAGCGGTGGTCGGCACTGTCTGGGCCATCAGTGACCTGCACGTCGGTCACGCGGAGAACCGTAGCGTGCTGGAAAGCTTGCGCCCGGTTTCCGAGCACGACTGGCTGCTGGTGGTCGGGGACGTCGGAGACCGGGTGGAGGACATCGAGTTTGCGCTGCGGCTGCTCACCGACCGCTTCCGCAGGGTGGTGTGGGTTCCCGGCAACCACGAGCTGTGGACCAGTCAACGGGGGAATGCCGCTGGACTGCGCGGTCAGGCCCGCTACGAGCACTTGGTGACGTTGTGCCGTCGGCTGGGTGTGCTCACGCCTGAGGATCCCTACCCCGTGTGGCGAGGCGCGGATGGCCCCGTGACGGTTGCACCGCTGTTCCTGCTGTACGACTACACGTTTCGACCTGTCGGGACCACGACCAAGGACGAGGCGCTGGACTACGCGCGGAGCACCGGCGTGGTGTGTTCCGACGAGTTCTTGCTGCATCCTGATCCGTATCGCAGCCGTGAGGAGTGGTGCCGGGCCAGGGTGGCATACACGGAGCCACGCCTTGCGGCGCTGGAGACTCCCACGGTGCTGATCAACCATTTCCCCTTGGTTCGCGAGCCCACGCGGGTGCTGCGCTACCCCGAGTTCGCCCAGTGGTGCGGCACCGAGCTCACCGCCGACTGGCACGTCCGGTTCCGGGCGCTCGCCGCGGTGTACGGCCACTTACACATTCCGCGGACCACCTACTACGACGGGGTGCGCTTCGAGGAGGTGTCCGTGGGTTACCCGCGGGAGTGGAAGCGGCGCACGGTCGAACCCGGGCTGCTCCGGCAGATCCTCCCGGTGCCGGCGTGATCGAGCGCATCCTGTTGTCGGGGGTCGCGGCGGCAGAGTGTTTCGGTGACCCCGAAGGTGCCGTGCTGTTTCCCGAGGAAGAGCTGCGGATCGCCAAGTCGGTGGACAAGCGGCGACGTGAGTTCACCAGCGCCCGGTGGTGCGCGCGGCAGGCGATGGTCCAGCTCGGAGTGCCCGAGGCCGCGGTGCTGCCCGGCGATCGCGGTGCCCCGCAGTGGCCAGTAGGGGTGGTGGGCAGCATGACGCACTGCGAGGGCTACCGGGGTGCGGCCCTGGCCCGGGTGGAGGCGGTGTTGAGTATTGGCATAGACGCGGAGCCACACGGACCGCTGCCTGAGGGTGTGCTGCGCGCGGTGAGCCTGCCGGAGGAGCGGGACTGGCTGGAACACGAGGCGCCCGCGGGGACGCACTGGGATCGGCTGCTGTTCAGTGCCAAGGAGAGCACCTACAAGGCCTGGTTTCCGCTCACCGGTCGCTGGCTGGGCTTCGAGGACGCGCATATCCGCATCGACCCTCTGGCGGGTACGTTCACCGCAACCTTCCTGGTGCCTCCTCCTGTGGTGCGGGGGGAGGCGCTGAAGCAGTTCGCGGGACGGTGGCTGGCGTCGGACGGCCTGGTGCTGACCGCAGTCGCGCTGCCTGCTTAGCGGCCAGCACCGCGTCGGTGGTGAAGACCAGCAACGCGACCCAGATGATGACGAAGCCGAGCCAGCGGGACGCGGGCATGGTCTCGTGGACGACCGCCAGTCCCCAGGTCAGCTGGAGTACCGGGGTGAGGTACTGCAGCAAGCCTATGGTCACCAACGGGATCCGCTGTGCTGCCGCCCCGAAGAGCAGCAGGGGCAGGGCCGTTACCAGCCCCGCGGTCACGAGCATGGCTGCGTGTCCGGCGCCGTGGGAGGTGAAGGTCGAGCCACCGCTCCACTGCAGCCACACCAGGTAGCCGACGGAGAGCGGAGCGAGAACGAGTCCTTCTGCCGTCAGACTCGAGCCCGGATCGAGCCGGATGGTCTTCTTGATCAGCCCGTACAAACCGAAGGAACAGGCCAGCGTGAGTGAGATGATCGGCGGCCGGCCATAGCCGATGGTGAGCACTGCCACGGCCAGGACAGCGATGGCCAGCGCCACTCCCTGCCAGCGGCGCAGCCGCTCGCGCAGCACCACGACGCCGAGCAGCACGCTGAGCAAGGGGTTGATGAAGTAGCCGAGCGAGGCCTCCACCACGTGATCGGAGTTGACCGCGTAGATGTACGTGCCCCAGTTGACGGCGATCAGGGCAGACGCCGCCGCGGCCATCGTCCAGGTGCGCAGCGGGATTCTGCCCAGCTTCGAGAGACGCCCGGTGATCGCAAGCAGGAGCAGCATGAACACGAGGGTCCACACCATGCGATGGCCCAGGATCTCGATGGCCGATGCGGGTTTCAGCAGGGGGAAGAAAGCCGGGAACAGCCCCCAGATGGCGTACGCGCCCACTCCCATGGCTAGACCGCCCGCCGGAGCAGCTTGCGCGCTGCGCACGAGGGCACTCACGTTCGCCGAGCCTAGACCGGCGGTGTCCACCCCTCGACATTGAGCGGGCCCGACGTCCTCGCTGTGTGCGATATCTGACGTCGAGCCCGCTCAGTGTGGAGCAGAGGTGGTCAGCTGACGGTCCAGGTGTCCTTGCCGCTCAGGAGGGTCTGGAGTGCATCGTGGTCGCCGGGTTTCGCGTCCTTGGCCTGCTGGACCTGCCCGCGGACGAGGTCGTCGTAGGTGGGTTTGGTGATGCGGCGGAAGACACCGGTCACGGTGTGGTTGAGGTCCTGGTCGGACAGGCGGCTCAGCGCGTAGGCGTATTCCGGGTTGTCGGTGAGGGCGTCGTGGACGACGATGTCCTGGGCCGCGACATCGGCGGTGTCGACGACCTTGAGTGCGAATCCGTCACGGACGACGCAGTGCTCACCGTCGGGTCCGAAGATCAGGGGTTCGCCGTGGGTCAGTGGGATGAGGCGGTGAGGTGCCTCGTCGCCCTTGCGGAGGACGTCGAAGGAGCCGTCGTTGAAGATGGGGCAGTCTTGGAAGATTTCCACGAACGCCGTGCCCCGGTGCTCGGCGGCTTGCCGGAGGACGTCGGCAAGGCCTTTGCGGTCGGAGTCCATGGCGCGGGCGACGAAGGTCGCTTCGGCACCGAGGGCCAGGGACATGGGGTTGAACGGGTTGTCCAAGGACCCCATGGGGCTGGACTTGGTGACCTTGCCGACCTCGGAGGTGGGGGAGTACTGGCCTTTGGTCAAACCGTAGATCCGGTTGTTGAACAGCAGGATCTTGAGGTTGACGTTGCGGCGCAGGGAGTGGATGAGGTGGTTGCCGCCGATGGACAACGCATCCCCGTCCCCGGTGACGACCCAGACGGAAAGGTCCGGTCGCGACACGGACAGGCCGGTCGCGATCGCTGGGGCCCGGCCGTGGATGGAGTGCATCCCGTAGGTCTCGAGGTAGTAGGGGAACCGGGAGGAACAGCCGATGCCGGAGATGAAGACGATGTTCTCGCGCTTGAGGCCGAGCTCGGGCAGGAAGCCGCGGATGGTGGCGAGGATGGCGTAGTCCCCACACCCTGGGCACCAACGAACCTCGGACCCGGAGGTGAAGTCTTTCGCCTTTTGCGGGGTGTCGGTGGTGGGGATGCCCGCGAGCGCGGTCAGGCCGAGGTCTTGACCCGCCAGATGCGAGTCGACGGTGGCGGTCATGCGTGGACCTTTCCGGTGGTGGCGGCGGCGTTGCGGGCGTTGGTGGTCTTCGCCGCCTCCGCCGCAGGCAGGGTGCCTGCCTCGGCGGCCAGGAGCACGTCTTGAAGCTCCTCGGCGAGGAATGCCAGGCCGGCAACCTTGGTGACGGGTTGGATGTCGACCAGGTAGCGCGCGCGGAGCAGCATGGAGAGTTGCCCGAGGTTCATCTCCGGGACCACGACACGCTCGTAGCCGCGTAGGACATCCCCGAGGTTGGCGGGAAGGGGGTTGAGGTGGGTGAGGTGGGCCTGGGCGATGGGGATGCCCTTCTTGCGGACCCGGCGGGCGGCGGCCCCGATGGGACCGTAGGAACTGCCCCAGCCCAGGACCAGGGTCTTCGCGTCCCCACTGGGGTCGTCGACCTGCACGTCGGGGACGGTGATGCCGTCGATCTTGGCTTGTCGTAGCCGGACCATGATGTCGTGGTTGGCCGGGTCGTAGGAGATGTCGCCGGCTCCGTTCGACTTTTCCAGGCCGCCGATGCGGTGTTCCAGCCCGGCGGTGCCGGGAACAGCCCAGGGCCGGGCCAGGGTCTCGGCGTCACGTTCGTAGGGCGCGAACTCGGACTTGCCCAACCCGACACCGGTGATCTCGTCCCCACCCTCGGGGGGTGTGGCGAAGCTGGGGTCGATGGTGGGGAGGGAGTTGACCTCGGGCACCGACCAGGGCTCGGAGCCGTTGGCAATGGCCCCGTCGGACAGCAGGATGACCGGGGTGCGGTAGGTGATCGCGATCCGGGCCGCTTCCAGGGTCGTCTCGAAGCAGTCCGAGGGAGACCGGGTCGCGAGCACGGGCACGGGGGACTCCCCGTTGCGCCCGAACAGGGCCTGCAGGAGGTCGGCTTGTTCGGTCTTGGTGGGCAGACCGGTGGACGGACCACCCCGCTGCACGTCGATGATCAGCATCGGCAGCTCGGTCATCACGGCCAAACCGATGGTCTCAGCCTTCAACCCCAACCCGGGACCAGAGGTCGTCGTCACCCCCAAGGCGCCGCCGAAAGCGGCCCCGAGAGCGGCACCGACGCCCGCGATCTCGTCTTCGGCCTGAAAGGTGGTGACGCCGAAGTTCTTGTGCTTGCTCAGCTCATGGAGAATGTCCGACGCCGGGGTGATTGGGTAGGCCCCGAGGAACACCGGCAGTCCGGAGCGTTTCCCGGCGGCGACGAGGCCGTAGGCCACGGCCATGTTGCCGGTGACCTGACGGTAGGTGCCCTTGGGCAAGGTGGCGGCGGCGACTCTGTAGGTGGTGGCGAAGGCTTCGGTGGTTTCCCCGAAGTTCCACCCGGCCCTGTAGGCGAGCACGTTGGCCTCGGCCACGGCGGGGATCTTCGCGAACTTCTCGCGCAGGAACGCCTCCGTGCCCTCCACCGGGCGGTGATACATCCAGGACAGCAACCCGAGGGCGAACATGTTCTTCGCGCGTTCCGCGTCCTTCTTCGACAGCCCTGTCGAGGCCACCGCACCCCGGGTCAACGTGGCCATCGCTACCGAGTGGACCTGGAAGTCGGCGAACTCGTCCCCGTCCAGCGGGTTGGTGGCGTAGCCGGCGGTGGTCAGGTTGCGTTTGGAGAACTCATCGGTGTTCACGATCAACGTGCCGCCGCGAGGGAGGTCGCCGATGTTGGCTTTCAACGCCGCCGGGTTCATCGCCACCAACACATCCGGGCGGTCACCCGCCGTCAAGATGTCGTAGTCGGCGAAGTGGATCTGAAAGCTGGATACTCCGGCCAGAGTGCCCCGCGGGGCACGGATCTCCGCGGGAAAGTTCGGCTGCGTCGCCAGGTCGTTGCCGAACGCTGCCGCCTCGGACGTGAACCGATCACCCGCCAGCTGCATCCCGTCACCGGAGTCACCGGCAAAACGAATGACCACTCGATCGATATCGAGCGTCTCACGAGGAAGGCCAGTATCAGGCGAAGTATCGATAGTCATCGAGAAAAGGACCCCTTCCGGGCCGTCGACCTGCAGCATAATGAACCGGAGTCTTCTGGTCAGCACGACCAGGCAACGACGATACGTGCACCGTGCTGAATGCTGCACGCGGACGTCGCAAACGTGAATTTCATGTTACGACGGGTCGTACACCTCCGCGGAGAGACGTGTCCGAGGACACGAATTCACCGGGTGCTGATTTTTGCCCGCATCGCCTCGAGCCGCGCGGCGAACTCCGGGGACGCCATTGACGCGACCTGCGGCGTGAGCTCCGTGGTGAGTGCCGCCGCATGCAGATCGATGTCCGACGTCCCCCTCGCCGCGGGGTGTCCCAGAGATGCAGTACTTCGCATGCTCGCCTTCGTTGCCAGGACCAGCTCGCGTGGTGCGGCCGCAGGGGCGGCGCACAGTCGTACGGCGGCCGAGACCACGTCGTCGTGCTTGGCCAGGGCGAGCCCGTTGGCGACGGCGGCATCCGCGTCGAAGATCTGACCGAAAAGCACGCTCGCCCGTGCCGCCGAGGGGCCGATGGCGCGCTGCAGCATCCAGGTCATGCCGCCGCCCGGGTGAAGGCCGAGCTGGAGGAAACGAGCGTCGAAGCGTGCCTTGGGCCCGACGAGCCGAACATCCGTGGCGAGGGCGAGGTTGAGTCCGGCGCCGACGGCGGCCCCGTTGACAGCGGCCACAGTCGGCAGCGTGCAGTTCGCCACGGCGAGGAACCCCGCATAGATACGACGCAGGCCTTCCTCCTTGGCCGCGCCGAGGGCAGTCAGATCGGCTCCGGCGCAGAACGCCGGTGGGGCACCGGTGATCACCACCGCGTGCACGTCCTGGTTGGACTGACAGTCGGCGACGGCGGTGGCCAGTGCTTCGGAGAGCGGCAGCGTGAGTGCGTTCCGGCGGTCGGGGTCGCTCACCGTGATCACGGCCACGCGGTCGGCCACGTTGGTCCACACGCCGACGGGAGAGCTGGCAGCAGTCATTCCAACATCCTGCCAGCACAGGGCCGCCACGTGCATGACGGGGCGAAGGTGGTCCTCTAGTGTCGATGGGGTGCAGACGACAGTGGAGATCGAGGGTGCGGTGCTTGCGGTGCACGTCCTCGATCTTGGACTCGCGTGTTGCGGGGTCGAGGTGATGGCGGCGCTGGAGGACGGTTCTCGAACTCCAGCAGATGGAACGGCGGCCAGCGCCCCCGACGCGCATGTCCTGCTGGTCTCCGGCACGGTCACCGATGTGCTGGCGGGGGCGGTGCGGGCGGCCTACGAGCGGCTCTCGGCTCCCCGATACGTCGTCTCCATCGGCGCGTGCTGTGCCACCGGCGGGCCGTACTGGGACTCGTACAACGTCACCAAAGGTGTGGATCAGCTGGTGCCCGTGCATGTTTCGGTGCCCGGGTGTCCGCCTAGGCCGGAAGCGGTGCTCGGCGGCCTTCGTGCCCTCGGGCCCCTCTTGACTGCTGGGGCGGAGCCGGTATGAGCGTCGGTGACGGCGCGCTGGCGGCAATGCTGGTGTCCGAGCTGGGTGGTGGCGAGGTCACGGAGTCGTTCGGGCAGTCCACGGCACACGTCCCCCTGGCCGACTGGGTACGTGCGTCGCACCTCGCTCGCGACATGTTGGGTTGTGCGATGTTTGACCACCTTTCGGTGCATGACCACGGAGGCCCGGCCGAGAGCGGCCTGGAATGGGACGTCGTGGCGCACGTAGTGGTGCCCACCAGCTGCGCGGGGCTGCTGCTGCGCACCACTCTGCCGACCGGGGCGGTGCTGCCGAGTGTCACCGACACGTGGGCCGGAGCCGCATGGCACGAGCGGGAGGCTGCCGAGATGGCCGGCATCGAGGTGTCCGGGCATCCGGATCTGCGCCCGCTGCTACTCGCGCCGGGTACGGGCTTGCATCCGCTGCGCAAGGAGACTCTGCTGGTCTCGCGTGCCGTACGTCCTTGGCCTGGCCGGATGGAACCGGGGGAGAGTGCAGTGCAGCCCTCTGCTGGTCGACGGAGGGCCACCGCGCCGGGGCTGCCGCCGGAGGGGTGGGGCGACCAGTGAGCGCACCGCTCGGCCCCATACCTGCGCGCGCCCGGGGCGTCATCGCGCTGCTGGAAGCAAACTGCACCAGCTGCATGATCTGCGCCCGCGAGTGCCCAGACTGGTGCATCCACATCGAGTCCACCACAGAACAGCCGGACCGAGACACCGCCGGCCGCTCCCGGGTGCGGGCGCGCCCGGTGCTGCAACGCTTCGCCATCGACTACGGGCAGTGTCTGTACTGCGGAATCTGTGTGGACGTGTGTCCCTTCGATGCGTTGCACTGGTCGCCGGAACATGACTACCCGGGGGTGGATGCGACGGGGCGCTCAGCGGTCGCCGAACTCGTCGCTGAGCGTGATGTGCTCGCCGAGCTCGTCGCCGGGGTCCCCCCGCCCGGGAACTGACTGCGGCGGGAAGGCGTTCTCTCTGCAGATACAAGCCGAGAGCGAAGGAGGGTCAGGCCACCGTGCACCATCACGCAAACGGGCTGAAGACGGCACTGCTGCTCGGCGGGATGTCCGCGCTGATCGTCGTCATCGGTGGCTTGTTCGGCCGCACGGCCTTGCTAATCGCGGTGGTGCTGGCGGTGGGGATGAACGCCTACGCCTATTTCAAGAGTGACACTCTCGCGCTGAAGGCGATGCACGCGCGCGCTGTCACCGAGGCTGACCAACCCCGCGTGTACGCGATCGTCCGCGAGCTCGCGACCGTGGCCCGTCAGCCCATGCCCGCGCTGTACGTGAGTCCGACGCAGGCGCCCAACGCGTTCGCCACGGGACGCAGTCCGCGCCATGCTGCGGTCTGCTGCACCTCGGGGATACTGGACCTGCTCGATGAGCAGGAGCTGCGTGCGGTGCTGGGGCATGAGCTCTCCCACGTGTACAACCGGGACATTCTCATCTCCTCGGTGGCGGGTGCCCTCGCCGCGATCGTCACGGGCCTCGCCAACTTCGCGATGTTCGCCAGCTTCTTCGGTGGCGGCAGCAGCGAGGATCGACCGAACCCGCTGGTGTTGATGATGGTCGCGCTCCTCGGGCCGATCGCGGCCGGCGTCGTGCAGATGGCAGTCTCTCGGTCTCGGGAGTTCCAGGCCGACGCGTCCGGTGCCGAGCTCACCGGGGACCCCTTGGCCCTGGCGTCCGCGTTACGACGCCTGGAGGCGGGAACTCAGGCGGCGCCGCTGCCGCCCGAGCCGGAGCTGACGACGCAGTCCCACCTGATGATCGCGAATCCCTTCCGAGTGGGAGACCGCGCCGCCCGTTGGTTCTCCACGCATCCGTCGATGACCGAGCGCATCGCGCGGCTCGAGGAGATGGCAGGTCGGCAGCTGCCGTGAGTCGCTCGATGCGTGCGGCGTGACCGCGGCATTCAGGCCAGCGCGCTCTCAGGTGGCGCCGAAGCTGCGGGCCACCTCCATTACGTACTGCCCGTAGCCGGACTTGGCCATCGTCGTCCCCAGCGCCAAGCACGAGCTGGCGTCGATGAAACCCATCCGCAAGGCGATCTCCTCCAGGCAGGCCACCCGGATTCCCTGGCGGTGCTCGATCACCTGCACGTACTGGCCGGCCTCGAGCAAGGAGTCGTGGGTGCCGGTGTCCAGCCACGCGAACCCGCGGCCCAGGTTCACCAGCCGGGCCTTGCCACGGGCGAGGTAGTGCAGGTTGACGTCGGTGATCTCCAGCTCGCCGCGGGGGGAAGGCTTGAGGTTTCGGGAGATCTCGACCACGTCGTTGTCATAGAAGTAGAGGCCGGTGATCGCCTGGTTCGACTTGGGCTTCGCTGGTTTCTCCTCGATGGTCAGCAGCACCCCGTCGTGGTCGACCTCACCGACGCCATAGCGCTCCGGGTCACGCACCGGGTAGCCGAACAGCACGCAGCCGTCGATCCCGCTGGTGTACTCCTGAAGCTGTCCGGAGAAGCCGTGGCCGTAGAAGATGTTGTCGCCGAGCACCAGTGCGACGTCGTCGGTGCCGATATGCTCCGCGCCGATGATGAACGCTTCGGCGAGACCGTTGGGTTCCGCCTGCTCGGCGTAGCTCAGCTCCATGCCCCACTGCGAGCCGTCGCCGAGGAGTCGGCGGAACATCGGCAGGTCATGCGGGGTGGAGATGATCAGAACCTCGCGCACGCCGGCCAGCATCAACACGGAGAGCGGGTAGTAGATCATCGGTTTGTCATATACCGGCAGCAGCTGCTTGCTCACCGCCAGCGTGATCGGATGCAGCCTGGTGCCGCTGCCTCCGGCAAGAACGATCCCCTTCATCGGTAGTTGACGAACTGCAACGCCACCCCGAAGTCGCCCTCTTTGAGCATGGCGATGACGGCCTGCAGGTCGTCGCGCTTCTTGCCGCTGACACGGAGCTCATCGCCCTGGATCCGAGCTTGCACGCCCTTGAACCCGCCGTCGCGCACCGCCTTGGTGATCTTCTTTGCGTGCTCGCTGTCGATGCCCTGGACCAGGGTGCCGCTGAGTTTGTAGGTCTTGCCGGTCGGTGTCGGCTCGCCGGGCTCGAACGCTTTCATGGAGATGTTGCGGCGCACGAGCTTCTCGATGAACACATCCAGCGCGGCCTTGCAGCGCTCCTCGGTATCGGCGGTAATGGTGATGCCCTCGTCGCCGGCCCACTCGATCCCGGCGTTGACGCCCCGGAAGTCGAAGCGGGTGGACAACTCCTTGGCTGCCTGGTTCACCGCGTTGTCCACCTCTTGGCGGTCGAACTTGCTCACCACGTCGAAGGATGCGTCGGCCATGGAGGTCTCCTCACTCGATTGCTACTGCGGTTCCGGTGGGTTGGTGTCATCCGGCTGGATACCCCGGTGCGACACGTTGTCACGGTATCGGTAGTCTGCCTTCCGCACCTGTAACAGCGGCAGTCGGACGTCGATCCGGCCACCGTGTGGTCGGGTGTAACGGCAGGTTGCCCGAGTGGCCAAAGGGAGCGGACTGTAAATCCGCCGGCATCGCCTACGTTGGTTCGAACCCAACACCTGCCACCAACAGCACGGGAGCCCCTGAACTGATGAGTTCAGGGGCTCCCGTGCTGTGTGAGGGCTGCGCTCAGCCCAGCCGCTCGATGATGGTGACGTTGGCCTGACCGCCGCCCTCACACATCGTCTGCAGCCCGAAGCGTCCACCGGTGCGCTCGAGTTCGTGCAGCATCGTGGTCATCAATCGGGCCCCGGTGGCGCCGAGCGGGTGGCCCAGCGCAATCGCGCCACCGTTGACATTGACCTTGCTCATGTCGTAGCCCGTTTCCTTGCCCCAAGCCATGACGACGGAAGCAAAGGCCTCGTTGATCTCGACGAGATCGATGTCGTCCATGCTCATGCCGGTCTTGGCCAGTGCGTGAGCGGTCGCGGGGATCGGGGCCGTTAGCATCCACACCGGGTCTGCTCCGCGGACCGACATGTGATGAATGCGTGCCCGCGGAGTCAGGCGGTGTGTCTTCAGCCCGCGCTCGTTCACGATCAGCAGTGCCGCTGAGGCGTCGGAGACCTGGCTGGCCAGCGCTGCCGTCAGCCGGCCGCCTTCGACGAGGGTGGGGAGTGAACGGATCTTCTCCCAGTTCGGCACCCGTGGCCCCTCGTCGCGCGTCGCCTCGCCGACGGCGACGATCTCGCGGTCGAAGCGGCCCTCCTTCTGGGCTGCCAGCGCCTTCTCGTGCGAGCCGACGGCGAACTCTTCCATCTGCTCTCTGCTCAGACCCCACTTCTCCGCGATCATCTCCGCCGAGCGGAACTGGTTCACCTCCTGAGTGCCGTACCGACGCTGCCAGCCGACGGAACCGGAAAACGGATCGCCGAATCCGTAGGCCTCACCGGCGAACATCGCGGCAGAGATTGGGATGGCGCTCATGTTCTGCACGCCGCCGGCGACGATCACGTCAGCCGTGTTGCTCATCACAGCCTGGGCTGCGAAATGCACAGCCTGCTGTGCGGAGCCGCACTGTCGGTCAATCGTCGTGCCCGGCACGTGGTCGGGCAGGCCGGCGGCCAGCCATGCGGTGCGGGCGATGTCCCCGGCCTGCGGGCCGATGGTGTCCACGCAACCGAAGATGACGTCCTCGACGGCGCCGGGGTCTATGCCGCTGCGCTCGATGAGGGCGTTCAGCGACGCTGCGCCCAGGTCAGCCGGGTGTGTTGCGGCGAAGGCGCCGCCACGCTTACCGGCCGGCGTGCGCACCGCGTCGACGATGTATGCCTCGTTCATGCTCGCGCCGCTCGATGACCCAGCGTTCATGGTGCCCTCCTTCGTAGTGTCCGCTCGCCGGACAGGTCGAGCATCGTTGTCAAATCTAGCCTCCTCGAACATAGCAAGCGCTTGGTTGGGCGGAGGGGGACGGACTGCTCGCGGCGCAGTTGGGGATAACCTGGTTTCACAAATGGGTCAGCGGCTGTGTACCCTCCACAGGGCTTCTGGCGTGCAACTGTGGCACCAGGAGCGAGGCCCCTTTAGCTCAGTCGGCAGAGCGTCTCCATGGTAAGGAGAAGGTCTACGGTTCGATTCCGTAAAGGGGCTCGCTGGATCAGTCGTTTCCCCACGTGGGGAGTGCCTGTTGCGGCTGTGGTGGTCAAGGGCGCACGCCCGAAGCCACATGGCGGTGTAGCTCAGCTGGTAGAGCAAGCGACTCATAATCGCTGTGTCGCCGGTTCAAGTCCGGCCATCGCTACCAAAGGCTTTGCCGTGCGGCTGGCACGTACGATGAAGACAGTCCGAACACTTCTTGTCATCCAGATACACCGAAGAGAGGCATCCCGTGGCCGCCACTGACGTCCGCCCGAAGATCACGCTGGCCTGCGAGGAATGCAAGCACCGCAACTACATCACGCGCAAGAACCGCCGCAACGACCCTGACCGCATGGAGATGAAGAAGTTCTGCTCCAACTGCGGCACGCACCGGACGCACCGCGAGACGCGCTGATCGAGGCATGGCTGCAGCAGTGCGACGGTAGGTTGCTCCTGTGAGCATCAACCAGTCATACGTGGGCCGGCGCTACGAACCCGGCCAGGTCTACGAGGTGGGTCGCGAGAAGATCCGCGAGTTTGCGACCGCGATCGGCGCGACCGACGCCGCGCACCACGATGAGGCCGCTGCGCGGGAACTGGGCTATCCAGATCTCGTCGCACCGCCGACGTTCCCCATTATCCTCACCATGGGTGCGGAACTCCAGCTCATGGCGGACCCGGGCCTCGGTCTGGACTTCACCAAGGTTGTGCATCGCGAGCAGCGTTTCGTACATCACCGACCGGTGATTGCGGGCGACCGGCTTCTGACCGCGGTCATCGTCGATGCAATCAGGGTGGCTGCGGGCAACGAGCTCGTCACCACACGTACCGAGGTGACTGCCGAGGATGGCTCGGCCGTTCTCACGGCCTACTCCACGGTTGTCGCGCGCGGCACCGCCGCCGAGAGCGAGGGCGAACGATGAGCCTGCTCGCGTTTGATGACGTGTCGATCGGCACGGAGCTCCCAGCCCTGTCGGCGACGCTGGCTCGCGCGGATCTCGTCCGTTACGCGGGCGCGTCCGGTGACTTCAATCCGATCCACTGGAACCAGAGCGTGGCCACCGCTGTCGGGCTGCCCGACGTGATCGCGCACGGGATGCTGACGATGGCAGTCGCGGCACGCATGGTGACGGCGTGGTGCGGTGACCCCGGTGCCGTGCTCGACTACGGCGTCACCTTCACCCGGCCCGTGGTCGTACCGCTCGAGGGTGGCGCGTCGGTGGAGGTGTCCGGCACCGTGAAGGACATGAACAGCCAGGCGCGGACCGCGACGGTAGCGATCGTGGTCTCCTCGGCGGGCCAACGGGTGTTCGTCAAGTCCACGGCAATTGTCCGCCTCGGATAGCACGGTCTGCGCAACGCGGCTTCCGAGCGTCATGCCTGGCTTGCCCCGCCGCTCCCACGGGTAGTGAGTTGGAAGAGGCGGCCCTCGGTGCCGTACACTCGCGTTTCTGGGGCGTTCGTGTGCTGCCCGCAGTTCTGGGTCTCTCGGTTTGGACACCTTGAACTCGGATGGTGCATGAACGCTTTGGCACGACCGGCGCGCGGCGTCGGTCGGAGGGGCGTAGCTCAACTGGCAGAGCAGCGGTCTCCAAAACCGCAGGTTGCAGGTTCAAGTCCTGTCGCCCCTGCGCCTAGATGTCAGCGACTGGAGGACGACGGTGAGCGACGATCGCGACGACGTCACCCCTGAGCCGGGCGACGGCTCAGACACAGGTGACTCCGCCGCATCTCCTGCAGCGGATGACACGCAGGCCGAAGAAAGCACGGCACACGGGTCCGAATCCGAGCTGAACCCCGACGACGCCGCAAGCCGGGAGGCAACGGCTGCTGCTCGCCCTTCGGGCAAGCGGCGTAGCCCTGCGAGGTCCAGTCGCAAGCCGACGGGCGAGGACGCAGACTTGGCGGCTCGTCCGGGTGTCAAGGGTCGCGCCACACCGTCGAGAAGCAAGCAGGAAACGCCGAGCAAGGGCAATCCGGTCGGGCGGATCATTCGCTACCTCCGCGAGGTGGCGGCTGAGCTTCGCAAGGTCATCTGGCCAACCCGCAAAGAGTTGATCACCTACACGGCCGTCGTTCTGGTCTTCGTCGCCTTCATGGTTGCGCTGACCTCCGGCCTGGACTTGGCGTTCGCTCGAGGCGTACTGCTTGTTTTTGGCTGAGTACAACCCCGCTCGACCGACCTGGTCGCAGCACGCGGGACTGGT
>JADGOX010000328.1 GCA_017882745.1 Mycobacteriaceae bacterium | reverse complement strand
GTTTCTCTGTCCGGCAGGCGAATGCTGGGTATACGCCACACTCCACGAGATTGTCGAAAAGTCGGCTCGGACCAGCAAGACACTGGCAGAAGTGCGAATCGATGGCGAGCCCGTCGGGCGGCTGACCCCGAAGATGTCGACCGACATGCTCCCGGCCGTTGACTATCTCGCTCAGCGCGGAAGATCGACCGCTGTCAGGGCAACCGTCAAGGGCAACGCGCTGAAGGCAGAGGTCGTCCTTTACACGAAACGATCGTCGGAACTCCAAGCCGAGTGGTTCGACCAAATCAACGTGCCGGAAACGAGCGATGTCGGTTCTGCCGCCCGTCCGTCAGTCGATCCCGAGCCCACCGATGTCCGCGATCCGAACTCAGTGGGCGGTGAACAGGCTGACCCTCCGAGCGCGACCGGCCGGTTGGAGCCCCCACCACCCCTTCCGCCCGCCAACTGGTATCCCGACCCACAGAATCCGGCCAATCTCCGGTACTGGGACGGCGCCTCTTGGACCGTCCACACCGCCCCGGCCGCCAGCTCGTGACTCTTTGACGCGACCTTAGAATCGGTAAGCACGACGAACGTGGGAGCTTACCCGGGCGGGGACCGCGAAAGTTGACTTGGCCGGTGTGTCGGAACGACGTGGGGGGACGAAGTGGCTCGCAAGCACGGATTCTTTGCCGAGATGCAGCGCCAGGCGCGGTTGGCCGAGCAACGCAAGAGGCGAGAGGCGTCGTCCCATGCCCGCGCGGTGGCTGCGGCAAGTCGGCAGGCAGAGCAGGCTCGAAGGTCCGCGGAACGAAGTCAGCAAACGGCGCTCCGCGCAAGTGCAGCTGACCAGAAGAGGGCGCAGGCCGAGGCAAAACGGTTCCACGAAGAATCGATGGTGGCCGAGGCTGCTCAGATGAGTGCCGAGGTCGCGGGCCGAGTAGCAGACATCGACAACCTGTTAGCCGCCACGCTCGACGTCGATGACTTCGTTGACCTGGAGTCGCTGCGGGTGACCGCCGAACATCCGCCTTTTCCGAGGCCCGATCTGGAGGCCGCGGCACCTCCGCCTGCGCCGATCCCACCACCGCCGGAGCCGGCCTTCACACCTCCCGAGCCGCCCCCAGGGATGAAGGGCAAGCTCTTCGGCCGAAAGAAGTATGAGGAGCAAATTTCCAATAACCGGGCAGCGCACGAGCGGCGCTTGCACGAGTGGCGAGAGCAGGTAGCGCAGGTTCCAGCCTGGAACCAGCAACAGCTCGAACAGCATCGCACCCGCGAGCAGCAGCGGGTATCCGCGTTGTATGCGGCCCAAGCTCTCTACCAGAGGGAGTGCCTGGAGCGCGAGGAACAGGCCAGGCAAGCCAACGTGGGCCTCGACGGTCTCATCGAGAGACTGAAGAACGACCACGCGGATGCCATTACTGAATATGTCGGCATCGTGCTCAGCAACTCCGTGTACCCGGAGTCGTTCCCGGTCGACCACGATTTCGATTTCGACGTTGCCGCCAGGGAGCTGATCCTCACCATCGGTGTACCCGCGCCAGCCACGATGCCCGACGTCAAGGAGTACCGGTACGTTAAGAGCAAGGACGAAATCGTGGCGAGCGCGTCGACGCAGAAAGAGCGTCGAGAAAGGTATGCCAGGGCTGTCGCTTCCGTCGCCTTGCGCAGCCTTCACGAAATCTTCGAAGCCGACCGCGACCAACGGATACGGACGATCGCTCTGACCGTCCAGACGGAGTCGATCGACGTCGCCACCGGGCGCCCGGTGGTCGTACCACTCGTCGCCGTCGGCGCCGACAGAGCAGAGTTCACGACGTACGACCTCGCCCACGTCGAGCCGCAGGCCACGCTGGCTCTCATGAACGCCGCGGTGTCGAAGAATCCGTACGCTTTGACACCGATTGACCGTCGAGGTGTGCGCGGCTGATGAGCGGTGCCTTCATCTTCAACCCTCCTCCTGGCTGGCCCACGCCGGAACCTGGCTGGGAACCTCCGCCCGGCTGGACGCCGGATCCAACGTGGCCACCACCACCAAATGGCTGGTTGTTCTGGCGACCCCCCACACCGCCGACCACCCAGCAACCTGCGCCGGCACCACCTCCTGAACCAGTGGACCCACCCACCCCCAGCGAAGCTGCTATCAGTCCAGTACCGGATCCCGCGCCGACGGTTGCTGACGAAGAGCTGCGGCGAACTCAAGTCGAACTCGCAGCAGCACGAGATGAACTAGCGGGTCTGAACGCGCGGGCCGCGGGACGGCCGAACGCGAACCCTGCTGTCGCGGGTCCGGATGGCCGGGACGTGTTCACTCCCAGCACGCCTATGGGGCTTCTGGCCTCGGGGGTCATCGACCTTGACGACGAACGCGTCATGCAAGAAGTCGGGATCTACACATACCGCCATCCGCTGGAGAACGCTGAGGCCTATCGCGACCGGCTCAAGGGGCTGACCGAGCAAATCAAGGAAATGATTCGCCAGGGCCGAGCGGTCATCGCATCCGACATGTTCACCTTCAACAACTCGTTGGCCAAAGGCAGGAGGATGACCAACGACCTCTCCAAGCTGATGCTGAGGGCTTACAACGCCGAAGCCGAAAACGCTGTTCGAACTATGCGCGCCGGCAACAGTTTGACCGCGGTCCGTCGCCTCGAGTCTGCAGCCACGTCCATTGCGAAACTAGGCGCAATGATGGAGATGCGCGTAAGCCCGGACTACCACGCCCTCCGAATCCAGGAGCTGGAACTGACCCAGGACTACCTGATGAAACAGCAGGAGGAGAAGGAACGCGCTCGAGACGAGCGGGAGCGCCTGCGTGAGGAACGCAAGGCAGAGCAGGAACTGCAAGCTGAACGCGAGCGTCTCCAGAAGGAAAGGGCACACTACACCAATGTCCTGGCCAGTTTGCGAGATGAGGGTGACATCGAGGGAGTCGCTCGACTCGCGGCGCAGCTGGCGGAAATCGATCAAGCGATCGCCCACAATGACTACCGGACCGCCAACATCCGGGCTGGCTACGTCTACGTGATCAGCAACGTCGGCGCGTTTGGTCCGAACGTCGTCAAGATCGGCATGACTCGGCGACTGGAACCAATGGACCGCGTCCGTGAACTGGGCGACGCGTCAGTCCCATTTCCATTCGACGTACACGCGCTCTACTTCTCAGACGACGCCGTCACGCTCGAGGCCGACCTGCACAATCAGTTCGCGAACCAACGGCTGAACCGGGTGAACCTGCGCCGCGAATTCTTCTTCGCGAACCCAACTGAGGTCCGTCTGGTGCTGGCGAGCAAGATTGGAAACCTTTTGGAGTTCACAGAGGAACCCGAAGCTGGCCAGTACTTCCAGAGCAAGAAATACTGGCCGATGGAAACTCAGGATGCGCGTGGTTGACACGATCGGCCAGACAAGTAAAAAGCTATGCGGGCGCGGGCGCCCGACTGGCAACCACCGTTCGACATGCGAGAGCTCCTGTATACCTTCGGATGCCGACAGATGGTTGGGCAGCACCGAGCAACCAGTGTGGGACGAACTCGGGATGAGTATTGCGTGATGGCTGACGTCCAGGCGAGTCGTCAAGGCGTGCATGGAGCGCCGCAAGGGCTATTTCGTGTGTTTCGCGGACTCGGCCAGTTCGCCAGAAGCCGCAACACGATCTGACCTTGGGCTCTGCGCGTATTTAGGGAATCCCCCGAACCAGCTGACAACGAGTTCGTGCGGACCCGAAATCCATCATTGATTGCGTGGGTAGTTGACACGAAATGCCAACCGGCCCGGTAGTGCGAAGTGGTCCCGGGTGTAGGGAGTGCAACGCCCGAGGTCCGAGCACGACCTGCGGTTTTGCGCGGCCCAGAGTTGGTCTGAGCCAAGCAGCTCTTTCGGCATTCGCCGGTCGCTGCCAAACTAGGTTTCGCCGAGTGTGGGTCTCGCACCGTTGGACGAGCGTGACCGAGCGGTCTTGCGGCGGGTTGGTCAGGTCAGGGGTGCGACGTCGTCGACGGTGAGGTCGAGTCGGTACCGCTGGTAGCGCAGGCCATGTCGCCAGACCCCGGCTTGCAGGGCGGGGTCGGCGGCGACTTCGGCGATGATAGTGGGTTGGACTTTGGTGAGGGTGACGCGATCCCGGCCGCTGCTGAACCGGTTGGCCAGGATGCTGTCCGGCCACGGGTGTTCCGTGCCGGCGGGGGTGAGGACGGCGGCGAGGGAACGGGATTGGGCGGGGGTGAGGGGGACACTGCGGCCGGCGATGACCAGGTCGCCGTCTCGGTACAGTCCGGCGACGACGGCGTCGGG
>JADGOX010000068.1 GCA_017882745.1 Mycobacteriaceae bacterium | reverse complement strand
TCGCCTCCTTTCTGCTCGACCGAGCTAGACGCCGAGGAGGGCGAGGGTCTGGCCGAGGCTGCGGGACATCTTCTCGGTGGCCCGCTTGATGTTGGTCCAGCCGGCCAGGCGGAGCAGGCTGATCGCAATGTTGCGCATCGTCGCCATGACCTGGGGCGCGGACCCGGCCGCCCTCCGAGCGGGAGGTCCGAGAGCTGCGCCGAGCAAACGCGATCCTGCTGTCGGCATCGGTTTTCTTCGCGACGGCGCTGTGCGCCACGAGGCGCCGAGAGATCGAGGGAGGGTGAGAGACCCTGTCGGCCTGGCCGTCGCAGCGGCCAGGTGAAGCCTGGGGGCAGCCGGACTCGGAGGAACGCCGGGGATGGTGGCAAGCGGCCCCGACAGAGGCGGGACGTGCTGGCACTGCCAGACAGCGCGGGTCCGTTCGGCGAGGTCAGAAGGTGTAACGAGAGTGATCCAGTGGTTGAAGCCCCGTAATCGCGAAGCCGTCTCGAACCTGGTGGATGTGGGCCGGTGTGCAGCGCGTGAGCGTCGCCTTCGGGCGGCGGTCAACTTCGAAGCCGTCTAGTTCCGTCGGCGAGGAGGCCAGGGTGAAGGTCTGCGGCGTAGCCGTGGCGATGCTGCCGGGGTAGAGCTGGGCACCGACCTGACCGATCGATGTCTTGGTGAACGTGGGAACCATCCCGCGGCCGCCCGTGGCGCGCAGCCAGCGCGTTCGGCGGGCAGGTCCGTTCCGGCTGAGGGTTGTCGGGGTGGGACGGAGGCCTCGTAGTAGTCGCGGGTGTGACGACCCGCCGCGGAGTCCGGGAGAGCCGGACGCAGGGCGAAGGGGGCCAGCAAGTCAGGCAGTGCGGAACCGGAAGGCCAGGAGGACGGACGCGGGTGAACACCGGCGAGTCGGACTCGGTGCTGGAACAGGCCGAGGCTCGGGTACTGGGGATCCAGACCAAACTGCACCGTTGGGCTCGTGATGATCGTCACGAGAAGTTCGACGACCTGTTCAACCTCGTCACCGATCCCGCGTTCTTGTTGGTCGCGTGGGAGCGGGTGCGGGGCAACAGGGGCTCCCGGACAGCGGGGGTGGACGGCGCCACGGCGGCGTCCATCGTCGCTGCGGTCGGTGTCGAGGAGTTCCTCGACGTGCTGCGGTTCGCGTTGCGGGACCGCAGTTTCCAACCGCTGCCGGTGCGTGAACGGATGATCCCGAAGGCGGGCGGCAAGTTTCGTCGGCTGGGATCGCCACCATCGCGGACCGGGTCGTCCAGGCGTCGCTGAAGCTGGTGTTGGAGCCGATCTTCGAAGCGGACTTTCTCCCGTGTGCCTACGGGTTCCGCCCGAGGCGCCGCGCCCACGACGCTGTTGCCGAGGTGCACTACCTCGCATCCCGCCCACGGGAGTACACGTGGGTGGTGGAGGGAGACATCACGGCCTGCTTCGACGAGATCTCGCATCTGGCGTTGATGGATCGGGTGCGGGCTCGAGTCGCGGACAGACGCGTCCTGGCGTTGGTGAAGGCGTTCCTGAAGTCCGGCATCCTCAGCGAGGACCGGACGCTCAGGGACACCACCGCCGGCACTCCGCAAGGGTCGATCCTGTCGCCGCTGGTGAGCAACGTGGCCCTGTCGGTGCTGGACGAGCACATCGCCAGCGTTCCCGGCGGGCCGGCAAGTAGCTCAGTGGAAAGGGCCAGGCGTCAACGGCACGGCCTGCCGAACTTCCGGCTGGTCCGCTATGCCGATGACTGGTGTCTGCTGGTGAAAGGCACCCGGTCTGACGCCGAAGCCCTGCGCCAGGAGATCGCCGACGTGCTGGCACCGATGGGCTTGCGCCTGTCGGAGGCCAAGACGCTGGTGACCCACATTGATGAGGGCCTCGACTTCCTCGGCTGGCGCATCCAGCGTCACCGCAAGCGAGGCACCAGTCGGCGCTACGTCTACACCTACCCCTCACGCAAGGCCCTTCGGGCCGTGATGGCGAAGGTCAAGACGTGGTGCCGCAAGGTCGGGGTTGGCCAGCCGCTTGATGTGCTGCTGCGCAAGCTGAACACTGCGCTGCGCGGCTGGTGCGCCTACTTCAGGGTCGGGGTGTCCTCGGCCACCTTCTCCTACCTGAGCCACTACACGTGGCGGACGGTTTGGCGGTGGTTGCGCCGCAAGCACCGTAAGACGACCTGGAAGCAACTTCGCCGCCAGTACGCCAACGGCGGTTGGTGGCCAACTGGGAACGAGTTGGAACTGTTCGACCCCGAGAAGGTGAGCACTACGCGCTACCGCTATCGGGGTTCGGTCATTCCCTCGCCCTGGCAAGCCGCCTGACGATCACACCTGCCACCCGGGGCTTGTGGAGAGCCCGGTGCATCGAGAGGTGCACGCCGGGTTCGGGAAGCGGCTCCGGGGAAACGGACCAGCCACGGTTGGCACCGCGCCCCGGGCCGACTTCACCGACCGCCCCTCCCGCTGATCGTGGACTACATCGAGGAGCACAGGGACGCGTTCGGGGTCGAGCCGATCTGCACGGTGCTGTCCAGCGCTGATGTCACGATCGCCCCGAGCACCTACTACGCGGCGCGGA
>JADGOX010000067.1 GCA_017882745.1 Mycobacteriaceae bacterium | reverse complement strand
TGGGGCGCGACACCCCGAGCATTCACATACGCACAGATATCCGCGTTCCCTGTCCCCAGGGTGCACGGCCGCGGGTTGCACGTGAAAACTGTCCGCGTGCCGCTTCCATCCACTCACGAACTGGAGAAGGACCCGCTCGGCGTGATCACCGTCCCGGGTGCCGACTTCGGCCCGCTGCGGTCGATTCTACGCAGAACGGCCGGTCGATTCCTCCCGCTGGCCGTCCCGGCCACGTTGGACTGCCTCGATCGTGATGGCCACCGAGACGTCACCGGACCCCCTGTCCGTGCTCGCGGCGGCCGCCCACTACTCCATGGTGACGCTGGCCACCACCGGCTACGGTGGACGTCACCCCCGTGTCGGGTAGCGCTCGACTGACGGACATTGTGGTCCCTGCCCCACTGAGGGTGATGTTCCCAGTCGTCGTGATCGACACCACGCTCGACGTGTTCAGCCAACGGTCACGGCGAGCATTCAAGGTCAACAGGTGGAGGAAGAAGGTGCGTGGTCACACCGTGATCATCGGTCTTGGGACAGAAGGCGGCCCAGCGGTGGCCGCCACGCTCCGCATCCATCGAACTGGTGCTTGAGCTGTGCACCGCAAGCTCATGTCTGCCCTGCTGGCGGCGGCATTCGGCGCGCTCCTCGCAGCCGCGTGGTTCCTGGTTGGCGTGCCGGCCCCACAACACGTGGGTGGGATCGCCAGTGCTGAGGTGGTTGGCACGGCCAGCTGCTCAGGAGACGGCCGCGACGTCGTCGTCGTCGCTGCGCCAGCGGGTGCCGTGACGACAACGCTGGACGGCTGTGGTCGTCCCGTGGGTGCCGTCGTCACCGTCAACCTGTCGGCTGACGGATCGGTGCCCAACCCGGTGTCGCTGGCCGGTACGAGGGGCGAGGGCGAAAGCTCCGCGCTTCCGCCGCTTGTGCTCGGAATGTCGGCAGTCCTGGCCATCGCGCTCGGGGTCGGCTCGCTGCGCGCATCAGCGGCACGTACATCCACCACGTCGGGCCCAGCGGTCCAGGGATAAGGTCGGCGGCGTGGTCGCAGCCCCCGCACTTCACCGGTACACCCTCGACAACGGGCTCCGGGTGCTTCTTGCCCCCGACCCGACAAACCCCGTGGTGGCGGTCTCCGTCCACTACGACGTCGGCTTCCGCTCCGAGCCAGAAGGCCGAACCGGCTTTGCGCACCTCTTCGAGCACCTGATGTTTCAGGGCAGTGAGAGCCTCGCCAAGCTGGAGCACTTCCGGGTGGTGCAGAGTTCCGGCGGAGTCTTCAACGGCTCGACCCACCCCGACTACACCGACTACTTCCAGGTGTTGCCCTCAGCGGCGCTGGAGCGTGCGCTCTTCCTCGAGGCCGATCGGATGCGGGCCCCCAAGATCACCGCGGAGAACCTGGCGAACCAGGTCGAGGTGGTGAAGGAGGAGATCCGGCTCAACGTCCACAACCGGCCGTACGGGGGTCTGCCGTGGATACTGCTTCCACCCGTGTTGTTCGACACATTTCCTAACGCGCACAACGGTTATGGAGATTTCAGTCACCTCGAGGAAGCCAGTACCGAGGACTGTGCGTCGTTCTTCGACACCTACTACGCGCCGTCCAACGCGGTGTTGACCGTGGCCGGTGACTTCGAGCCCGACCAGGCGCGTGAGCTGGTGCGCAGGCACTTCGGCGACGTTCCTGCACGACCCCGTCCTGAGCGTCCCAGCTTCGCCGAACCGGTGTTGACCACGGAGCGGTGGGCCATCCACCGCGATCCGCACGCACCGTTGCCGGCCGTGGCCATCGGCTACCGGCTGCCTGATCCGGCGGTTGACCTCGGCGGCTACCTCGCTGCGGTGGTGCTGGGCGCGGTGCTCACCGACGGCGACTCCGCGCGGTTGCAACGCACCTTGGTGCAGCGTGACGGTCTGGTGGTGGACATCTCCGCGGGTTGTGGGCTGATGGGCGATCCCCTGGATGCGCGTGATCCGGACCCGTTCGTGATCACTGCGATCCATGCCGCGGACAACACGGCACGCGCGGTGCTGGACGCCATCGACAGTGAAGTGGCTGAGCTGGCCGACAACGGCCCGTCCGCGCAGGAGCTGGCGGGGGTGGTGGCACGTTGGCGTGCGGGTTCTCACCGTGAGCGAGATCGGGTGGCCACCCGCGCCCTGGACCTGGGGTCAGCAGAGCTGCTCTTCGGCCGTCCGGAGCTGGGGGTCGAGCTTCCTGAGCTCATCGCGGGAGTCACCGCGGAGCAGGTGGCTGCCGCAGCCGCCACGCTGACCCCCGGGGCCCGCGCCGTACTCGAAGTCACGCCAGGAGCCAACGCATGAGCACGAGCGCCCGCACCGCTGAGGAGATCGCTACGACAACGCAGGGGCCGCGCCCCCTGCCAGAGCTGGGACCGCAACGGGTCGGGGAGCAGCTTCCCTCGGCAGAGGCCACGCTGGACAACGGTTTGCGAGTCGTGGCTGTGCAGAGCGGCGCAGTGCCGATGGCCGAGCTTCGGTTGACTGTCCCGTTCGCCGGCGCCGACCCGACCCATCCGGCACGGGCGGAGGTTCTCGCTGCGGCCCTGCTGGCCGGCACGCCTGGTCGTGACCGGCTCCAGGTGGATACCGAGCTGGCGGCGGTGGGTGCGGAGCTGTCCGCTCAGGTCGATCCCGAGGACCTGTCGGTGGACGGCTCGGTGCTGGTCGAGGGCTTGCCTGTCCTGTTCGACGTGCTTGCCGACGTGCTGACCGCTGCCACCTATCCCGACCGTGAGGTCGACGGAGAACGCGACCGCCTCGTCGAACGCATCGAGGTGGCGCGCTCGCAGCCGGGGGTGTTGGCGAGGGAGGCGATGTTGCGCCGCTGCTTCGGCGATCACCCCTCGGCCAGCGAGGTTCCGCGGGCAGAGGACGTCGCAGGGGTGACGGCCGAGCAGGTGCGAGCGCTGCACCGTGGCGCACTGGTGCCCCGAGGTTCGCTGCTGGTGCTGGTCGGTGACCTCGAACCCGCTCGGGCGCTGGAGCTGGTCGGCTCCGCACTTGCGGGCTGGACCAGCGAGGCCACGGCGGCGGTGCTGCCACCTTGGCCGCAGATCAGCCCGGCCGACACCCTGCTCGTCAACCGTGCCGGCGCAGTGCAGTCACAGATTCGCTTGGCGGCACAGGGTGTGTCGCGGCACGACCCCGACTATCCCGCCGCGCAGCTGGCCAACCTGGTGTTCGGCGGCTACTTCTCCTCCCGGTTGATGGAGAACGTGCGGGAGGACAAGGGCTACACCTACGGTGCGTCCTCCATCCTGGACATGAGCCAGGCCGGTGCTGTGCTGATCGTCTCGCTGGACACGTCCCGGGAGACGACCGCCGCCGCCTTGATGGAAACCCACTACGAGCTGTCCCGCGTGGTGCTCGTGCCGCCCACCGACGCCGAGATCGACTCCGCTCGTCAGTACGCCATCGGGTCGCTGGCCATCTCCTTGGCCACGCAAGGCGGCCTCGCGTCCACCCTGGCCAGGCTGCTTGCGCTGGGCCTGCAGCCGGACTGGGTGCGCACACACCCGCTGCGGCTGGCGGCCACCACCAACGACGAGGTGCGTGCCGCGGCGAAACGACTCTTCGGCCCCGGCCGGTTCACCGGGATCGTGCAGTGCGATGCCGCCGCGTTGGCAGATACCCTCCTGGCTGTCGGTGGCGTCGATCACCAGCCGGTCGAGCTGGAGTCGGTCGCACCGTGACGGAGCACTTCGAGCTTCACGAGCTGCCGATGTTGTCGCATCCCACGGTGGTCCATGACGAGCTCGTGCGCGACGATGAAGCCCGCTTGCGTGCGGGTTGGCGGAACGCCGCGCTGGTCCGGGTCGACCCCCGTGGCCGGGTCGCCACCCGTGACGGCGCCCTCTTGCTGGCAGAGGCCACCGAGCTGGGCTCGGAGCCGGTCGCCGAGGCGGTGCTGCTCGGCCACGACCGTGAGACCGACGGCAGCGAGACCGACGTGTGGGCTGTGTCGGTCGGGTGGTTGCCCACACCGGCCGGAGGCGGCCAGCCCGAGACTGTCGAGCTCCGGACCGGAGGTGCCACGTTGCGCCCGTCCGAGGCAGGCATGCTGGCCACGGCAGCCGCGCTCCTGAGCTGGCACGCCACCGCGAGATTCTGCGCGCTCTGTGGCTCCCCCACCGCGCACGCGCTGGCCGGCTGGTCGCGTCGGTGCACACAGAACGGCCACGAGGAGTACCCGCGGACCGACCCCGCAGTGATCTGCCTGGTGCATGACGGGGGCGATCAGGTTCTGCTCGGCCGCCAGCCCGCGTGGCCACCGGGACGGTTCTCGGTGCTCGCCGGCTTCGTCGAGGCGGGGGAGTCCCTGGAGGCGTGCGTGCAGCGCGAGATCAGTGAAGAGGTCGGCGTCGCGGTCAGCAACATCCGCTACCTCGGTAGTCAGCCGTGGCCGTTCCCTCGGTCGATCATGCTCGGCTTCCACGCCACCGCGGACCCGGCAGAACAGATCGTGGCCCGTGACGGCGAGATCGCCGAGGCCCACTGGTTCACCAGGTCCCAGGTGCGGGAATCGCTGAGCGCAGGGGAGTGGACGAGCCTCGAGGGCAGCGACACCGAGCAGGTGCCGCTGCTGCTGCTGCCTGGCTCGGTGTCCATCGCGCGCGGAATGCTCGAGTCCTGGGCGAACCGCTAGCGCTCGTACATCGGCGATCCTTCAGGCGGCGAGGCGCTCCTGTACCTCGGTGAAGGACGGGTTGGTCGCGGCGGTGCCATCGGCGAACACCACGGTCGGTACGACCTGGTTGCCACGGTTGACGCTCTCGACGAATGCGGCGGCACCGGGGTCGGACTCGATGTCGATCTCGGTGTAGCCGATTCCGGCCTCGTCGAGCTCCATCTTGAGTCGGCGGCAGTAGCCGCACCAGGTCGTGGAGTACATCGTCAGTTCGGCCATGTCGGGCACAACACCGCCGGGCGCATCTTGCTTCCCACCCGCGGGCCGCGCCCGCGTCCACGGCACCCTGAGCAGCATCGCAGGCACCGCGAGGAACAGCAGGATCGCCAGCGCGACCACCAACCAAGTCATGGCGCAACCGTAGTGGGGTGCCCCTGCAGGGTGGAGGTGTCGGTGCTGGCTGGGAGGATGTCCACATGCAGGGAAGTCGCCCAGGGCAAGGGCACACAGCCACGGTTCTGGAGGACAGCGCCGTCGGGCTGGACCCGCAGCAGCAGGAGGCGGTGCTCGCGCCGAGGGGGCCGGTGTGTGTGCTCGCCGGAGCAGGAACCGGCAAGACCCGCACGATCACGCGCCGGATCGCGCACCTGGTGGAACACGGCCATGTCGCGCCGGGCCAGGTCCTTGCCGTCACCTTCACCTCCCGAGCCGCCGGGGAGATGCGTACCCGGCTGCGGGGACTGGGCGTCGGTGGCGTGCAGGCTCGGACTTTTCACGCGGCGGCGCTGCGCCAGCTGCGATATTTCTGGCCGCAGGTGGTCGGCGACACCCCATGGGAGCTGCTGGACCGCAAGTTCGCGCTCGTCAGCCAGGCCGCCAACCGGGTCGGTGCCCCCACCACCACCGAAAGCGTCCGCGACCTGGCCGGCGAGATCGAGTGGGCCAAGGCCACGCTCATCGCCCCGGAGGACTACCCGGCCGCGGCGCTTCGCGACCATCGTGACCCACCCGGCTCCGCGGCGCAGGTGGCCGCGGTCTACGCCGGGTACGAGGCGCTCAAGAGTCGAGGCGGTCTGCTCGACTTCGACGACCTGTTGCTGCACACGGCGGCAGCGCTGGAGGAGCACTCGGAGGTTGCCAGGGAGTTCCGCGAGCGCTACCGCTGCTTCGTCGTCGACGAGTACCAGGACGTCACCCCCCTGCAGCAACGGGTGCTCGACGCCTGGCTGGGGGAGCGGGACGACCTCACGGTCGTCGGTGACGCCAACCAGACCATCTACTCGTTCACCGGAGCCACCCCGCGCTACCTGCTGGACTTCTCCCGGCGCTTCCCCGAGGCCACGGTGGTCCGTCTGGAGCGTGACTACCGGTCGACCCCGCAGGTGGTGGCCTTGGCCAACAAGGTGATCGGGGCGGCTCGAGGCCGCATCGCCGGCAGCAAGCTGCAGCTCATCGGCCAGCGTCCCCCCGGGGTCGAGCCGCAGTTCTCCGAGTACGACGACGAGTCCGCCGAGGCCGTCGCGGTGGCCACCAAGATCAAGAAGCTGGTGGACGGTGGAATGCCAGCCGCCGAGATCGCCGTGTTGTACCGCATCAACGCGCAGTCGGAGGTGCACGAGCAGGCCCTCACCGAGCTGGGCATCCCATATCAGGTTCGCGGCGGGGACCGCTTCTTCCAGCGTCCCGAGGTGCGCCAGGCTGTTCTGGCGTTGCGCAAGGCAGAGCAGGGCCGGCAGTTTCAACCCGAGGACGCGGATCCGGTCGATCTGCCGGAGCTGGTGCGCACGGTCCTGGAGCCGGTTGGGCTCACCGCGCAGGCTCCGTCGGGTGGTGCCGCACGGGACCGCTGGGAGTCCTTGCGTGCGCTGGCCGAGCTGACCGACGAGTTGCTGTCGCAGGAGCCGGAGGCCAACCTTGGGCGACTGCTTTCAGAGTTGCAGAGCCGGGCGGACTCCCGTCACCCCCCGGTTGTGCAGGGGGTGACGTTGTCCTCCTTGCATGCCGCGAAGGGTCTCGAGTGGGATGCGGTGTTCCTCGTCGGGCTTGTGGAGGGGACCCTGCCCATCCAGCATGCACTGGGCGAGGGCGGCGCAGCGGAGGAAGCCGCGGTCGAGGAGGAGCGGAGACTCCTCTACGTCGGGGTGACCCGTGCGCGGGAGGTGCTGTGGCTGTCCTGGGCGCTCGCCCGCAACCCCGGTGGCCGCAAGGGCCGCCGCCGCTCACGCTTCATCCAGGGCCTCGTCCCCGCCGACTCGCCCGCAGCCAAGACGGCGCAGACACGCTCGGAGTCGGGATCTCGCAACGGCCGCAAGCGCGCGGCGTGCCGCGTGTGTGGAGCCGTGCTCACCGGCACCATGGCCGTCAAGCTCGGTCGGTGCGAGAGCTGCCCCTCCGACCTCGACGACGAGCTGCTGGAGGCGCTGCGCGGGTGGCGTCGAGAACGTTCTCAGGAGCTCAAGGTGCCGGCCTACGTTGTCTTCACTGATGCGACCCTCACAGCCATCGCGGAGCAGCAGCCCACGAACAACGCGGGCCTGGTGGCGATCGCCGGCATCGGCGCGGCCAAGCTCGAGCGCTTCGGCTCCGAGGTGCTCGCCTTGGTGCGTGGCGACCGTTCCGCACTGCCTGTCCCGACCGAGGACTGAACGACGCGGACAAAACCGCAGGTCAAAAATGTGTTGTGCAATCGCCTGCGGGCGCCATAACCTCTATGTACTGAGTACGTGAAGGCCTAGCACCTGAAGGAGGTGGCGATCGTGAAGACAACCCCGACGTGCCTCACCCGAGGTAAGGCGACACGTGTCGAGGCGAGCGGTCTGCACGCCACCTGTGCAGCTGCAGCCAATCCCGCAGCAGTCAATGCGGCAACGTTCGCCCACCCCGCACTGCGCGCCTCCGTCGCCTGGAGTGACTTCTAGCCAGAACTCACTCGTATCCCCAGGCCACGGACCCGCAGTACACGCGGAACCGTGGCCTTCTTCGTGCGACCAGCTCGCTCGGCAAGGACATGTGTTCTGTATGGCCCCGTCCGAGAACACCGAGCTCTGTTCCGCAGAAGACAAGGAATGTCAGGTGTCTACCGCGACCACCGCCTCCGTCCACTCTCTCACCCTCGCTGAACTGCCCTGCCGCCGTGCGGATGCCGACCTGTGGTTCGCGGAGACTCCCGGTGAGCTCGAGCAGGCCAAGCGGCTGTGTACCCAATGCCCTGTTCGTCAGCGTTGTCTCACGGCGGCGCTGGACCGCGCAGAGCCGTGGGGCGTGTGGGGTGGCGAGATCCTCGATCAGGGATCCGTCGTCGCGCGCAAACGCCCCCGGGGCCGGCCCCGCAAGAACACGGAGCTCACCGGTTCCGCCGCGTGATCACGCTGCTGCTCCCGTGAACGCGCTGCGGGGGTGCAGATTCAGTGCACGGTGCACAAAAATACCGCCAAGGTTCGTGTTCTGAAGCCATGGGAATTGGGCATGCCGCTGCCTAGTGTCGGAGATCACAGTTGCTGATCGAAAGGCACCGAACACAATGACCATCGGTTACCTACCGTGGAACCAGTCTGCGGCGCAGGCCGAGTTGCCCTGTGTCAGAGACGACAACACCGAATTGACGTACAGGCAGTTTGCGCAGCGTGTCGACTCCCTCGCCGCACAGCTGTCACGGTCGGGCATCGGCCCGGGCGACGTGCTTGCCGTCATGCTGCCCAACCGCGTCGAACTCATTCTCGCCATCTTCGCCGCCTGGCGCCTCGGTGCCGTGGCGACGCCGATCAACCCGGCTTTCACTGCCACCGAGGCCAATTTCCAGATCTCAGACTCCGGCGCCCGCCTCGTCGTGAACACCGACGCTGGTTCGCCCACCGGTGGGCTGCCCGCCTTGCATGTCGCCGACATCGAGGTTGCCGCAACGACGGATTCCTTGCCCACGGTGACTCTTCACGAGAGCGAGCTCGCACTGCTCGTCTACACGAGCGGATCGACCGGCAAGCCCAAAGGCGTCATGCTCAGCCACGGCAATCTGCTCGCCCAGGCCGAGCAGATTGTCCAGCACATGGGTGTCAACCACGACGACCACTGCCTGTTGATCCTGCCGTTGTTTCACTGCAACGCGATCCTGGTCAGTGTCCTGGCCCCCATGCTGGTGGGCGCGCAGACAACAGTCATGGGCCGCTTCTCACCGAGGCCGTTCCTGCACCTCATCGAGACCGTTCGGCCGACGTACTTCTCGGCCGTCCCCGCGATCTACGCCATGCTTGCCGCGCTGCCAGAGGATGTTGTCCCCGACACGTCGTCGCTGCGGATGGCGATTTGCGGCGCTGCCCCGGTATCCCAAGAGCTGCTCACCATGTCCGGGAGGCGCTTCGGCTTTGTCATGGTCGAGGGGTACGGCCTCACTGAAGGCACCTGCTGCTCGGCATGCAACCCCGTCGACGGCGTCCGCAAGCTCGGCACCGTCGGCCCGGCACTCGCCGGCCAGCGGATCGCCATCATGTCCGCGGAGGACGAGATTCTCCCAGTCGGAGAACGTGGAGAAGTCGTCATCTCCGGACCCACGGTGATGCAGGGCTACCTGGGTAAGCCGGAGGAGACAGCGACAACGATCCGCGACGGCTGGCTCCACACCGGCGACGTCGGCCGACTGGACGAGGACGGCTACCTCACCCTCGTCGACCGCATCAAGGACATGATCATCCGCGGTGGTGAAAACCTCTATCCCAAGGAAATCGAGTCGACCCTGCACGAGGTGGACGGCGTCCTCGAAGCGGCGGTCGTCGGCAGGCCCGACCCGGTCCTGGGTGAAGTTCCGGTGGCGTTTGTGGCGCTCTACCCCGACGCCACCGTGACCGAGGAAGACCTTCTCGAACACTGCCGCACCCACCTCACGAGGGTGAAGGTTCCGGTCAGCATCACCATCGTCGGCTCCATACCGAGGAACCCGATCGGCAAGATCGACAAGCCGATGATCCGCAGGTCGCTGCAGCCGCAGGCCAGCTAGGCCCCAGAGCCGCGCTGCATCGCACCCGAGCCCTCCGCTCTGGTGCGCTCACCCATCGTCGAATGAGGAGAAGTCATGGGTTTCAAGACAGCTGACATGCCACCGGTCGACCCGGCGGAATTCGGCAGCCTGCCCTTCTTGGACCGGATGAAACTGCTCGCCGTGCACTGGGGCGAATACGGTTTTGGCGGTCCGAAGCAGATCCACATGCTGTACATCTACAAGCTGATCATCTACGTGGTCATCGGTACGACGCTGGCCTGGGCCACGTCGCCCGGTCTCGGCAGCTTCACCGACATCGGCTCCTGGTGGAACGAACCCATCTTCTACCAGAAGCTCATGGTCTGGACAGTGTTGTTCGAGGTTCTTGGCCTCGGCGCCTCCTCGGGCCCACTGGCGTTCAAGTTCAGCCCGCTCATCGGCGGCCTCCTCTACTGGACACGCACCGGCACCATCCGAGTTGCACCGTGGCCGGGCAAGGTCCCGCTCACCTCCGGTGACACGCGCACATTCTGGGACGTCTCGATGTACTACGCGATCCTGCTCAACCTCGGGATTCTGCTGATCATGCCGGGCAAGGCAGTGGCAGGCCTGCCCCACTGGATCAGCGCCGGGCTCATGAACCCGATCCCGATTCTCACCTACATCGTGCTCATCGTCGTCATGGGCCTACGCGACAAGACCGTGTTCCTCGCCTCGCGCGCCGAGCAGTACCTACCGACGCTGTTTTTCTTCGCGGTGCTGGACCTGACCGACATGATCCTCGCCGCCAAGATCGCCATGGTCATCATCTGGATGGGCGCCGGCGTCTCGAAGTTCGGTCGGCACTTCACCAACGTGGTGGCACCGATGATCAGCAACACGCCATGGATCACCTCGACGAGGTTCAAGCGCTCGCTCTACCGTGACTGGCCCCGCGACATCCGCCCCTCCAAGATCAGCACCGGTTTCGCCCACATCGGCGGCACCGTCGTGGAGCTCGTACTGCCGCTGGTGTTGCTGTTCTCGACCAACAGGACCATCACGCTGCTGGCCATTATCGGCATGGTCCTGTTCCACGGCTTCATCACGTCGACGTTCCCCTTGGCCGTCCCGCTGGAATGGAACGTCTTCTTCATGTTCGCCGTCAGCTTCCT
>JADGOX010000327.1 GCA_017882745.1 Mycobacteriaceae bacterium | reverse complement strand
GAGAGGATCGCCGGTCGACGGCGACCCGCGTCGCGTCCGTCCCGACGGCGCTGACGCTTGGCTTCCAGCCGGGTCGATCCAGAGATGCCCTGGACCTCGTCGCCGGCGGCGGAATCTCTCGACCGCCCCTGGGTGGAGCTCTTGCCCCGGCTGCGCGCCTCGCGCTCGTGCACCACTGTGTTGGCTGGATCGTCGTCGTGGCTGTCGGCCGACTCCGAATCGGAAGCCGCCTCGTCGCCGCCGCCAGACTTACGTCGCCGACGTCGCCGACGTCGACTACCGGTACCAGGCTCAGAGGCCTCCCCGGAATCCTCCGGCGCCACGTCAGCCTTGTCGAGTTCGGCCTGATCTGCGTCGGCGTCGGCGTCGTCTACGTCAGCGTGGTCTGCATCGGACTTCTCACCGAGATCACTGTCGGGGCGCGCCTTCGTCGAGGTCTCGTCTGCCGTCCCAGCGTCCAGGGCTGGCTCGACAGAGGGCGTCGCGTCAGCGGCATGCACTCGCCCCGCATCGGCGTCATCGCTGCCGTCATCTGCGCCGATGTTGTCGTCACCTTGCTGCCCACGTCCACGGCCGCGTCCACGTCGGCCTCTGCGCCGACGCTTGGGTGCGTCTTCGTCCTCATCGGCGGCTTCACCATGCCCGACAGCCTCGTCTTGGGCCACCACTCCGGTCGGTGTCTCCACCTCAGGCGCGGCGGGCGCGATGTGCTCCTCGGGCGCCGCGACCGGCCTGGTTGCCCGGCGGCGGGGAGGCGCGACCACTGCTTCCGGTTGCAGGAACAGGAGCGATCCCACGACAGGCTTGGCGGTGGGTGCAGGTGCAGGTGCAGGTGGCGCCTCGGCCTCAGCCGGCGTGACAGGCGCGTTTCCTGACTCCGTCAGCGCGGTGCGCACCTGCTCGGCCAGGTCCTTCTCGACGCTGGATTGCACCGAGCGCACGGAAGCGCCGAGCCTCTCCAGCACGGCCAGGACAGCCTTGCTGGTCACCCCCAGCATCTTCGCCAGGGCGTGCACCCGCAGGCGCGCGGGTAGTTCAGTTGTGTTCAGGGGCGGCGCGATCTCGGCCACGTGGTCTCCTCGACCCCCGGGCGCGTCCACCTAGGTGGTGTCACGCGGCCACGCGGGGGTTACTCGTCCGTGTGTTCCGACACCTGGAAAGGTGCCGGCAGTGCTGGTCTGGCGGTGGTTATGAGCTTGTCTCGAAGGTGCTTGTCTCGGTGGAGATTGACGCTGTGCTCAGTGACTCTGTGCTCGTTGCTTCTAGGACAGACGACTCTCGCTGCGCCGGGCTCCGCGACCCTGTGGGGCCGGTCTCCCGGTCAGGCGCGAGAGGATCGCCGAGCGCTCCGCTGTCGTCGAGCGGACCCTGCGCGAGCCGTGTTGCCTTGACAGGCACGGCGGGCACGAGATCAGCGACGACGAGTAGCGCACTCATGACGTCATCCGGTCGTACCGCAGGACTTGTCTGCCGTACGACTGCCCTCAGTGTCCCACACTGACGGTCCGGCATCGCCTCCGCGGCAGGTCCGGTGGGCGATTCGCGCTCCGCCACCACCATGCTGACGACTGCACTGCGGGCGTCCAGCTGCCGCCGTCCGTCCTTGGTGAGGCGCTCGACCATCGCCGTCTCCCGTGCCATGAAGGCCACGACGGCCGCCTGAAGCCGTGCGGGTTCAACGCCTTCGATGACGATCTCCCAGAGGCTTGCGTGGATCCGCTCGGGCAAGGACCCGACAAGCGCGGTCACCGCGTCGACCACGTCGAGCCCCGGGGGGAGCGCAGCGTCGATCTCCCGGGCGAGCACCAGCGGATCGACCACTCGCACCAGGGACATCTCGACGTACTCGGCTTCACTGGCCACCCCGGTCGGGGCCGCGCCGACCCAGGAGATCTTGGGGTGCGGATTGAAACCCTGCGAGTAGGCCATCGGTACGCCGGCGCGGCGAATGGCCCGTTCGAAGACGCGGGCCACGTCACGGTGGGAGGTGAACCGGAGCCTGCCGCGTTTGGTGTAGCGCAGCCGCACCTTCTGCACCGGTGGTGCGGAAGGGTTGGGTTCATGTTGGCGTGCCACTGATCAGCCACCAGCCAGTGCAGGGTTGGTGATCGGGCTGCCCACGCTCACCGGGGCTATCGGGATCAGGCTGCGCCCGGTTGGCCCCACTTCGATGTCGGTACCCATGGACGGGCACACCCCGCAGTCGAAGCACGGCGTCCATCGGCAGTCGTCCTGCTCCTGGGAGTTGAGTGCATCCTCCCAGTCGGTCCACAGCCACTCCTTGTCGAGCCCGGAGTCGAGGTGATCCCACGGGAGAACCTCGGTGCGCTCACGCTCACGGGTGGTGAACCAGTCGAGGTCGACGCCGAGCGGGGGCAGTTCCTTGGCTGCCGCCTCGACCCAGCGGTCGTAGGAGAAGTGCTCGCTCCAGCCGTCGAAACGACCGCCGTTGCGCCACACCTCTTCGATGACCTTGCCGACGCGCCGGTCACCGCGCGACAGCAGTCCTTCGATGAGGCTGGGCTTCCCGTCGTGGTAGCGCATGCCGATGGCCCGGCTCATCTTGCGGTCCGAGCCGATTTCGGCTCGCAGCTTGCGCAAGCGGTCATCCACTACGTCGGGATGGCACTGCGCGGCCCACTGGAAGGGCGTGTGCGGCTTGGGCACGAACCCTCCGATGGAGATCGTGCAGCGGATGTCCTTGTGGCCGCTGGCTTCCCGCCCGGCCTTGATCACCTCCCGGGCCATCTGCCCGATCTGCAGCACGTCCTCGTCCGTCTCCGTGGGCAGACCGCACATGAAGTACAGCTTCACCTGCCGCCAGCCGTTGGCGTAAGCGGTGGTGACCGTGCGGATCAGGTCCTCCTCGGACACCATCTTGTTGATCACCTTGCGGATGCGCTCGCTGCCTCCCTCCGGGGCGAACGTCAGCCCGGAGCGTCGTCCGTTGCGGGAGATCTCGTTGGCGAGGTCGACATTGAACGCGTCGACTCGAGTGGACGGCAGGCTCAAGCCGGTACCGGTGCCCTCATAGCGGTCAGCCAACTGTTTGGTGACGTCGGCGATCTCGGAGTGATCCGCACTGGAGAGGCTCAGCAGGCCGACCTCGTTGTACCCGGTGGCTGCGAGCGAGGTCTGCACGATGGCCCCGATGCCCTCGATACTGCGTTCTCGCACCGGACGGGTGATCATTCCGGCCTGACAGAACCGGCATCCGCGCGTGCAGCCCCGGAAGATCTCCACGCTGGCCCGTTCGTGCACGGTCTCGGCCAGCGGAACGAGCGGCTTCTTGGGGTAGGGCCACGCGTCCAGGTCCATGGTGGTGCGCTTGAACACCCGGTAGGGCACCCGCGGGTTGTTCGGCACCACCCGCTGGATACGGCCGTCGGGCAGGTAGTCCACGTCGTAGAACTGCGGGACGTACACCCCGCCGGTCTCGGCCAGGCGCAACAGCAGCTCGGTGCGGCCGCCCGGGCTGCCCTCGGACTTGTGCGCACGGACGATCTCGGTGATCTCCAGGACCGCTTCCTCACCGTCACCGAGCACCGCTGCGTCGATGAAGTCGGAGATCGGCTCAGGGTTGAAGGAGGCGTGTCCCCCGGCGAGCACGATCGGGTGCCGCTCGTCGCGGTCGCTCGCGTGCAACGGGATACCGGCAAGGTCCAACGCCACGAGAAGGTTCGTGTACCCGAGCTCGGTGGAGAAGCTGACTCCGAGCACATCGAAGTCGATGACCGGCCGGTGGCCGTCGACAGTGAACTGCGGTACACCAGCCTCACGCATCAACTTCTCGAGGTCGGGCCACACGGCGTACGTGCGCTCAGCCAGGACATCGTCCATCTCGTTGAGCAGCTCGTAGAGGATCATCACACCCTGGTTGGGCAGACCCACCTCGTAGGCGTCCGGGTACATCAGCGCCCAACGCACCGCAGTGGAGCCCCACTCCTTCAAGCTGGCGTTGAGCTCACCGCCGACATACTGCACGGGCTTGGACACCCGGGGCAGCAGTGGCTCCAGCTCGGTGAAGACGGAGGCGCCGGGAACGCGCGTTGCGGTGTTCATGCCCACCAGGGTAGTGGCGTTCGGCGCTCGCCAGCACAGGTCGCGTCTGGCGTCAGCTCAGCTCGGGGAACCAGAGGGCGATCTCACGCGCAGCCGACTCCGGTGAGTCCGAGCCGTGCACGATGTTGTGCTGGGTCTGCAGGGCAAGGTCGCCGCGGATGGAGCCCGGCGCGGCCTTCTCCACCGGGTCGGTTCCACCGGCCAGCTGCCGGAAGGCGGGGATCGCCCGCGGACCCTCGACGACGGCCGCGACCAGTGGGCCCGAGGTGATGAACTCGAGCAACGAGTCGTAGAAGGGCTTGCCCTCGTGCTCGGCGTAGTGCTGTTCGGCGAGCTCGCGCGGCGTCACCTGCAAGCGCAGCGCAGCCAGGGCCAGTCCCTTGCGCTCGATCCTCGCGAGCACCTCACCGACGAGGCCACGCGTCACGCCGTCGGGCTTGATCAGGACCAGGGTGCGCTCGCTCACGTGCTGTTCTCCTCGAGTAGATGCCCGCGCGACCCGCGAGACGTTGGTGACGCGGCAAGACTAAACGACTAGCGGAATCGCAGTGAGCAATGCCGAGGAGGAGCCCCTCAGACCTGCTGACTGGGGAGCCGACCGGCGGCGATGCGCTGCTGCATGTCGCGGCGCAAGTACAGGATGTACACCCAGACGGCTCCGAACAGCAGCCCCAATGCACCCAGGGCCGGGTGCACGAAGAAGCCGAGGATCATCGCCACCTGCAGCGCGAGTGAGAACCACAGCGCCCAGGACCGTCGTTGCATCCCGCTGCCGACGATCATCAGTACCGCGAGGGTCACGATGAAGCCACCGGACGCCCAGGTCACACCGTTGCCCAGTTTCGCCACCACCGGCAGCGTCAACAGCACGACGATGGCCTCCAGCACGAGCGTGCCCGCCATCACCCCGCGCAGGCCCTTCCACGGGTCCTTCGCCGGCGGCCGGACCGCGGCGGCCCCACTGTCGGTGGTCATGTCGGTTCCTTGCCCAAGAGTGTCCGAGCCTCGCCCGCGGTGACCACCGAGCCGGTCACCACCACCCCCGCCCCGGACACCGACTCCCCCGGCTCGGCAACATCTTCTGCCATCGCGATCGCCGTCTCCAGCGCCTCGGCCATGTTCGGTGCTACCACCACCCGCTCGTCGCCGAAGCGGGCGACGGCCTGGTCTGCCAGTACGTCGGCATCCATGGCTCGCGGAGAGCTGTTCTGGGTGACCACCAGCTCATCGAGCACTGGTTCCAAGGCGGCCAGGATCCCCGTGGCGTCCTTGTCGGCCATCACCGCGACCACGCCGACCAGCTTGCGGAAGTCGAACTCCTCGCTGAGCGCCGTTGCGAGGGCCCGGGCCCCATGCGGGTTGTGAGCGGCGTCGATGAAGACCGTCGGTGCACTGCGGACCCGCTCCAGCCGTCCGGGTGCGGTGACTGAGGCGAAGGCATCCCGCACTGCGTCGCTGTCGAGCTGCCGATTGGGGCCTGCACCGAAGAACGCCTCCACGGCGGCGAGTGCGAGTACGGCGTTGCGTGCTTGGTGTTCCCCGTGCAGCGGCAGGAAGATGTCGCCGTAGATTCCCCCCAGTCCCTGCAGCTGCAGCTGTTGACCACCCACTGCGACCTGCCGGCCCAGCACCGCGAACTCGGAGCCTTCCCGCGCCACCGAGGCATCGACCTCGATGCAGCGCCGCAACAGTGTCTCGGTGATCTCCGGGCTCTGCTCCGCGAGGATCACGGTCGAGTCGGCCTTGATGATGCCGGCCTTGGCCGCGGCGATGCCGGTGATCTCCGTACCGAGGTACTCGGTGTGGTCGGCCGCGATCGGGGTGATCACCGCGACCTGAGCGTCGATGACATTGGTGGAGTCCCAGGTTCCGCCGAGTCCCACCTCGACGACGGCCACGTCCACGGGCGCGTCGGCGAACGCCGAGAAGCCCATGGCGGTGAGCACCTCGAACTTGCTCATCGCAGGTCCGCCGTCCGCCGCCGACCGTTCGTCCACCATCTGGATGAACGGCGCAATGTCGGTGAACGCCTCGACGTAGCGCTCCGGACTGATCGGCTCGTTGTCGATGCCGATGCGTTCGGTGACCATCTGCAGGTGGGGGCTCGTCATCCGCCCCGTGCGCAGTTGCAGGCGGGTGAAGAGGGCATCGATCATGCGGGTGACCGAGGTCTTGCCGTTGGTTCCGGCGACGTGGACGGCGGGATAGTTGCGCTGCGGCGAGCCCAGCATGTCCATCAGCGCCGTGATCCGGGTGAGCGTCGGATCTATCGTCGTCTCGGGCCAGCGCTGGTTCAGTTCGGCCTCGACCGCGGCCAGAGCGGCACGCTGCTCCCTCGTCGACTCGCTCATGACTGGCTCAGATCGTTCAGGCGTGCGGTGATGCGCTCCACCTCGGCGCGGGCAGTGTCTCGACGGAGCTGGATCTTGGCGACGACCTCAGCGGGCGCCTTACCGACGAACGCGGTGTTCTCGAGCTTTGCGGTGGTCCCCGCCAGCTCCTTCTCGTTCATGGCTTTGTCCTTCTCCAGGCGTCGACGCTCGGCGGCCACGTCGACAGCGCCGGAGGTGTCCAGCTCGACGCCCACAGTTGCCGCACTCAGTCGAACCTCGATGGAGGCCGTGGCGGTGAACTCGGCCTCGGGTTGCTGGAGTCGGGCGAGCGCGAACACCTGCGGCGTCAGTCCCGCCAGATCAGCAGCATCGACACCGGTCAGGCGCGTCACCACCCTCTGCGAAGGCCTCACTCCCTGGTCGGCCCGGAACCGCCGTAGCTCGGTGATCAGCTTCTGCGCGTCCTCGATCCGTTGCGCGGCAACGGTATCCATTGGTTCGCCGCTGGGCTGCGGCCACGTGGCCACCACCACCGACTCTCCCCCGGTCAGCGCGGTCCACAGTGTCTCGGTGACGAAGGGCATCACCGGGTGCAGCATCCGCAGCAGCGCATCCAGCACGTGGCCGAGCACCGCACGCGTGGCCTCGGCGCACGGCCCGTCCAGAGCGAGCTGGGCCTTGGCCAGCTCGAGGTACCAGTCGCACACCTCATCCCAGGCGAAGTGGTAGAGCGTCTCGCAGGCCCGCCCGAACTCGAAGCGGTCGAAGTGCTCGTCCACCTCGGCGATCACGGTGTCAAGGCGGCCCAGGATCCAGCGATCAGCGTCGGTGAGCTCCGCACGCGGTGGCACTGGCGAGTCCGTAGTGGCCCCGTTCATCAGCGCGAACTTGGCTGCGTTGAACAGCTTGGTGGCGAATCGCCGTGACGCCTCCGCGTGCTCGTCTCCGACCGAAAGATCCGCACCAGGGTTGGCTCCGCGGGTCAGGGTGAAGCGCAAGGCGTCGGCCCCGAAGCGGTCCACCCAGTCCAGCGGGTCGATGCCGTTTCCGCGGCTCTTGGACATCTTCTTGCCCTCGGCGTCACGCAGCAGGCCGTGCAGGAAAACGTCCCGGAAGGGCACAGCATCGGCACTCGACCTACCGTCCCCCTCGGCGCAGTAGAGACCGAACATCATCATCCGGGCGACCCAGAAGAACAGAATGTCGTAGCCGGTGACCAGCACGCTCGTCGGGTAGAACTTGTCCAGCTCGGCCGTGCGCTCGGGCCAGCCCATGGTGGAGAAGGGCCACAGGCCGGACGAGAACCAGGTGTCGAGCACGTCTGGATCCTGGGTCCAGCCCGCACCCGTCGGCGCCTGCTCGTCGGGGCCGACGCACACCACCTCACCGTCGGGTCCGTAGAAGATCGGAATGCGGTGGCCCCACCAGAGCTGGCGGGAGATGCACCAGTCGTGCATGTTGTCCACCCAGCTGAACCAGCGCGGCTCCAGGCTGGTGGGGTGCACGGTGGTGCGGCCGTCCCGAACGGCGTCGCCGGCATCACGGGCCAGTTTTTCCACGGCAACGAACCACTGCAGGCTCAGCCGAGGCTCGATGGGCTCGCCGGTGCGCTCGCTGTGTCCCACGCTGTGCAGGTAGGGGCGCTTCTCCGCCACGACTCGGCCCTGCGCGGCCAGCGCCTCCCGCACCGCGACCCGGGCCTCGAAACGGTCCATTCCGTCGAACTGGGTCCCCGTGTCGGCGATACGACCGCTCGTGTCCATCACCGAAGGCATCGGCAGGCCGTGCCGCTTGCCCATCTCGAAGTCATTGGGGTCGTGCGCCGGGGTGATCTTGACGGCGCCGGTACCGAACTCGGGATCCACGTAGTCATCGGCGATGATCGGGATCTGCCGTCCGGTGAGGGGATGCTCCAGGGTGGTGCCGATGAGCGCGGTGTAACGCTCGTCGTCGGGGTGCACCGCCACCGCCGTGTCGCCGAGCATCGTCTCCACACGGGTGGTCGCGACGATGACGTGCGGCTCGTCGTCGTTCAAGGACCCGTAGCGCAGGGAGACCAGCTCACCCTCCACGTCGGAGTAGGTCACCTCGATGTCGCTGATCGCGCTCTGCAGCTTGGGAGACCAGTTCACCAGCCGCTCGGCGCGGTAGATCAGCCCGTCGTCGAACAGTCGCTTGAAAATGGTCTGCACGGCACGGGAGAGCCCTGCGTCCATGGTGAAGCGCTCGCGGCTCCAGTCCACTCCGTCACCAAGGCGGCGCATCTGCTCGCCGATGGTGCCCCCGGAGGTGTGCTTCCACTCCCACACCGTCTCGATGAACAGCTCACGCCCCAGCTCCGTGCGCGTGGTGCCCTCGGCGACAAGCCGCTTCTCCACCACGGTCTGGGTCGCAATGCCGGCGTGGTCCATGCCGGGCAGCCAGAGCACCTCGTAACCCTGCATGCGCTTGCGCCGGGTGAGAGCGTCCATCACCGCGTGCTCCATGGCATGACCCATGTGCAGGCTGCCCGTCACGTTGGGCGGCGGCAGCACGATGGAGAAGGGGGGCTTGTCGCTGCTCGGGTCGGCGGTGAAGTACCCGGCGTCCACCCACCGCTGGTACAGCTCGGCCTCTACCGTCGCGGGCTCCCACTTGGCGGGCAGGGCGCTGGATGCTGGGGGGTTTTCGGCCGAAGTCACCCCCTTAGTCTAGGAAACTTCGCGAGGGTGACTGACCAGTGCGTCCCCTGGCCTGCGCCAGCTGCTGCGGGGTGTTCACGTTGACCAGCGAGTCCAGCTCCGGGTCCGCCTCCGCGAGAGCGTCATCAGCCAGCAGCTCTGCACGGGACAGGCGACGGACCCGGCAGTGTCGCAACAGCTCTCGCAGCCTCAGTTCTCCCGAATCCAGCAGCTCGACGACGACTGGCGCGAGGCTCGTCGCGTAGGCGGCGGCGAGCGGGTGTTCGTGGCGCTCGTCGACGGGAAGGGCCACATCCACGCCCTCGGTCAGTGCGCCCAGCATCCGGCTGACGAAGGCGGGGTGCAGCATCGGCATGTCGGTGGCACACACGAAGGCCTTGGCTGCGCCGAGTTCCAGCGCGCCATCTAGTCCAGCGCTCAGGGCCTGCAGCGGGCCGCGGTCTTGCACCCGGTCCCGCACGATCCTCGCGCCGTCAGCTGTCAGGTCCTGGCCGGGTGCCGCAACCACGAGTACCTCGTCGCACACGGTGGCGAGGACGTTGACGGTCCGCTGCACCAGCGAGGTGCCGTGCCAGTCCAACTCCGCCTTGGGTGTGCCCATGCGGCGAGACTGCCCACCGGCCAACACGATTCCGCAGAACATCACCCGTCAAGATTAGGGGGCCGCCACTACGCTCGACCCATGCCAACCCTGTTCACCCGCATTCTCACCGGCGAGCTTCCTGCGCGTTTCGTCTGGCGCGATGACACGTGCGCTGCCTTTCTCACGATCAACCCGCTCGCCCCCGGTCATGTGCTGGTCGTTCCGATCGTCGAGATCGACCACTGGATCGACTTGCCCCCCGACGTCGCAGCACACCTGTGGCGGGTCAGCCAGAGCATCGGACAGGCTCAGCAGCAGGCGTTCTCGCCGGTGAAGGTTGCGGTGTTGGTCGTTGGCGAGGAGGTCCCGCACTGCCATATCCACCTCGTCCCGTACCACGAGCTCTCGCAGATCGACTTCGCCAACGCCGACCGCGCGCCCAGCTCGGACAGTCTCGACGAGGCGGCCGATACCCTGCGCGTCTCGCTGCGTAGCGCGGGCCACGCCGAAGTCACGGACTGAGCATGGGTCGCATCACCGCGCGACGGCCTGTTCGCCGCATCACCGCGGGCGGAGAGGTCCGCCGACCCGACAGCCTGGCCGTCGAGGAACCGATGGAGATTCGCGTGGACGGCCGCTCTCTCGCGGTGACCATGCGCACCCCGGGCGACGACATCGACCTGGTTCACGGGTTCCTCCTCACCGAAGGTGTGATCGGCTCACGCGAGGACATCAGCGTGGCCCGCTACTGCGATGGCATCGACGAGGAAGGCCTCAACACCTACAACGTGCTCGACGTGGCGCTCGCCCCAGGCGTCGAGCCGCCCCAGGTGGGTATGGAGCGAAACTTCTACACAACGTCTTCCTGCGGGGTGTGCGGCAAGGCATCACTCGACGCGGTCAAGTTGACCAGCAGGTACTCCCCCGCGCAGGACCCCGTCACCGTCACCACCACGGTGCTCAGCGCACTGCCCGACACGCTGCGCGGAACGCAGAAGGTGTTCGATTCCACCGGTGGCCTACACGCCGCAGGACTCTTCACTGCCGCGGGCGAGCTGCTCATAGCCCGGGAGGACGTCGGCAGGCACAACGCGGTGGACAAGGTGATCGGCTGGGCCGTGCGGTCAGGTCGCGTACCGCTGCGCGGATGCGTGCTGATGGTGAGCGGGCGGGCGTCGTTCGAGCTGGTTCAGAAGGCCGTCATGGCGGGGGTGCCGGTGCTGGCGGCGATCTCGGCGCCGTCCTCGCTCGCCGTGGCACTCGGCGCGGAGGCCGGAGTGACCGTCGTCGGCTTCGTGCGCGGCAGCAACATGAACGTCTACTCCGTCGTCGACCGGGTGCTGAACCCGATCGACGACGGAAAGTGACCGGTCAGAGACCAGCAGAGCTCAGGCGGACTTGTCGCGGCGCTCGGGACGGGCGGGCTTGCGCGGCACGATGGTCGGCAAGACGTTGTCGCGGACCGTTTCCCCCGTGATGACCACCTTGGCGACGTCGTCGCGACTGGGGATGTCGAACATCACCGGCAGGAGCACCTCCTCCATGATCGCGCGCAGCCCGCGGGCACCTGTGCCCCGCAGGATGGCCTGGTCCGCGATCGCGTCAAGCGCGTCGTCGTCGAACTCCAGCTCCACGTCGTCCATGTCGAACAGCCGCTTGTACTGCTTCACGAGAGCGTTCTTCGGCTCGCTGAGGATGGTGACCAGAGACTTCTTGTCGAGGTTGGTGACGCTGGCAAGTACGGGCAGCCGCCCGATGAACTCGGGGATGAGACCGAACTTGATCAGGTCCTCGGGCATCACCTCGGCGAAGCGGTCCACAGTGTCCACCTCGATCTTGGAGTGCACCTCCGCACCGAAACCGAGGCCCCGCTTACCGACGCGATCCGAGACGATGCGGTCCAGTCCGGCGAACGCACCCGCCACGATGAAGAGCACGTTGGTCGTGTCTATCTGAATGAACTCCTGGTGCGGGTGCTTGCGGCCGCCCTGCGGCGGCACACTGGCCTGCGTCCCCTCCAGGATCTTCAGCAGGGCCTGCTGCACACCTTCACCGGAGACGTCCCTGGTGATCGACGGATTCTCGCTCTTGCGAGCGATCTTGTCGACCTCGTCGATGTAGATGATGCCGGTCTCGGCCCGCTTCACGTCGTAGTCAGCGGCCTGGATCAGCTTGAGCAGAATGTTCTCGACATCCTCGCCGACGTAGCCGGCCTCAGTGAGTGCTGTCGCATCAGCGATGGCGAAGGGGACGTTGAGCATCTTCGCGAGGGTCTGAGCCAGGTAGGTCTTCCCGCAACCCGTGGGTCCCAGCATCAAGATGTTGGACTTGGCCAACTCGATGTTGTCCTCACGCGGGTCGCGCAGCTTGTCGCCCGCCTGCACGCGCTTGTAGTGGTTGTACACGGCCACGGCAAGCTTCCGCTTGGCCGTGTCCTGGCCGACGACGTACTTCTCCAGGAACTCACAGATCTCGCTGGGCTTGGGCAGCTCTTCGAGCTTGACCTCACCGGCCTCGGCCAGCTCTTCCTCGATGATCTCGTTGCACAGGTCGATGCATTCGTCGCAGATGTACACGCCAGGGCCGGCTATCAGCTTCTTGACCTGCTTCTGACTCTTGCCACAGAAAGAGCACTTCAGCAGATCCCCGCCGTCTCCGATGCGTGCCATACCTGTCCGTCCCTACTTCCCTGTACTGAGAATGCGTGCGGTACGTCCGGTGTGCACTGTCTCACACAAGCGACTTGTCACCGCTTCGCCCGTGTGCTGCTGACGGTACCCGTCGATCTCGTGGAGACCAGGGCTACAGCGTGCCCTGTCGATCCGCCGCTCGAGCGCAGGAGGCCCCAAGCGGCGTGTCGGCAGCGCGGTGACATCTGGACGCGGTCAGGCTTGCGCCGACAGCTTCCGGTACGGAAGCACCTGGTCGATAATGCCGTAGGTCTTGGCTTCCTCCGCGGTGAGGATCTTGTCCCGCTCGATATCCAGGCGCACCTGGTCGGCATCGCGACCGGTGTGCTTGGCCAGCGTGGTCTCCAGGAGACGGCGCATCCGCTGCATCTCAGCGGCCTGGATCGCCAGGTCCGACACCTGCCCGTACACGCCCTCGGTGGACGGCTGGTGGATGAGCACCCGGGCGTTGGGCAGCGCCAAGCGCTTGCCAGGGGTTCCCGCGGCCAACAGCACTGCGGCAGCGGACGCGGCCTGCCCGAGGCACACGGTCTGGATGTCCGCGCGGACGTACTGCATCGTGTCGTAGATCGCCATCAGCGAGGTGAACGAACCGCCGGGCGAGTTGATGTAGATCGTGATGTCACGGTCGGGGTCATCGGACTCCAGGCACAACAGCTGTGCCATGACGTCATTGGCAGACGCGTCATCGACCTGCACGCCGAGGAAGATGATGCGTTCCTCGAAGAGCTTGTTGTAGGGGTTGGATTCTTTCATGCCGTAGCTGGTGCGCTCAACGAACGAGGGCAGCACATAACGCGAGCTCGGCATCTGGAATCCGGGTTGCGGGAAGCTGGTCATGTTGTCTCCATCAAGTAATGGGCAAGCCAGGCTCGGGCACGGCCTGGTTGGGTCGCGGGACGAAGTGTCCGGGTGCCTACGAGGAGCCCGGACCGCCAACCTGTGCAGCACGGCTGATGACGTGGTCGACGAAGCCGTACTCCTTGGCTGCGGCCGCGGTGAACCAACGGTCGCGGTCCGAGTCCTTCTCGATCTGCTCGACCGTTTGCCCGGTGAACTGGGCCTGCAGGTCGTTCATCTCGCGCTTGGTGTGCTCGAACTGCTCGGCCTGGATGGCGATGTCAGTGGCTGATCCGCCGATGCCTGCCGAGGGCTGGTGCATCATGATGCGCGCGTGCGGCAGCACGAACCGCTTGCCCTTGGTGCCGGCGGCGAGCAAGAACTGGCCCATTGATGCCGCCAGGCCCATCCCGTAGGTGGCCACATCGCACTCGGCGAACTGCATGGTGTCGAACAACGCCATACCTGCGGTGACCGAACCACCCGGGGAGTTGATGTACAGCGAGATGTCCCGAGTCGGGTCTTCGGCGGCCAGCAGGAGGATCTGCGCACACACCCGGTTGGCGATGTCGTCGTCGACCTGAGTGCCCAGGAAGATAATGCGCTCCTTCAGCAGACGCTCGAAGACCGAGTCGCTGAGGTTGAGTCCAGCGGTGCTTGCCATCTTCGGGTTCAGCGCGGCGGGATTCTGCGGCGTCACGAGGGGACCTGCCTTCCGGTGTGGGTTGATCTGTCTTTGACCCTAACCAACACGGGCGGCACCGGAGTCCCGGCACCGCCCGTGTTCGCTGTCAGCGTCAGGAGTTCTGCTCGCCCGCGGCTGCCTCAGCCTCGAGCGTCTCACCCTCGATCACGCCGTTCTCGTCGACAGTGACACCGCCCTCGTCGTCGGCCTCGGCCGTCGCCGGCCCACGGCCGAGCAGCTCATCGAGGTCGACGACGCTGCCGTCGGTGTCGGTGACCACTGCCTGCGCGACCACCCCGGCCAAGGCCTTGCCCCGTCGGACGTCAGCGAAGATGGCGCTGAGCTGGTTCGCCTGCTGCGCCTGCTGGACGTACTCCTCAGGGCTCACGCCGAAACGCTGCGCCTGGTACACGATGCGCTCAGTGAGCTCCTCGTTGTCGACGGTGGTGTTCTCCGCCTCGGCAAGAGCGTCCAGCAGCAGCTGGGTCTTTACCGACTTCTCGGCCTCTTCCTGGTTCGAAGTGTCGAACTCCTCGCGGCTGCTGCCCTGTGCGGCGAGTGCGGCGGCGAACTTGTCCTCGTCGTGATCGAAGGGGTGTACCGCGTCGTGCAGACGCGATTCGACCTCTGCCTTGACGACTGCCTCGGGCACCGGAATCTCGGTGGTCTCCAGCAGGGCCTCGAGCACCTTGTCGCGCGCGGCGGTCGCCTGCTCCACCTTCTTCACGCGGCCGATTCGCTCACGCAGGTCGGCGGTGAGCTCTTCGAGCGTGTCGAACTCGCTGGCCATCTGGGCGAACTCGTCGTCTGCCTCGGGCAGCTCACGCTCCTTGACCGTGCCGATGACCGCACTGACCACGGCATCACGTCCCGCGTGGTCACCCGCCAGCAGTGCGGTGGTGAACTCGCCGGTGCCGCCGGCCGACAACCCGATCAACGTCTCGTCGATGCCATCGATCAGCTGACCGGAGCCCACCTCGTAGGACATCCCGGCGGTGGAGGCGTCCGGAACGTCCTCGCCGTCGACGGTCGCCGAGAGATCGATGGTGACGAAGTCTCCGTCCTGCACCGGACGCTCGACGCCGCTCAGGGTGCCGAAGCGGGCCCGCAGCGAATGCAGCTGCTCGGCCACGTCGTCCTCGGTGATGACGATGGAGTCGACCGTGACCGCAAGCTCACCGAACGCCGGGATGGTGATGTCCGGGCGGACGTCGACCTCCGCGGTGAAGCTGAGCTCCGTGCCGTCCTCGAGCTTGGTGACCTCAATCTCCGGCTGACCCAGCGGGCGAAGATCCGCGTTGGTCACCGCCTCCGAGTACTTGTTCGGCAGCGCGGCGTTGATGACCTGCTCGAGCACTGCGCCGCGACCGACACGCGCCTCCAGCAAACGGGCAGGGGCCTTGCCCGGGCGGAAGCCGGGAAGCCGGATCTGCTGGGCAAGGGTCTTGTACGCGGCGTCGAAGTCGGGTTTGAGCTCCTCGAAGGGCACCTCGACATTGATGCGGACCCGCGTCGGGCTGAGCTGCTCGACGGTGCTCTTCACAGACATGCTCCTCAGGTGGTACGAGAATTCGGCTTCATGACGTCCAGGGCGAACCTGGTCGGGGTGACAGGATTTGAACCTGCGACCCTCCGCTCCCAAAGCGGATGCGCTACCAAGCTGCGCCACACCCCGTCGTAACGATCCTACTGGGCCGTTGGGTAGGCTCTGACACCGCACACAGACAGCGGGCCACCAAGTGGTGACCGGTAGCGTTCGTTTGCGCGCGGGCGTAGCTCAATGGTAGAGCCTCAGTCTTCCAAACTGATTACGCGGGTTCGATTCCCGTCGCCCGCTCTCCCCTGCCCCACCAGCGGGCATGTCCACTGGTGGTGATCTGCCCACTTCACTGTGGCGAGTCGCCAGTACCTTTCCTGGTGTGCACCACCAACGTGTCGTGGGCACAGAGGGCCAGACGTCGGACCCCGAGCTTTCCCTCACGAGAGGCGCACCATGGCCAGGCGGCTGAAGCCGACCATCGCTGTCATGGTGGCGATCCTCGCCCTTACCTCGGGGTGCACGAAGCAGATCGAGGGCAGCGCACAGTCGGCTCCCGGCACAAACACACCAAGCAGCACAGGCGCCCGGAGCAGCTCGAGCACGCCCAGCCGCTCCCCTTCCTCGAGCGCAGTCACCCTGACCACGCCCAACGACGCCGGTGGCCCCGAAGTGACCGTCACGCCTCCCGACGGGTGGGTGAAGACAGCTGGGTCTTCACCGAGCGCAAACACGGCTCTGGTGGCCACCTTCCTCGCGCAGGATTCCCGAGCGAACGGGTTCACCCCAGTCACCACCGTCGTGATCAGCGCGCTGCCCGGGGTTCAGTCCATGGACGAAGCCCTCACTGTGGACAAGAACTCGGCCGCAAGATCACTGACCGGGTACCACGAGATCAGTGCGCGCTTCTTGACCGTCAGCGGGAACCCGGGCCAACGGCTCCTGGGCACCTGGGTGAGTACTTCGCTGCCGACTCCGCTCACCATTGCCGTGACCTCGGTGGCCGTCCGGAAGGGCACACAGATCTACCTCGTCGACCTCGTCTCGCAGACGACCAAGGGCGATGACACGACCTGGCAGCAGGCGGTACGCGAATTCCACGACAGCTTGTCCATAGCCTGAACCCGTCAGGCTGAACCCCGGTCGCTCTGCGCAGCCTTCCGGAGCAGCAGGCCGCAGGCCAGTCAGGGCAGGGCTGGCGGGGTGCCGGTGCGCTCGTACTCCGAAAGGATGTCGATCCGCCGCTGGTGACGCTCTTCGCCGGAGAACGGGGTGGCCAGGAAGGCGTCCACGATCGCCAAGGCCTCTTCCAAGGTGTGCATCCGACCGCCGAGGCCGATCACCTGAGCGTCGTTGTGCTGGCGGGCGAGTTGCGCCGTTTCCACACTCCACGCGAGCGCGGCACGACAGCCCGGCACCTTGTTCGCGGCGATCTGCTCGCCGTTGCCTGAACCGCCCAGGACCAAGCCCAGGCTGCCCGGGTCCGCGACGGTGCGCCGCGCTGCCTCCACGCAGAAGGCCGGGTAGTCGTCGACGGCGTCGTAGGTGTGCGCACCGACGTCCACGGGTTCGTGGCCCGCCTGACGCAGGTGCTCGACGATCTGAGCTTTGAACTCGAAGCCGGCATGGTCGGCACCCAGGTAAACGCGCATGGGCACAGTGTTCCAGGATGCCGACCCCGACCAGAGCCTGGGGCAGCTCAGGCGCGAGTGGACTCAGCGCTGGATCGACTTGATCTCACAGAACTCCTCCAGCCCGAAGCGGCCGAGCTCGCGCCCGTTGCCCGACTGCCCGTAGCCGCCGAAGGGGGCGACCGGGTTGAACGATCCGCCGTTGACGTCGACCTGCCCGGTACGCATCCGCTTCGCGAACGCCACCCCCGAATCCGTGTCTGCGGCGAACACCGCCCCGGCCAGGCCGTAGACCGTCGAGTTGGCAATCTCGGCCGCATCATCCAGGTCGGTGTAGGGCATGACCGACAGCACCGGCCCGAAGATCTCCTCTTGGGCGATACGCATGTCCCGGGTGACGCCGCCGAAGATGGTCGGCTGCACGTACGCCCCGCCGCTGGGCAGCTCGCCAGCGGCGTCGGGCCCGCCGAAGGCGACCGTGGCGCCCTCCTCGACCCCGAGCTTGATGTAGGAGTTGACCTTGTCCTGCTGATTGACGGAAGACATGGGCCCGATGCGGGTGGACGCCTCAGCCGGGTCACCGACGGTGTACTTGGCCGCGGCCTCGCGCAGCAGCCCGAGCATCTCCTCATGCCGGTCGGCCGGGACGAGCATCCGCGTCCAGGCAGTACAGGTCTGTCCGCCGTTGATCCAGCCGTTGCCGAGCCCCAGCTTGGCGGCCTTCGCGAAGTCGGCGTCGGGCAGAACCACACAGGCCGACTTGCCGCCGAGCTCAAGCGCCACACGCTTCACGCTTTCAGCCGCACTGATGCTCACCTTCTTGCCCGCCGCGGTGGAGCCGGTGAAGGACACCATGTCGATGTCCGGGTGACCCGAGATGGCCTCGCCGACTACCTGCCCTGTTCCGTGCACGATGTTGAAGACGCCGGCGGGTAGTCCGGCATTCTCTACGATCTCGGCGAGGATGCCTGCGCTCAGCGGTGCAACCTCACTGGGCTTGAGCACCACCGTGTTGCCAGCCAGCAGGGCGGGGGCGACCTTGGCCACGATCTGGTGCAACGGGTAGTTCCACGGGGTGATCGCACCCACCACGCCGATGGGCTCCCGTACGACGAGGGAGTTGCCGATCTCCTCCGACCACGGGAACGTCTCCGCGAGCGCCGCGGTTCCAGCCGCGGTGAACGCGGGCAGAGATGCCTGCACCGCTGTGGCGAACCCGATGGGCGAGCCCATCTCGGCGGAGATCGTCGCAGCGATCTCGTCGCGGCGAGCCAGAATGCCTTCAGAGATGCGCTGAACCACCGCGGCCCGTTCACTAACCGGGACCTGGGACCACGAGCCGAAAGCGCGCCTGGCGGCCGTGACCGCGTCATCGACGTCCTGAACTGTGCCGGCCGGGATGCTGGCGATGACCTCGCCCGTGGCCGGGTTGGTCACGTCGATGCGCTCGCCGGAGCCGGCGCGCCGCTCGCCGTCGATGACGTGGTCGGTGAGATCGAAAGTTGGTGCAGTCATGTTGTCTCCTGAGGTGCCGGTGGAAGTCAAGGTCAGTCGAACTCGGGGTCCTCGTGGCGGGTCCGCTTGAGTTCGTAGAAATGCGGGTAGCCGGCCAGGAGCACGCTGCCGTCCCAGACCCTTCCGGCGTCCTCGCCGCGCGGGATCCGGGACAGCACCGGCCCGAAGAAGGCCACCCCGTTGATGTGGATGGTCGGCGTGCCCACGTCGTCGCCCACCGCATCCATACCGG